>NZ_WTYF01000004.1:982872-1310496 GCF_009827315.1 Qipengyuania gaetbuli
GACGCACCCATCCCGGGCGGCGGCAAGCTGCGCGACCTGGCAAAGGAAGTGCTCGCCGTGGCGCGTGCCGGCCTGACCGCGCGGGCCAAGCTCAACACCTCGGGTGATAACGAGACCGGCTTCCTCGAAACGCTCGACGAGATCGTGCGCAGCGGCAAGGTGCCTGCGCAGGTCCTGCTCGACCGCTATAATGGCGAATGGAACGGGGACATCACCCGGGTCTACAAATACAGTTTCTGAGCGAAGGAGGACGGCGATGATCCAGATAAACGGCACGATCAAGCTGGGCAAGCCGATGGACGCCGCCACCCGCAAGGCGATGGTCGAGATGGTCCGTGCCAGCCGCGCGGAAGATGGCTGCCTCGACTATGCCTTCGCCGAGGACCTTGCCGATCCCGACACGCTGATCCTGTTCGAACGCTGGCGCGACCGCGATGCGTTGGCCGCCCATGGACAGTCGGCCCACATGGCCGAATTTCGCGGCGTGATGGCGGCCAACCCGCCCGTGTCGCGCGAACTCAGGGTCTATGAAACCGACGAGGGCGAGCCGCTCGGCTGACCTATTCCGCCGGCTGGGCCGCCGCAGCACCGGCGCGCGGAGTAAACAGGCGGGTCAGCCGTGACAGCGGCGCGGTAATCAGCCCGTTTGCCCCCATCCAAGCGTAATATTCGCGGTACTTCTCGTCCTCTGCCAGCAGGTGCGCCTCTTCCGTGCGAGCGCGCCAGTAGTAGATGCCGTTCACGCACAGCAGGAAGAAGGTGTTGCGGATGGCATCGGTCATGCTGCCGTTGACCACGAGAAACGGCATCACGCTGCACCACCAGAACAGGTTTTTCGACAAATAGGCCGGATGCCGCGTGAAGCGGTAGGGCCCGTTCGTCAGCACACCGCGATAGGTGAGGTTGGAAAAGCGGATGCCGAAAGCGAAGGTCGCCCAGGCATAGACCGCGGTCAGGAAGACCAGCACACCCGCCCAAATCCACAGCACCGCCTGGTTGCCATCGAGCCAGTAGTGCCACTGCCCGACATTGTGCTCGTAGCTCATCACCTGACCGTTGCCGAGGATGCCCCAGACGAACGGCGGATAGCAGACCAGCGCGGCCAGCCAGCCGCCGAGGAAGGGGTTGCCCGAACGGATATGCGCATCGAGCGGGCGCAGCGTCACGATGTAGCCGACCGCGCCGACCATCACGTCGACGAGGAACAGCAAATTGATCAGCACGACCGCGAAGACGACCGGATTGCTCAGGAATTCATAGAGGTCGGCATTCACCACATTGGCGAAGTTCACCGGCACGATGGAGATCATGAAGGCGCCGAAGAAGCCCTTGATGATCCAGGCACGCCAGTGCTTCTTAACCTCGCCCGCATCCCAGTCGTCGCGCATGAACAGCATCGCACCGAAATGCCATGCGTGGTCGCGCGGGTTCTTCATCACGCGATCGAGCCACAGGACATAGGGCACCGACAGCACCACCATGGCCGCGCCCATGACGGCAAGGACCTTGAGCGCGTAGACGTAGTTCCCGCTCCAGTACCAGCGGCACAGGCAGAACAGCGCGACGAGGATCGCCCATGTGGCCCACAGGCCGGCGATCTTGGTCAGCGATGCCTCGAGGTCCGGTTTGCGCGTCTTTGCCAGCGACCAGTCGATCCCGGTGGAGGGGCGCCGATGCACCTTGTCGACGAATACCGACCAGGCGACCATCGGGATGGTGATGAATACGAGACCTGCGATGGCCGCATTGGGGCCGACCATCGGCTCGCGCGGGCCGGGCAGGTTCCAGAAATCGGCGATGCCCGCCCAGTCGCGGGCGATCCATACCCATGCGAGCAGCGCGAACAGCCCCACCAGCCCTACGGCTGGCGAGACGTCGCTGGTCGGACGGCGGTCCGGTACGGGTAGGTTCCTGTCCATTGCCCCGCCCTATAGCGCGGCAATGGTAAACGGTGCGAAAACTATCGCGCCTTACCGGAAAGCGGTGATCGTGCCGCTGTCGTCGAGGACGTAGAGCGTGTTGTTCGCCACGATCGGCGGCAGGCTGATGTCGGCGTCGAGCTCGGTGAACAGCGTGGCCGAACCTTCGCCCGTGCTGATGCGCCAGATTTCGCCTTCCGAATTGACCGCCCACAGCTGGCCGCCGGCAAGCACCGGGCCTTGCCAGAAGATCGGGCCCTTCTTGTCCTCTTCGTCGCGATAGCGGGCCATCTGCGTCAGCCAGCGGACCTTGCCGGTCCCGCGCTGGATGGCGATCAGGCGCGCATCGTCGGTGAGGGCGAAGATCCATTCACCGGCGATCGCGGGGGTCGAGATACCTGCGACGTTGAGTTCCCACAGGCGCTGGCCGGTCACCAGTTCGTAGGCCGCCATGCGACCGCCCTGGCCGAGCGCATAGACGCGGCCGTTGTCGATGATCGGGTCGGCGTCGATGTCCGACAGCGCACCGACCTGCGTCGAGATTGAGGTGCGCGCAAGGGCGTCGGCCCACAGGCTGCGGCCGTTCTCGTAACGGTAAGCGATCAGTTCGCCCGAGGTGTAACCGGCCACGACCGTGCCCTGCCCTGCGGCAGGCGCGGCAACACCGAAGACGCCGGCCATGGTGGTCGAACCCGATTCGTCCCACTGGATGCTGCCGTCAGCGGCATTGAGGGCAAAGAGCAGGTTGTCCTGCGTCATGACGAAGACGTTGTCGAAGGCGAGCGTCGGCGATCCGCGCAGCGGGCCGCCCGGCTTGACCTTCCAGAGTTCCGCGCCGGTCTGGGCGTTGAGGGCGAAGACATTGCCTGCCCCGTCGGTGCCGTAGACCGTGCCGTTCGAATAGCTGACGCCGCCGCCGAATGCGGAGGGGCGCGTGTCGTCGCTCAGCTGGGTCTGGTAGCTCCAGCTGCGTGCGCCGGTCTGCGCATCGAAGGCCGAGACGCGGCCGTCGGTGCCGACGGCATAAAGCTTGCCGTTGCCGATCACCGGCGCAGCGCCGAGGCGGCGGCGGTTGTCCGCGCCGGTCACGCTGACAGTGAAGGCCCGCGTGGGTGCCTGCGAAAGGGCAAGGTGGCCGTAGCTCTTGCTGGCAGTACCGCCGGCCTGGCCCCATTCGGCATTGGTCTGAGCCGGCGGCAGGACCACCGAAACGCCGGCCAGCGCCGGATCGACTTCTGCGCCCGTGGTGATGCGCGACAGGATGGGTTCGCGCTTGCCGACGGTCGGCGTGGTCTTCTTGCCGTCCCCGCCGCCGAACAGTCCGCCGCTGCAGGCCGACAGGCCGAGGGCGATCGCGGCGACGAGTGCGCCGCGCAGATAGGGTTTTGCGTTGGTCTGGCTCATCTTCATCCCGTCTATTCGATTATTCGGCAGCCGGCTGCTGGGCTTCGGCCTGCGGGTCGATACGCTGCGAATCGAGCAGCTTCTCGACATCGTCCACGGCATCCACGCCGAGGATGCCTGCCATGTTCAGGACCCGGGAGCGGGTACCTTCGGGCGTGCCCTCGGCACGTGCGATCTGGCCGAACAGGGCGCCGGCTTCGGCGCGCTTGCCCTGCGCGAGATAGGCATGGGCGACGATTTCGCCCGCGCTGGCAAACAGCGGCTCGCCGGGCGTCGCCAGCGGCTTGAGCGCGGCGATGACTTCGGCCGGTTCGAGATCGTCGTATTGCAGCGTCACGCGGCGCAGCAGCGCCATGTCGCGCATGACCTTGGGCGCGCTTTCATCGTCGGCGACTTCGCCGAAAAGCTTCACCGCTTCCGCGTCATTGCCCGCTTCCGATGCAAGGCCTGCGCGCAGCAGCTTGGCGGAAATTACGGCCGTGCCTTCGCCTTCCATGCTGTTCAGCTTTTCCAGCGCGGCGGCATTGTTGCCCGCTTCCAGCTGGTCGAGCGCGACGACGAGCGCTTCGGACTGCGCCTCCATCTTCTGCTCGTTTTGGTTGTCCCACCAAAGATAGCCGCCGAAGGCCGCGAGGCCGGCTATCAGCACGCCCAGCAGCGGCTTGCCGTAGCTGGTCGCGAAGCTTTCGAAATCGCCCTGGCGGACGGCATCGTCCACCTCGCGCAGCAGGGCTTCTTGCTCGGCTGCGTCGGCGCGGGCTTTCTTTTCCTCGCGGGTCAGGTCGGTCTTGGGTGTGCGGGCCACTGCGGCGCGTGCTCCATTCAAGGCAAATGTGAAGGCGGGTCTTTAGGCATAGCGAGGGGCAAGGGCAATGCTTGAGCGGCCATGGCGCATGCCTGTCCCCCGACGGGTGAACGGGTGATGAAACGCGCAGGCGCGCTCAGAATTCGCGCCGCATCGCGCTGGAGTAGAGCCGGCGGTAGGTGGCGACCATCCGTTCGCGGTCGAACTGCGCCTGCGCACGGGCACGGTTGGCTTCCCCGATGGCCTTCTGGGCCTTCTCGTTATCGGCGAGCGCGCGCATCAGGGCGGACAGATCGTCCTCGTTGCCGGGCGCGCTCAGGAATTCGCGATTCTCGTCCGAGACGATATGCGGGATGTCGCCCACTGCAGGGGCCACCACGGGCAGGCCTGCGGCCATCGCCTCGATCACCGACAGCGGGAACTGCTCGGACGAGCTCGACAGGGCGAACATGTCGAACAGGCCGATGACGCGCGACGGGTCCTTCACGGAACCCGGCAGATGGACACGATGGTTGATGCCCAGCCGGTCGATTTCCGTTTGGATGGCATCGCGCTCGCTCCCCTCGCCGATGATGACGAGATGCCATTCCTCGCGCATCGGGGCGAAGGCGCGCACCAGCGCGGGCAGGTTCTTGACCTTGCGCAGCCCGGCGAGCGTGCCGACCCATTTCTCGCCCTTGCGCTTGATCAGGCGGAAAGCTTCGGGCTTGGGCCGCATGGCGAAGGCCTTGGTGTCGATCCCGTTGGGAATGCGCTTCACGCGGCCGAGCGGCTGCTGCCAGTCGACCAGCGCGATTTCCTCCAGCGTTTCCGACGGGACCACGAGGCCCGACGCCTTGCCCAGCGCAACGCGGCGGTACCAGGTGCGGCTGCGCTTGCGCTTGTACAGCTCGCTCTCGTCGAAGCCGTCCTCGTGATGGATCAGCGGCGGCAGCGTCAGCGCTTCGGAGAACATGGTGTGTGCCATGACCGCATCCATCGCGCCCCAGTTGTAGGTCAGGACGAGGTCGTAATCCTTCATCGCCCGAGCGATCTTCATCAGCCTGCCGGGCAGCGGCGTGCCCTTGAGGCTGGGGAAATCAGGCTGGAGGACGACAGGAATGTTGCGGTCGATGCCTTCCGCCGCTTCCAGCCGGTCAGGCTCTGCCGACACGATCGTGTGGTGCAGGCCGCGCCCGAAGGCGTTGATGAGTTCGACCGTGCGCCGTTCCTTGCCGCCTGCGGCGAAGGTCGACTGCAGGTGGAGGACGCGCGGCACGCCGCCGCCGGCGCTGCGGCTCATCGGATGCTGGCGAGCAGCGAATCGATGGCCGAACGGACTTCCGGCTCGTCGAGCGTCGGGGCGTGGCCCGCATCGGGCACCGTTACCGCATCGGCGGCAGGCGCACGGCGCTGCATTTCCGCAAAGGCTTCTTCCGGCAGCAGGTTCGACAGGCCGCCGCGCACCAGCAGCAGGGGCTTGGCAGCCAGCGCCTCGAAACCGGGCCACAGGTCCGGCGGCACGGCGTTCTCGTCCGCGGCGTTGAAGGGTTCTGCGATCTTCATGTCGTAGTCGAAGGCGATGCGGCCGTTGTTGCACAGGGTCATCCCGCGCTTGGCCATGGCGATCCAGTCCTCGGTATCGAAGGACGGGTGCGCCGCGCCGTGCACTTCCTCCAGCGCGCGGGCAGCGTGCATCCAGGTCGGGAAGCTGCGTCCCTGCCCGAGATAGGTCCGGATCTTGTCGATGCCCGAGGGATCGACCACCGGGCCGATGTCGTTGAGCAGCGCACCTGCGATCAGCTGCGGCATGGCCTGCGCGATCAGCATGGTCATCAGCCCGCCCATCGAGGTGCCGACCGACACGAAACGCTCGATCTTTTCCTGCTGCAACAGGCCCAGCACGTCGCCGATATAGTTGGGCACTGCATAGGTCGCGCTGTCTTCGGCGTAATCGCTCTTGCCGCGGCCGCGCATGTCGGGGACGATCACCCGCCAGCCCTTGCTCGCGATATAGGGGGCAACGCCTTCGAAATCGCGGCTGTTGCGGGTCAGGCCGTGGAGGCAGAGCACGGGCGGACGTTCGTTCGCCTCGCCGTAATCGCGGAAATAGAGGGTCAGGCCCTCGGCGCTTTGCCAGCTGCGCTCGCTGAATTCGCTATCCATGGAAAGCGCGGTAGCGGCTTGTGCAGCAAATTTCGAGAGACGACTTGCACCTGTCGTTGCGGACCCTCATCTCGTCGGAGATGCCCAGCGCGCCCGAACCATCCGCCTACCGCCCCGACACCCCCGTGACGGAGCTGGCCGGCTGGCTCGCCGATCCGGTCAGGGCAGCCGATTTTCCCGCCGCGCGCCTGCGCTTTCGCAACGACCGCTGGGCCGCCGCCGTGGGGCTGGCGGATTTGTCGGACGAGGAGTGGACGCGCCATTTCGGGCGATTCGATCCGCTGCCCGACAATTTGCCGCAGCCGTTGGCGCTGCGCTATCACGGCCACCAGTTCCGCGTTTACAACCCGCAGATCGGCGACGGGCGCGGCTTCCTGTTCGCCCAGCTGCGCGACGGGGCCGGCCGCCTCCTCGATCTCGGCACCAAGGGTTCGGGCCAGACGCCGTGGAGCCGCGACGGCGACGGGCGCCTGACGCTGAAGGGCGCGGTGCGCGAAATCCTCGCCACCGAAATGCTCGAGGCGCTCGGCGTGAACACCTCTAAGACCTTCAGCGTGGTCGAGACGGGCGAGGAGCTGTGGCGCAATGACGAGCCGTCTCCGACGCGCTCTGCCGTCATGACGCGGCTCAGCCACGGACACGTGCGTATCGGCACCTTGCAGCGCCTGCTGGCCCTTGAAGAGCGCGAGCACATGGAAGCGCTGGTCGACTATTGCCTCGCGCAGTTCCCCGGCCCGCCGCCACCTGCCGATGCCCCCGGGCGCGACGAGCCGGCAGTGCGCCTGATGCACCTCGTCGTCGAGCGGCTGGCCGATCTCGCGGCAAGCTGGATGGTCGCCGGTTTCGTCCACGGCGTGCTCAACACCGACAATATGAACGTGTCGGGCGAAAGCTTCGATTATGGCCCCTGGCGCTTCCTGCCGAAATGGGAGCCGGGCTTCACCGCCGCCTATTTCGACCATGCGGGCCTTTATGCCTTCGGTCGCCAGCCCGAGGCATTGCACTGGAACTGCGGGCAGTTCGCGGTTGCCCTGCGGCTGATTGCCGATGCACCGCCGCTGATTGCCGCGATGGAGCGCTTCGGCCCGCTCTACATGGAAGCGGTGGCGCGGCGCTGGTGCTGGCGACTGGGTCTCCAAAGCCGGGGTGCGGAAGCCGATGCGCGGCTGGTCGGTGCCTGCGAGGCCCATATGAGCGCAAGCGGCGTGCAGCCGGACGCCTTCTTCTTCCGTCACCGCGGTGGCCGGAACACGGCAGGCGATCTGGCGCAAGCCTTTGCCGGATACGAGCCGGTCGAAGACGCCCACGAATACTGGTCCGCAGATACCCCCCAGTCCATGTTGGTCGAGGAGGTCGAGGAAATCTGGTCGGCCATCGACAGGGACGACGACTGGGGCCCGCTCGACGACAAGATCGCCGCGCTGCGCAGCATGGGTGATGCGCACGGGCCCGCCCCGATTGCCGCAGGACATTTGCCGCGAGGCGAAAGCTAAACTCGATTTGACGCGCCAGCGCGGCTGGCACATAGGCGCCAGCGGAGACGCCGCGTCGGCGCAGGAAGGGAACGAAGTGTCGCAAGCCGAAATGATTTCGACCGAACCGGCCACCGGCAAGGAACTGTGGCGCGGCCGGATCGGCAACGTCGAACAGGCCGTCGAAAAGGCCCTGTCGGTCCGCGACAGCTGGGCGCGCGAACCCGTGGGCCAGCGCATCGAACTGATGCGCCGCTTCGCGAACGAGGTCCGCAAGCAGGCCGAACCCTTTGCCGAACTGATCGCGCGCGAAAGCGGCAAGCCCCTGTGGGAAGCCAAGACCGAGGTCGAGGCCGTCATCGCAAAGGTCGAAATCTCCAAGACCGCCTATGCCGAGCGGACCGGCCAGAAGAAGCTCAACAGCGCGCTGCAAGGCACAGCCGCGCTACGTCACAAGCCGCATGGCGTGATGGCCGTGCTCGGCCCCTACAACTTCCCTGCACACCTGCCGAACGGACACATCGTCCCGGCGCTGATCGCGGGCAATGTCGTGATCTTCAAGCCGAGCGAGAAGACGCCGGCCGTGGGCGAATTCCTGGTGAAGTGCTTCAACGCCTCGGGCATTCCCGAAGGCGTGGTGCAGTGCCTCATCGGCGGTCCCGAAGAAGGCAAGGCGCTGGTCGAACACGCCCATGTCGACGGGGTGCTGTTCACCGGTTCCGCACGCGCAGGCATCGCGATCAACCGCAAGCTTGCCAGCAACCCGGCCAAGATCGTGGCGCTGGAAATGGGCGGCAACAACCCGATCGTCATGCTCGATACGCCCAAGATCGACGATGCGGCGGCAACGATCATCCAGTCGGCCTTCACCACCGCCGGCCAGCGCTGCACGGCTGCGCGGCGGCTCGTGGTCGTCGACAGCATGTACGACAAGATCGTCCCGGCAGTGAAGCAGCTGGCGGAAAAGCTGATCGTCGACCAGCCCTTTGCCGATCCCCAGCCCTTCATGGGCTGCGTCATCGACAACCAGACCGCCGACCTGTTGTCCGAAAGCTTCGTCGCGCTGATCAGCCGCGGCGGCAAGCCGCTGATGCACATGAAGCGGCCGGACGAGAACCTGCCGTTCCTTTCGCCGTCGATCATCGATGCGACCGAGATGTCCGAGCGCCCCGATATCGAGCTGTTCGGCCCACTGCTGCAGGTCATCCGCGTGCCCGATTTCGATGCCGCCATCGCCGAGGCGAACAACACGCGCTACGGCCTCTCAGCCTCGCTGGTCGGGGGCAAGCCGGAAGATTTCGAGCGTTTCTGGTTCGAAGCGCGCGCGGGCATCCTCAACTGGAACCGCCCGACCAACGGCGCATCATCTGCAGCACCCTTCGGCGGCGTGGGCCTGTCGGGCAACCATCGCCCGGCCGCCTATTACGCGGCCGACTACTGCGCCTATCCGGTGGCGAGTACGGAAATGGACCAGCCGCGCGCCAGCATCGGCGTCGGCCTCAAGGACGGCTGATAGGTTCGGCTCAGCGCTTGCTGGTGACGAGGTCGATTTCGGTGACCTCGCCGGGCAGGTCGCGGGCATAGACCACCATCGCGCTGTTGCCCTTGGTGGCGGACAGCACGTTGTCGCCGCCTTTCACCACGTGTTCCACGCTGTAGCCCGCGTCATTGGCACGGGTGACATAGAAGGCCAGTACGTCGTTCTTCGGCACGCCGGTGCGGAAAGTGACGGCGCGCAGCGCGCAGGAGCGTTCGTCCGTCCCCGCCGCCTCGACCGTGTTGCCGCGCGGGTAGACCGGGAATTCGGCCGGCAGCTTGGCCGCCCAGGACGCGGAATAGCTGACCGCCTCGAAGCAATTGCCGCCATTGGCGGACTGCATGGCGCGGGCTGCCTTCACCATGGCAGCGGTATCGGCAGCATCTTCTGACAGGCGGCGCGGCGTGGGCGCTGCGTCCATGTTGGCGCTGCCGCCGACGAGTTCTGCAGCGCGGGTGCGTGCAGCCTCGATCGCACGGGGCGAGGTGTCGATCTTCGGCACGTTCTGGTTGCCGGTACCCGACAGCGCGGCATTGGCTTCGCTGGTGCCCGCCATGTCGGGATCGGTGGCGAGATTGTCGCCCAGCGCAGCCTCGCTCGCCGCGTTCATGTCATCGCCGGCCTCGCCCGCATCCTCACCGTTCTGGCAGGCGGCAAGCAGGGCAATCGGGGCGACGACCATGGCGATCGGGGCGAATGGGCGCAGTTTCATTTCGGCATCTCCGGCACGTATTTGCCGCCGTAATGGCCGCGCGCGCACCAAAAAGCCATATGCGCCAGCAAGCTGCGCCATTGCGGGACAACCGGAACCCGACACGTGAAATGGGCGCCGCCCGCTCCTTCTTTGCGAGGAGGCGGACGGCGCCCGACACGACCCAGGAGGGATCGCGCTATCGGCCGCGGGTGGGCACGACCGGTAGCTGGTTAAATTGGTCTCAGCCGCAGCGGGTGTTCGAGCGGTCGATGGTGCGGCCGAGCAGCGCGCCTGCCGCACCGCCGAGGATCGCGCCGAGGGTGCGATCGCCGCGACCGGCGACTTCGTGGCCGATCAGCGCGCCGACCCCTGCGCCGACCAGCAGGCCGGTGGTGCCGTTCTCGCGTTCGCAGTAATAGCGCCCGTCGCGGCCGCGCCAGACGCGGGTGTCGCGGTAAACCGGCTGGCCATAATCGCGGTCGTAACCCATGTAATAGGGGCGCGCTTCGCGGTAGCTGCCGCGATAGTCGTCATAACGGTCATTGTGATGGCGCTTCCAGTGCTTGCGCTTCTTGCCGTGTTCGTAGGTCATGTCGCCTGCGATGGAGGCGGCATGGGCGTGGGCCTGCGGCGCGGCATGGGCCGGGACAGCGGCCGATGCGGGCATGGACAGGGTCAGGCCGGTGGCGGCGATGGCCAGCGAAGCAGTCTTGAGAAGGTGTGCCATAGTTCGTTTCCTTGGTCTTATCAGGCGATCATTTTCGACTCGGGGGCGTCGATGTCGTTCAGGAATACGCTTCGCATTCTGAACGGTTTGCAACCGCGCTGTCAGCAAACGACAGTTTCGACGAGCCGTGCAGCTTTGCCGGACGAATTGAAGCTTGCGGCCCGGATGGGGCGCGCCTAGGCGCAAATCGTTCATGGACACGACAGCATCAGACCAGCGCCGATCGGGGCTTTTGTCAGCCTTCAGCGCCTATCTGATCTGGGGTTTCCTGCCGCTCTACCTAATCCTGGTGCGCGAAGTTCCGGCCTTCGAATTCGTCGGCTGGCGCATCCTGTGGACGCTGCCGCTGTGCCTCGTGATCGTGGCCGCGCGCAAGCAAATCGACCAGCTGGTGCGCGCCTTCGCCACCCCCAAGGTCATGCTCCTGCTGCTCGCCAGCGCCACGCTGATCGCGGTCAACTGGGTGGTCTATGTCTGGGCGATCCAACAGGGCAATGTCTACGCGGCCAGCCTCGGCTATTACATCAACCCGCTGGTGAACGTCCTCCTCGGCACTCTGGTGCTGGGCGAACGGCTGAGCCGCGCGCAGTGGATCGCGGTCGGCCTTGCCGCCGTTGGGGTTTCGCTCCTGCTTGCAGGCGCGCTGACGACCTTGTGGATCAGCCTGACGCTGGCGCTCAGCTTCGGAACCTACGGCCTCATCCGCAAGCAGGTGGACGTGGGCGCCCTGCCCGGCCTGACCATCGAATCCATCCTGCTGACCGTGCCAGCCGCCGGGGTCGCCTGGTACTACGCCGGAACGCCCGCGGGCTCGTCCTTCACGCAGAGCTACGGCCTTGCCGCCGCCATCATGCTGGGCGGCGCGCTGACCGCCTTCCCGCTGCTGCTGTTCGCCATCGCCGCGCGCAAGCTGCCCTATTCGACGCTCGGCTTCATCCAGTTCCTGGCGCCCAGCATCGTCTTCGTGCTGGGCCTGACCGTCTTCGGAGAGCAGCTGAAACCCGCGCAGGCCGCCTGTTTCGCCTGCATTTGGGCGGCAGCGGCGATCTTCGTCTGGGACCTGTGGTCGCGTTCTAGGACGCCAGCCGCCAGCTGAGCGTTTCGCCCGCGTGGAACGGCACGATGGCCGCGCCGCCGCCATCAACTTCTGCCGGGACTTCGACCGGGACCTTTTCCAGCGTCACCGTGCCTTCGTTCACCGGCAGGCCGTAGAAAGCCGGACCGTTGAGGCTGGCAAAACCCTCGAAGTGGTCGAGCGCGCCTTCCTCGTCGAACACGGTGACATAGCTTTCCAGCGCATAGGGCGCGTTGAAAATGCCGGCACAGCCGCAGTCGCTTTCCTTGGCGCCGCGATGGTGCGGCGCGCTGTCTGTGCCGAGGAAATACTTGGCCGAACCGCCCGTGGCCGCCTTGCGCAGCGCCAGCCGGTGTTCCTCGCGCTTGGCGACGGGCAGACAGTACATGTGCGGGCGGATACCGCCGACCAGCATGGCATTGCGGTTGATGTGGAGGTGCTGCGGCGTAATGGTCGCAGCGATGTTCGGGCCCGCGGCATCGACGAATTCCACCGCCTGGCGGGTGGTGATGTGCTCGAAAATCACCTTCAGTTCGGGCAGGCGGTCGACCAGCGGCTGGAGCACGCGCTCGATGAACACGGCCTCGCGGTCGAAGATATCGATATCGGCATGGGTGACCTCGCCGTGGACGCACAGCGGCATCCCGATCTCGGCCATCTTTTCCAGCACGCCTGCGATATTCGCGATGTCGGTCACGCCGTGCGCGGAATTGGTCGTCGCGCCGGCCGGATAGAGC
Source organism: Qipengyuania gaetbuli (assembly GCF_009827315.1). Classification (NCBI taxonomy): domain Bacteria; kingdom Pseudomonadati; phylum Pseudomonadota; class Alphaproteobacteria; order Sphingomonadales; family Erythrobacteraceae; genus Qipengyuania; species Qipengyuania gaetbuli. Next base: position 995,388 of record NZ_WTYF01000004.1, read on the forward strand.
TTGGTCGCGGTCAGCACGCCATCGGCAAAACCGGCGGCCAGGTCGCCTGCATCGATATTGTCGGTGAGATAGGCGGTCATCAGCGGGGTGAAACTCACCCCTTCCGGCACCGCGCCCATAATGCGTTCGCAATAGGCGGCGGCCAGCGCGGTGGTCGTCACCGGCGGCGAGAGGTTCGGCATCACGATCGCGCGGGCGAACTGGCGCGCGGTATGCGGCACGACGGCGCGCATCGTGTCGCCATCGCGAAAATGCAGGTGCCAGTCGTCAGGGCGGCGGATTGTCAGCGATTCGACCATGCGGTTGCCTATGCCGCCGGGCGACCTATCTGTCACCCATGACCGCAAGCCGCCTGTTCGATCGTGCCCTCGTCCGCCTCACCCCGCGTGAGGAGGGAGAGGATGTTGCCGCCTTCCTGCAGGGGCTGCTGACCAATGACGTGACCAAGGCGCTGCCGGTCTATGCCGCGCTGCTAACCCCGCAGGGCAAGACCCTGTTCGACATGTTCGTCTGGCCTGCCCCGGACGGCCAGTTGCTGCTCGATTGCGAGGCCACGCTGGCAGAAGAACTGGTGAAACGCCTCTCGCTCTACCGCCTGCGCCGCAAGATCGACATCGCGGTCGATCCCGGCCTCGGCGTGCATTGGCAGAAGGAAGCGGGCGATGGCGGGGCCGCCGACCCGCGCCTTGCCTCGCTCGGCCAGCGCTGGATTGCCCCTGTCGGCGACAGCGACGAAGCGGCGGACGATGCCTACCGCGCCCATCGCCTTGCACTAGGCGTGCCGGAAGGCCGCGCGGAGCTGGGCGATATCCTGTGGCTGGAGACCAATGCGGCCGAGCTGAACGGCGTCGCTTTCGACAAGGGCTGCTACATCGGGCAGGAAAACACCGCGCGCATGAACTGGCGTAGCAAGGTGAACCGCCGCTTGGTTGTGGTGGCGCTGGAACACTCCGACGAAAAGCGGCGCAAGGCAGCGCATCCGGAACTCGCGCTCGCCATCGACCACTTGCGGGTGTCGGACATCGATCCGGCCCTCGTTCCGGTCTGGCTCGGTAAGGCATTCGTCGAGGACTGATAGTCGCGCATTCCGCTTCGGTGCAGGCATCCGGCGGGGATGACCGGGATGCACCGAGGAGGTTCGCGAATGCGAATATCGATACTGCCTGCCATCGCCCTTGCCCTGACGCCCCAGCTGGCGGCTGCGCAGGAAACCGACGACCCTGCGGTCCCCGAAGCCGCCCGCGCCGAAGTGGTCGAGGCTCTCGGCGAAGCGCTGATCGGCAAATACGTCTTCCCCGATGTGGGCGAACAGGCCGCGCAGGCCCTGCTCGAAAAGTCGCGCGCGGGTGCCTATCGCGACCACGGGACCGCTGGCAGCTTTGCCGAAGCGCTCCGCACCGACCTGCGCGCCGCGGGCAACGACCGCCACCTGCAGGTGCGCTACATACCCGGCTTCGCTCCGCCCCAAGGGGGCGACCCCAACCACCACAGCGAGGAGGAGGTCGCCGAGATGCAGCGGGAAATGGCAGCCAACGGCTACGGGATCTTCCGCACCGCCCGCCTGCCCGGCAATGTCGGCTATCTCGATATCCGCTTCTTCGGCCCGCCCGAAGGTGTCGCCCCGGCTTACGAGGCGGCAATGCAATTGCTTCACGGCAGCGATGCGATGGTGATCGACCTGCGCGCCAATGGCGGCGGCGATCCGGCTGCGGTGGCGCAGCTCGCCAGCCACCTGTTCGCCAAGGGCGACGTGCGTCATATCAACAGCATCTACAACCGCTTGGAGGACCGCACGCGCGAATTCTGGACCAACCAGAGCGTGGAAACGCGGTTCACCGGCCCGCTGTTCGTCCTCACTTCGGACTATACCTTCTCGGGCGGCGAGGAATTCGCCTACGACATCCAGACGCAGAAGCGCGGCACGCTCGTGGGCGAGACGACGGGCGGCGGCGCAAATCCCGGCATGATGGTGCCGTTGGGGCACGGCTTTGCCGCCTTCATCCCCACCGGGCGCGCGGTCAATCCGGTTACCGGCACCAATTGGGAGCACGTCGGCGTCGTGCCCGAAGTGGCTGTCGATGCGGACGAGGCGATGAAGGAAGCCTTCGGCCGCGCGCTTGCCGCAATCAAGGAAGGCGCAGGCCCCGAACGCGCGCAGGAAATCGCGGGCGTGGAGGCCAGGCTGGCGGAAGGAAAGCTGGACCTGCCGGGCTGGAAAGACCCGAGCGCCGATCGCTAGCTAGGGCTTGGTCGCGACCGCCTCGAGCGAGCGGACAAGCATCCGCTCGGCGCGGTCGCGGGCAGCCGTTTCGGGCAGGCCGAGCGAACGCGAAAGCGCGCTGCCGATCAGCGCATCGCCCATGGCCATCAGGACCAGCGCCAACGTTTCCTCGTGAACCTGCGTCGGCGAACCACCGTGCACGGCCTCTTCGGGCGCGATCTCGTCGACCAGTTCGTGGATGGTTTCCACGATGGGCGTCAGCGCGTCTTCATTGCCGGTCAGGATCATCCAGCTAGCAAGCGCGCCGGCCCCTTCCTTGTCGAAGGCGTCGAAGGCGAGGTCCACCACTTCGCGCGGATGGCCCAGCCCTGCGCGGCTGGCGCGCACGGCATCGGCGATGGTCGCGCAGACCGCCTCGGCAAGGTGCCCGGCCAGCGCCTTCTGCAGACCTGCGGCGGATCCGAAGTGGTGCAGCAGGTTCGCGTGCGTGCGCCCGATCCGCGTCGCCACGGCCTTGAGCGTGACCGATTGCGGCCCGGTTTCGATCAGCAGCGAGCGCGCCGCTTCCAGCGCTGCGAGCCGCGATTCCTCGGGCGAAAGACGTTTCCTGGTGGTCATTGCCACGAAGCGGTAAACCATTGCGGCTGGCAGGGGAAGCGCTCCGGCGACCCTTATTGACATCTATGTCAGTATCGCTTACTTACACTGATGTAAGTTAATCACGGAGCAGGACATGAACGCCCCCCTCCCCATCGATACCGCCACCGCCCGCACTGCGCCGACGCCCGAAGACCTCACCATCACCGTGCGTGACGAGCGTTTCAACCGCGGCACCACGCCGCGCCGCTGGTGGGCCGGCGAACCCTTCGGCACTGCCTGGCACAACGCCCTGTCGGCCACCTTCCCGCGCGGCGAGGCCTTCTTCATCGAGGCCGTGAAGGCCCACCGCGAAGGCGCCGATCCCAAGCTCGAGGCCGAAATCCGCGCTTTCGTGAAGCAGGAGATCAACCACACGCGCGAACACATCGCCTTCAACCGTCTCGCCGAAGATGCCGGCTACGACATCAAGGCGATCGACCAGCGCGTGGCCGAACTGCTGGCGCTCACCAAGGACCGTCCGGCCATCGCCAACCTCGCCGTGACCATGGCGCTGGAACACTACACCGCGATGATGGCCGCCGAATTCCTCGCTAATCCGCAGCACTTCAAGGACGCCGATCCGGAAGTGCGCGACATGTGGCGCTGGCACGCGGCCGAGGAGATCGAGCACAAGGGCGTCGCCTATGACACCTGGAACCACGCGACGAAGGACTGGACGCCGTTCCGCCGCTGGAAAGTGCGCAGCATCGTCATGCTGACCGTCACCGCGCGGTTCTTCAAGAACCGCTGGGTCGATTCGCTGAACCTGCTCGAACAGGACGGCATCACCGGCTGGAAGGCCAAGTGGGGCCTGTTCAAGTACCTCACCGTCTCGCCGGGCGTAGTGCGCCGGATCTTCCCGGCATGGCTCTCCTACTTCAAGCCGGGCTTCCACCCGTGGGATCACGACGACCGCCACCTCATCAACCTCTACGAGGGCGAGTTCGAGGACGCGTTGCTCCCCGCCGAGTAAGCTTTCCGGACCGGAACAGAAAAAGGCCCCGCGATACGCTCGCGGGGCCTTTCTTGTGTCATGCGGCCACGAGGTTCGGGCCTGCCTCGGCGTCGAGATCGAGACGGTACATCACGCATTCGGCCTTCTCGCCGCGCCCGCAGCTGTGGCGCAGGGCCGTCTTGCCGGTGGGAATGAAGCCCAGCTTCCTCAGCACCTTGCCCGAGGCGGGATTATCGGTGAAATGCCCCGCCACGATCTGCCTGTGGCCGAGCAGCCGCGCCACTTCGAGCACGCCGCGCGCGGCTTCCGTGGCGAAACCCTGACCCCAGAAAGGGCGCGCGATCCAGTAGCCGATCTCGACCTCGCCATCGTTTTCGTCGATGCCGATGCATCCGATCAGCTCGGAGCCATGCGGCCCCGGCTTCGTGATCAGGAAGCGGGGGAAGCGCGCATCCTGCTTTCGTATGACGAATTCGCGCGCGTGTTCGGGGAGATAGGGCCACGGCGCACTGGCAAGATTGCGGACCACGCCCTGGTCGGCAATGCCGCCGAACAGCGCGTCTGCATCTTCGGGCCATGCGGGCCGCAACAGCAGCCTCTGCGTGATATGGAACATCGGTATTCTCCCCGTATCTCCACGCTCCGGGCTCCTAGGCCGGACGCGTGACAATTGCGTGATGGCGAAAGGATATTTCGCCGCGAAATCGAAGAGGGAGAAACGACAAGAGGGAGACGGGTCGGCCCCATCTCCCTCTTCGTCTGCCGGATCGTTAGCCCGGCTGGGACCGTCCCGTTTGGACGATCCCGTTATCGGAACGTCCGGTTATTCGGCTGCTTCCGCCATCGCATCGACCGATACGTATTTGCGGCCAAGCTTGCCCGAGTGGAATCGGACGACGCCGTCGGTCAGCGCGAACAGCGTGTGGTCCTTGCCCATGCCGACGTTGACGGCCGGGTAGAACTTGGTGCCGCGCTGGCGCACGATAATGTTGCCGGCGACCACGGACTGGCTGCCGAACTTCTTCACGCCAAGACGACGACCGGCCGAATCACGACCGTTACGCGACGAACCGCCTGCTTTCTTATGTGCCATGGTCCGGGCTCCTTACTTCTTGGCTTCGGTCTTCTTGGCAGCCGCCTTCTTGGCGGGAGCCTTCTTGGTTGCAGCAGCCTTGGCCGGTGCAGCCTTCTTGGCCTTGGGCGCAGCCTTCTCTTCCGAAGTGTCCTTCTTCGGAGCGGCCTTCTTGGTTTCGGCCTTCGGAGCGGCTTCCTTCTTGGGAGCAGCCTTCTTCTCGGCCTTCGAATCGCCAACCGCAGTGATGCGCAGGAGAGTCATCTGCTGGCGATGACCGTTCTTGCGGCGGTAGTTGTGACGACGACGCTTCTTGAAGACGACGACCTTTTCGCTCTTCGCCTGCGCGATGATCTCGGCCGAAACGGTCACCTTGCCGGCGTCCGAAAGCTTGTCGCCTTCGCCTGCGAGCAGGACGTCGCCCAGCGTGATGGTGTCACCGGCTTCGCCAGCCAGCTTCTCAACCGCGATCTTGTCTCCGGCGGCAACCCGGTATTGCTTGCCGCCCGTGCGCACTACTGCGAACATGGTCGTTATCTCTCGTTCAAATTGCTGTGCCGCATCCTTGCGAATCTACGGCGCACCCGTCGACCCACCTAGGGCGGGCCCGGAAAGAAGCGTGCCGTTAGGCGAAACGCGGGACCAAGTCAACGCTGCCATAAGGCATTTTTTGCCATTCGCGCTGGCGCGCATCAGGTCGCGTGCTATGTGAGCGCCATGTCGCGAATTGCAAGCCTCTGCCTGCCGCTGTCGCTCTGTCTTGGCGCCTGCGCCAGCCCCGGCGGCAACTATCCCTCCCTCGCCATCCGCGATGCCGAGCGCGCGCAGGGAAGCTTTTCCTCGCCCGAGCGCAAGACGATCGACGTCCCGCCGGTGGAAACCGATCTCACCGGCCCGCTCGACCAGACGCTGGCGCAACTGGTCGCCGCGACCGAGGCCGCCCATGCCGATTTCATGGAAATCGCGCCGCGTGCGCGCAGGCTCGTCGCCGCAGCAGGCAGCAGCGAGGTAGGAAGCACAGCCTGGGCCAGTGCGGAAGTCGCCCTGTCGGAACTCGATTCGGCCCGCAGCCTTGCGGCAATCCCGCTGGGCGATATCGACACGCTCTACAGCGCGGCCCGCGTGGCTGCAGGGGATGTCGCCGCGATCGAGGCGGCGCGCGCGCGGATTACCGCGATCATAGCCGAAGAAGACGAAACGCTCGCGCAGCTGCGCGAGCGTTGAGAAAGTCCGGAGAAGACGCGGGGAACTAGCTGCCAGCGCCCCCCGCGCCCCCCTCTCCTATCGCACCAGCGATGCGACGGTGACTGCCACCAGCCCCCAGGTGAACACGATGGCCGGCAGGATCAGCACCTGCACCGCAGCATCGCGCGCCGGGAGGCGGCCCGTGTGGGTCATGATGCCTTTGGTCTTGAGCTGGCCGAAGCTGAGCGCCTTGGAACGCGTTTCGGGCGAAAGGCGCGTCCAGATTGTCGGCACGCCGAAAGCGGCGACGATGAAGAAGGCGAAGATCACCATCGGAATGGCGAGGCCGGAACTGGGCAGGCCCGCTGCCATCACGGCAATGAAGCCGAGGTAGAGACCGACGGTCGCCACATAGAGGCCGCGCGGCAGTTCGAAGGTCCGGTCGACCTCGTGATGCTTTACGGGGGTTTCGACGATGCGGGCCTGTTCGGCAACGAGTTCGCGGCTGAAGTGCTTTACCATTCTGCGTCTCCTGTCTGGAGACAGTGATGACGCGGGCAGGCAGGCGATTCCTTGATCGAAATCAAGCGCGCGGCGATTATTTCCAGCGGGCGAGGTCCACGCGGTCCTGTTCGCGCGGTTCGATCCAGTGCCAGCCGTCCTCGCGCCGTTCGCGCTTCCAGAACCAGGCAGCGGACTTCAGATGGTCCATCACCATGTCCACCGCGTCGAAAGCCGCGCGGCGGTGGGGCGCGGCGGCAGCGACGAGCACGATGACCTCGCCCGGCGTCATGACGCCGACGCGGTGCCAGACGAGCAGCCCGGCAAGGCCGAAGCGCGCGGCGGCCTGTTCGGCCAGCGCTTCCATCCCAGTGAGGGTGAGCGGTCCGTAATGGCTGAGTTCGAGCGCCTTCACCCCGTCCCCGCTCCTGACCTTGCCGAGGAAGCTGGCGGTCCCACCTGCATCCGGGTTGGCTGCATCGAACGCCGCCAGCGCCTCGCCGACCGACATCCCCCGGTCGAGCACGCGGACATCGACCGGCGAGGAAATCGCCAGCCTAGCCACCGCTGACCGGCGGCAGCAACGCGACCTCGTCCCCGTCCTCGGCCAGCAGTGCGGTCTTCTCGGCTAGCACGCGGCCCTTGCAGGCGACATTGACGCGCTCTTGCCTCAGCTGCTCGGCCACCTCGTTCCCGACGACGGCCAGCAGCCCGTTCCAGTCAAGCGGGCCGGCAACCTCGGCGGCCTGCTTTCCGGCGAGGTCCTGCAGCGGTCCGAGGAAGAGGATGCGGACGCTCACGCTGCCGCTTCGAGATATTGGCCGGTCACGCCCGGCGCCTTGGCGAGATAGGCCTCCAGCGCGTCGACATTGCCGCCCTCGCCCGAAACCATATTGATCCGGCGCGGGGCGTGCTTGCGCGCCAGCATCGCGGCCGCCGAGCTGCGCCATTCGCCATGTTCGTAGGAAGCGGGCTCCAGCACCACGAGCACATCCTGCCCGCCGGCCAATGCGCGCTCAATCGGGTCGAGCCAGTTCTGGTGGAAGAGCCCCGCCGCGGTGAGCGGTTCTTCCGGCAGTCCGTCGACCTCGATCCGTTTCATCCCCGCCGTTCCCGGTGGAGCGTGATGCCGATCTTCTCGCCCGCCTCGGCAATCGCCAGCTTGACGATCTTCACCGTCACCGCCTCCACGCGATTGTCCTGCAGGAACAGCGTTTCGCAGACATGGTCGGCGACCGCCTCGATCAGCTTGAAATGCACGCCTTCGGGCAGCGCCTCGGACGCGGCGAACTTCAAATCCATGTAGTTCTTCGAATGGTCGAGCGAAGTGTCGGGCCCGTAATGCGCCAGCGGCTTCATCCGCGCGCTGATGGTAAAGCGCAGCGGCTGCGGCTTGCCCGTCTCTTCGGAATAGATGCCCGTCAGTACGTCATGTTCGAAGTCGGAGACTTCGAGGATCAGCGAATCGTTCATCTGCGTTCCCTAGCGCGGATTGGACCAGCGCGCGAAGATCGCGGTGGGAAGGTGGCGATCACGCTCGCCCGTTTCGCGCACGGCAAGGTCGCCGTGCTCGATCTTGCCGGGCAGCCCTTCGAACACCTCGTCGAGCAATCCTGCCAGCGCGAGGCTGCTCATCCGCACGGCATAGACCGTCAGGAACAGGAAGCGGCTGTTTTCGTCCAGCAGCTGGCGGCAATCGGCGATGAGGTCAGGCAAGCTTTCTTCCAGCCGCCATGTCTCGTTCTTCGGCCCGCGCCCGAACTTGGGCGGGTCGAGGATGATGCCGGCATAGCGATTGGCGCGTCGCACCTCGCGCGCGGCGAACTTGCTGGCATCGTCGACCAGCCAGCGGATCGGGCGGTCTTCCATGCCCGACAGCGCGGCATTCTCGCGCGCCTGGGCGACCGATTTCTTGCTCGCATCGACATGGGTCACGCGCCCATGGCGGGACAGCGCGAGCGAGCCGACGCCGGTATAGCCGAAGAGGTTGAGCGTTTCGGCATCCTCGCGCCCGGCCAGTTGCTCGCGCATCCAGTCCCACACCGGCGCCATGTCGGGGAAGAACTGGAGGTGACGGAACGGCGTGGGCTGCGCGGTGAAGCGCACTTCGTCATAGCCCAGCGTCCAGCCGTCTTCGGGCAACTCGCGTTCGAGGTGCCAGCGTCCGCCGCCATCCTCGTCCGCGCCGGGAATGAATTCGCCATGCGCGTTCCACTCGGCCATGCGCGGCGCCCACATCGCCTGCGGTTCGGGGCGGATGAAGCTGTAGTCGCCGAAGGCCTCGAGCTTGCGGCCATGGCCGCTGTCGAGCAGGCGATAGGCATCCCAGCCCTCGCCCACCATCAGCAACGGATCGCGAACCAGCTCGGCCATCAGGCGGCGTTCTCGAGGATGTGGGCGCGCACGGCGTCATAGGTGCCGGGAAGCTCGATGTAATGCTCCTCGCGCGAGAACAAATCGCCCACGCGCACCGGCAGGTTCGGACGCAGGCCCGTGGCCCGCTCGACCGCGTCGGGGAACTTGGCCGGATGCGCGGTGGCGAGCGTCACGATCGGCACATCGGCAGCAATACCTGCGGCGCGCGCGGCGTGAAGGCCGATGGCGGTGTGCGGGTCGAGCATCTCGCCGCACTCCTCGAAGGCCCAGCGCATTGCCTGCGCCATGTCGGCTGCATCGGCACGGGCGCTGGTGAACAGCGAAGCCGCCCCTTCGCGCTGTGCATTGGTGAGACGCATGGCCTTCTCGGCCTCGAAACCGCGCATCTGCTCCGCCATGGCAGCACCGTCGCGCCCGCCCACGTCGAACAGCAGGCGCTCGAAATTGGAGCTGACCTGGATGTCCATGCTGGGCGCAGCGGTCGGCGTGACGTTGCCGGTCGAATAATCGCCATCACTCAGCGCGCGGTGGAGGATGTCGTTCACATTGGTGGCGACGATCAGCTGCTCGATCGGCAGGCCCATTCGCGCTGCGACGTGCCCTGCGAAGACGTCGCCGAAATTGCCGGTCGGCACGCTGAAGGCGAGCTTGCGCTCCGGCCCGCCAAGCTGGAGCGCAGCGGCGAAGTAATAGACCACCTGCGCCATCAGCCGCGCCCAGTTTATCGAATTGACCGCCCCGATCCGATGCTTCGACGTGACATCGGCATCGGCGAAGATCCGCTTCACCATCGCCTGCGCATCGTCGAAGCTGCCCTCTATGGCGAGGTTGTGGACATTGGGCGCGCGGACGGTCGTCATCTGGCGGCGCTGCACATCGCTCACCCGGCCCTTGGGGTGGAGCATGAAGATCTCGACATTCTCCAGCCCGGCCACCGCATCGATGGCCGCGCTGCCGGTATCGCCGCTGGTCGCCCCGACGATCGTCAGGCTGCCCTCTTCACGCGAAAGGAATTCCTCGAACAGTAATCCGAGCAATTGAAGTGCCACATCCTTGAACGCCAGCGTCGGGCCATGGAAGAGCTCGAGCACCCAGTGCTGTTCATCCAATTGTACCAGCGGTGTGACCGCCTTGTGCGCGAAGCGGCCATAAGCGCGCTCGGTGAGTTCGCGCAGGCGTTCGGGCGTCAGGCTGCCTTCGACGAAAGGCTCCATCACCCGCGCCGCCAGCTCCGCATAGGGCAGGCCGCGCATCGCCGCGATCTCGTCATGGCTGAACTGTGGCCATTCCTCGGGCACGTAGAGGCCGCCGTCCGAAGCGAGGCCGGCCAGCGTGACGCCGGCGAAATCAAGCGTCGGTGCGCTGCCGCGGGTAGAGACGTATTTCATCGTGGGAAGGCGGTTAGCGATGCCGCCGCAAACGGGCAAGCAAGCCGGTCTTTAATCGCCCCTAGCCCGCGTGGACCTGCGGCGCAGCGCGAGGAAGTAGATCACCAGCGCGGTCAGGGCGAAAAAGAACCATTGTCCGGCATAGCTCAAGTGCATCTTCACCTTCTCAGCGTCCGGCTCCGGCGTCTTGTTTGGGGAAAGGCCAGCGATTGGCGGGATAGCAACCAGCCGGACGTCTTCGCCTAGGCCACGCCCCACGACCCCGCTCACCTCGCCACCGTTCCACACCGGTTCTTGGTTGGGGTCGCGGCTCCAACCCAATGCAATCTCGGCGGCCTCGCCGCCTCTCGTCAGGCATTGGGCCATATAGGTCCATCCTGTTTCCCCGGCAGCATTATAACCAGCGCGCGGAGCTATACTCGTCACCCGATTGCAGCTGATGCTCGATTTTCGATAGAGCGAAGCGGACTTGTCACCTTCGCCGAGAGGGTAAGGCACGAATTCTTCCGGCCCCAGAGATTGCCAGCTCGCCACTCGCCGCTGCTCCTCTTCCATGCGCCCCAGCTGCCAGATGCCGAGGGCGATCATAACGGCAACCGCTCCGGCGACGATGATGGTGGGGATGACGGGAAGGCGCATGACTATCCTTGCGGTTCAAAAGAAAAGGGCAGCCGCGGCGTGGCCGGGCTGCCCTTTCTCATTGTCCGGCGAACCGGACGATATCAATGGAATTCGGCACCCCAGCCGCCCCAGACGTAGACGACGGCGAAGAGGAACAGCCACACCACGTCGACGAAGTGCCAGTACCACGCAGCCGCTTCGAAGCCGAAGTGCTGGCGCGGGGTGAAGTGGCCCTTGTAGGTGCGCACGAGGCAGACGATCAGGAAGATCGTGCCGACCAGGACGTGGAAGCCGTGGAAGCCGGTCGCCATGTAGAAGGCCGAGCTGTAGGTGTTGCCACCGAAAGCAAAGGGCGCAGCGCCGTATTCGTAGGCCTGGATGCAGGTGAAGACCGCGCCCAGCAGGATGGTCAGCCACAGGCCCTTCTTCAGGCCTTCACGGTCGCCGTGGATCAGCGAGTGGTGTGCCCAGGTGACGGTGGTGCCCGAGCACAGCAGGATCAGCGTGTTGAGCAGCGGCAGCGAGAACGGATTGATCACCGCCTCGATCGCTGCAGGCGGGAACTGGCCGCCGATCACCTCGGAGATTTCCGAGGGGAACAGGGCGAAATCGAACCAGCTCCAGAACCAGCCGACGAAGAACATCACTTCCGAAGCGATGAACAGGATCATGCCGTAACGCATGTGCAGCTGCACCACGGGAGTGTGGTCGCCGCGCTGCGCTTCCTTCACGATGTTCGAGAACCAGGCGAAGAAAGTCGCGATCAGGCCGGCAATGCCGAGGCCGAGCACGAGGTGCGCGCTGGCCATCTCGTGCATGAACAGCACCATGCCGCTGGTGAAGGTCAGCGCCGAAATCGAGCCGATCAGCGGCCAGATATCGGGTTCGAGGATGTGATATTCGTGATTGACGTTACCAGCCATTGTACTCGTGTCCTGGGTTTCGCTTTGCGGAGGCCCTTAATGCGCCAGAGGGCGCTGGTCTAGGGGTCAGTCCGAGGATTCTACCGCGCGGTGGAAAGTGTACGAGAGTGTGATCTGCTCGACACCTTCCATATTGGGATCGTCCAGCGCCGCCGGATCGACGAAATAGAGCACCGGCATCCGGACTTCCTGGCCCGGCTGCAGCGTCTGTTCGGTGAAACAGAAACACTGGATCTTGTTGAAATAGGCACCCGCCTGGACCGGCATGACGTTGAAGGTCGCCGTGCCCGTGATCGGCTCCGTCCCGTTGTTCTTCGCGACATAGATCGCCATGTCGCGCTGCCCGATGGTGACCGTGTCGGTCGGCTGTTCGGGCCGGAAGGACCAGCCAAGACCCGGCGCGACCGAACCGTCGAAGCGGATCGAGATCTGCTTGCCGCCCGCGGCCTTGCCCATGCGTTCGGCGAGATTCGCCTCGCTTTCGGTGGCGCGCTGCGTGGTCCCGCCGAAACCGGTGACCTGGCAGAACAGTTCGTAGAGCGGCACGGCGGCATAACCGAGGCCGAGCATCGCGGCTGCGCCCAGCAGGGCCAGCAGCGCGGTGCGGGTCTTGCGTTGCTCCAGCGCGGCGGCAGTCATGGCAATCCTCACATCCTGACGATGGTGATCATGTAGAACAGCAGTGCGGCACCCAGAAGGATCCCGCCGAGCACGAGGTTACGGCTCTTCTGGCGGCGACGGTATTCCTGTTCTTCCTCGGGGGTCATGCGACAATTCCTTGGTAGTGGAGAACCCGGTCGACGACCAGGGCGCCGAACAGGGCAAAGAGATAGGCGATCGAAAACAGGAACAGGCGCTTTTCCGGCTTCATCGTATCGCCTTCCACCGGCGTGCGGGTTGCAACCGGGATGGCAAGTGCAATGAAAGCCAGCGTCAGTACGAGCGCGGAAACGCCGTAGATCCAGCCCGTCCCGCCGATGTACCAGGGCGCCAGCACCGTCGGCAGCATGAGCAGCGAATAGACCAGCACCTGGCGGCGGGTGGAGCGGTGCCCCTTGACCACCGGCATCATCGGGATGCCGGCCTTGGCGTAATCGGTTTCCACGAACAGGGCGAGCGCCCAGAAATGCGGCGGTGTCCACATGAAGATGATCAGGAACAGCAGCACCGGCATCAGCGTGATGTCGCCCGTCACCGCTACCCAGCCGATCAGCGGCGGGAACGCGCCTGCGCCGCCGCCGATGACGATGTTCTGCGGCGTGCGGGGTTTCAGCCAGATCGTGTAGATGACCGAATAGTAGAAGATCGAGAATGCGAGGATCGCTGCCGACAGCCAGTTGATCGCCAGCCCCATGATTACGATCGAGGCACCCGACAGGAAAAAGCCGAAGTCGCGCGCGTCGGTGCGCGCCATGCGGCCCGACGGCAGCGGGCGGGCACTGGTGCGCTTCATGATAGCGTCGATATCGCTTTCCCACCACTGGTTGAGCGCAGCCGCACCGCCGGCCCCCATCGCGATGCACAGGATCGCGGTGAAGCCCAGAATGGGATGGATGTTACCCGGAGCCGCCAGCAAACCGCACAGGCCGGTGAAGATCACCAGGCGCATGACGCCCGGCTTGGTCAGCGCGAAGAAATCACGCCACTCCGCGGGCAATTGGGTAGGGACAGTCTGGGTCATGGGAATCGGCTGCGCATATAGGGGCAAAAACCGCGGCAATAAAGGCTTTCAGAGCCTTTCCAGCCAGTCGAGCAGGAGGCGGTTGACCTCTTCGGGCCGTTCCTGCTGCGTCCAGTGACCGACACCTTGGAGGATGTGGCCTTCGACCTTGGGCGCGAACATCTTCATCAGTGCAACGGGATCGGTGACCGCTCCGAAAAGATAGGTCGCCGGATCACGGGTGCCGCCGATGAACAGCGCGGGCTGTTCGATCCGCTTGCCCTGCCAGCCTTGCAGCCATTCGTAGTCCCGCTCGTGGTTGCGGTAGCGGTTGAGGGGGCCTCGAAAGCCCGAGGCTTTGAACTCGCCTTCGTAGAAATCCATGTCCGCCTCGGTCAGCCAATCGACCGGCTGCGGATCGGGCAAGCCCTGGAGGAAAGTTGCGCCATAGGGCTTGTCCCAATAGGCGCCCGGCGGCACGTCGCCGCTGATCGAATACATCATCCGCTGGACCCAGTCGCGCGGATCCTTCTCGGCCTCCGCCTCGGCCACGCCCTCTGCCTGGAAATACTCCTGGTAGAAGAACCTGCCTTGCGAGGTGAAGTGTTCGTGGAACACCTCGGTAAATGGCCGACTAGGCACTCCTGCGAAGGGGACGGACAGGCCTGCAACGGCCGAGAAATGCTCCGGCCGAGTCAGCGCGGTGTTCCACACGATCGGTGCGCCCCAGTCGTGACCGACCAGGATTGCGGGGCTGTCGGGCTGGAGTGCCTGCTTCAGGCCGACGAGATCGCCCACGATTTGCTCCATCGCATAGGCTTCGACCGGATGTGGCTTGTCCGAGCCGCCATAGCCGCGAACGTCGATGGCGCAGGCCGTGTAGCCTGCGTCGGCTACAGGGCCGATCTGGTGGCGCCAGCTGTACCAGCTCTCGGGAAAGCCGTGGACCATGATGACCAGCGGTCCCTCGCCCTCGACAGCGCAGCGCAAGGTCAGTTCGCCAACGTCGATGGTCCGCATTTCGGGCATGGTCATTCCTCGTCTCGCGCAAAAGAAAACGGCCGGCCCCTCATGGGACCGGCCGCTTTGTCATGTCCAGCTATAGCTACGCTCAGGCCGTTGCAGGTTTGCCGTCGCCAATGTGGTCGTGGTGGTCGTGGTGTTCCTCGATCACCGGCAGTTCGCTGAACTGGTGGAACGGCGGCGGGCTCGACAGGCTCCACTCGAGCGTGGTTGCACCCTCGCCCCAGTAATTGTCTTCGGCCTTCTTGCCGGCGACGAAGGCATACAGGATGTTCACGAAGAACAGGACCATCGAAGCGGCCATGATCATGTAGCCCAGCGTGCTGATCTCGTTCCAGTAGGTGTAGGCATCCGCATAGTCGGGATAGCGACGCGGCATGCCCTGCCAGCCCAGGAAGTGCTGGGGGAAGAAGATCACGTTCACGCCGATGAAGAAGCCCCAGAAGTGGAGGTGCGACAGGAGCTCCGAGTGCATCCGGCCGCTCATCTTCGGGAACCAGTAGTAGAAGCCGGCGAACATCGAGAACACCGCGCCCATCGACAGCACGTAGTGGAAGTGCGCCACCACGAAGTAGGTGTCGTGCACCACGTCGTCCACGCCGCCATTGGCGAGGTAGACGCCGGTCACGCCGCCGACGGTGAAGAGGAAGATGAAGCCCAGGGCCCAGACCATGGGCGACTTGAACTCGATCGAACCGCCCCACATCGTGGCGATCCAGCTGAAGATCTTCACGCCGGTCGGAACCGCGATGACCATGGTGGCCGCGGTGAAGTACATCTTCGTGTTCACGTCGAGGCCGACGGTGTACATGTGGTGGGCCCACACGACGAAGCCGACGACGCCGATCGCGACCATGGCGTAGGCCATGCCGAGGTAGCCGAACACCGGCTTGCGGCTGAAGGTGGCGACGATCTGCGAGATCATGCCGAAGCCCGGCAAGATCATGATGTAAACTTCGGGGTGGCCGAAGAACCAGAACAGGTGCTGGTAAAGGATCGGGTCACCACCGCCTGCAGGGTCGAAGAAGGTCGTGCCGAAGTTACGGTCCGTCAGCAGCATGGTGATGGCGGCGGCGAGCACCGGCAGGGCCAGCAGCAGGAGGAATGCAGTAACCAGCACCGACCACACGAACAGCGGCATCTTGTGCAGGGTCATGCCCGGCGCGCGCATGTTGAAGATGGTGGTGATGAAGTTGGTCGCACCGAGGATCGAGCCTGCGCCCGCAAGGTGCAGCGAGAAGATCGCGAAGTCCACGGCAGGGCCGGTCGAACCGGTGGTCGACAGCGGCGCATACACCGTCCAGCCCACGCCTGCGCCCGGCCCGATACCGCCGGGGACGAAGAGCGAGAACAGCAGCGAGAAGAAGCCCGCCACGGTCAGCCAGAACGAGATGTTGTTCATGCGCGGGAACGCCATGTCCGGCGCACCGATCATCAGCGGAACGAACCAGTTGCCGAAGCCGCCGATCATGGCCGGCATGACCATGAAGAAGACCATGATCAGGCCGTGCGCGGTGATGAACACGTTCCACATGTGGAGCGCTGCATCGATGTCGGTCGAACCGCCCATGAGCTGCGCCCAGTACTGGAGGTACTGGATGCCGGGTTCGGCCAGTTCCATACGCATGATGCCCGAGATCGCGCCACCCACGATACCCGCGATAATCGCGAAGATCAGGTAGAGCGTACCGATGTCCTTGTGGTTGGTGGACATGAACCAGCGCGCGAAGAAGCCGGGCTTGTGATCGGCATCGTGCGCGTGGTCGTCGTGGTGGGCCTGGAAGCTGTCGGCGGTAGTGGCCATCTTGCTATACTCTCGAATGCGTGTTCGTCGGTCGGACTAGTTCTAAACGTCGATCAGGTGGTCGGGTTCTCGACCGGGAGTTCCCCGGCACCGGCCGCACCTTCGACCGCGCTTTCCGGCTGCTGGGCCGGTGCGGCTGCGGGAGCGGCTTCGACACCTTCCTCTTCGGCGCCGGCGATCTTGCCGCCCTGCGCCAGGACCCATGCGTTGTACTGGTCAAGCGGGAGAGCTTCGACCGCGATGGGCATGTAGGCGTGGCGTGCACCGCACAGTTCGGAGCACTGGCCGTAGTAAACGCCCGGCTTCTCGATGATCAGGATCTTCTCGTTGAGGCGACCCGGCACGGCGTCGAGCTTGAACCACAGGCTCGGCACGGCGAACGAGTGGATCACGTCGGCAGCGGTAATCTGCATGCGGATCGGCACGCCCACCGGAACGACCATGCGGTTGTCGACGGCCAGCTGGTGCGGCTCGCCGCGGGCTTCGGCCTCGGCATCGTCGAGCATGTTCGAGATGATTTCGAAGTCGCCGTTATCTGGATAGGTATAGCCCCAGTACCACTGGTAGCCGGTCACCTTGACCGTGATCGCGTCCTTCGGGATCGGCTCGTACTGCTTGGCAATCAGCGTGATCGAGGGGATCGCGATTGCGAGCAGAATAAGTGCGGGGACGACGGTCCAGATGACTTCGATCAGCGTGTTGTGACTGGTCTTGGACGGAACCGGGTTCGCCTTACGACGGAAACGGAACACCGTGTAGAGCAACAGTACGAGGACGAAGGCGCTGATCGCAACCATTACCCAGATGAGACCGACGTGGAGGCCATAGGCGAATTCGCCGGTTTCCGAGAACTGCGGCTGGATGTCGAGACCGCGATCCACCGGCATCCCGATTCCCTCGGTCGGCTTCATCGGCGTGTAGGCGCCTGCGCCTTCAGCGACCGCATCGGCATCGGCAACGTCGGCGGCTTCGGCCGGATCGACAGATTCGAGCTGGGTGGTCGCCGTGGCTTCGGCAGCTTCCTGCGCGAGGGCAGGCTGCACGCCGACTACCAGTGCAAAGGCCATTGCAAGGCTGGCGACAATCCGGTGGAAACCGAGAATTTTCATCGTCTTGGCACTCTTTCGTGTCATGTCATCTTCCGGACCACCCCGACGGTCGACCATCCTTCAGGACGCATTCGGCACAGGGGCATGCGACCCTGCAAGCAGGGCCCGGTTGGGCCGCCCTATAGGCAGGACTGGCGCGGTCCTCAAGCGGTTGACCGATAAAAATGTGCATGCCGCTTTGCCTCTTGCGCAATCGGCCGCAAGGCGCTTTGAGCCTTTGCCATATGACCGAAGACGACATCCTCCAGGAATTCCGTGCCAGCGAAGCCCTGCTCGAAGGCCATTTCAAGCTCTCCAGCGGGCGCCACAGCGGGCATTACCTGCAGTGCGCGCGCGTGCTCATGAACCCCGACCGGGCCGGCCGACTGGCGCTGGCACTGGCGCAGAAGATACCGCGCGAAATCCGCAGCCAGATCGATGTCGTGATCAGCCCGGCGATGGGCGGCATCATCATCGGCCAGGAAATGGGCCGCGCACTGGGCAAGGACGCGATGTTCCTCGAACGCCCCGACGGTGTGTTCCACCTGCGCCGAGGCTTCCGCATCGATGAAGGCGCAAAGGTGCTGATGGTCGAAGACGTCGTCACCACCGGTCTTTCCAGCCGCGAGGCGATCGACGCCGTCGCGCGCGAAGGCGGCGAGGTGATTGCAGAGGTCGCGCTGGTCGACCGCAGCAACGGCGCGGCCGACCTCGGCGTTCCGTTCTTCCCGCTCATCGACATCAATTTCCCGACTTATGCCGAGGACGAACTGCCTGCCGAACTCGCCGCAGTGCCGGTGACCAAGCCCGGGAGCCGCGCGGCTTGATCCGCCCCTTGCGCCTCGGGGTCAATATCGACCACGTCGCGACCATCCGCAACGCGCGCGGAGGGGACCATCCCGATCCGGTGCGCGCTGCGGAAATCGTGGCCCGCGTAGGTGGCGACGGCATTACCGCGCATCTGCGCGAAGACCGGCGCCACATCCGCGATGCGGACCTGCGCCGCATCCAGGAAGCGACAGATTTGCCGCTCAACCTGGAAATGGCCGCGACCGAGGAAATGCTCGAAATCGCGCTTTCCCACCGCCCGCACGCCGCCTGCATCGTCCCCGAAAAACGGGAAGAGCGCACGACCGAAGGCGGGCTGGACGCGGCCGGCCAGCACAACACGCTCGCCCCGATCGTCTGGAAATTGAAAGACAACGGCATTCGCGTCTCGCTCTTCATCGAGGCGGACGAACGTCAGCTCGATGCAGCGCTCAAGCTCGGCGTGCCCGTGGTCGAGTTCCACACCGGCGAATATGCCCACGCGCATCTTGCCGGCGACAGCGAAAAGACCGCGCGCGAGTTGAAGCGCATTGCCGACATGGCCGCCCTTGCCGCCAAGAACGGCATCGAACCGCACGCCGGCCACGGCCTCACTTACGAAAACGTGCAGCCCATCGCCGCCATCCCGCAGATCGCGGAACTCAACATCGGTCATTACCTTGTCGGCGAGGCGGTGTTCGTCGGGTTGGGACAGGCTGTGCGGCACATGCGCGAACTCATGGACGAAGCCCGGTGAACGAGGCCGGCCTGACCCGCGCAGAGAAATTCTGGGCGGCCGCTGCCGTCACTCCCTTCCTGCTGAGCCTCGCGCTGCTCGGCATCGCGATATCGCGCCAGACCTTCCTCGCCTTCGCCATCGGCTGGCCGATTATCCAGGTCATCGGATACGCCGGCTCGTTCAAGCGTTCGGGAGGGCAGATCGACCACCCGCTGGTGAAGACTCAGGTGTGGCTGCACTGGATGATGATTGCCATGCTGGGCCTTATTCTCATGAGAGTTCTATGATCATCGGAATGGGTTCCGACCTCTGCAATATCGAGCGTATCCGGAATTCGCTCGACCGGTTCGGCGACCGCTTCGAACAGCGCGTCTTCACCGAAATCGAGATCGCCAAGGCGCGGCGACGCCCCTTTACCATTGCCGGAACCTACGCCAAGCGGTTCGCCGCCAAGGAAGCTTTTTCCAAGGCCGTCGGCACGGGCTTTCGCCGCGGCGTCTTCATGAAGCATATCGGCGTAGTCAACGCGCCTTCGGGGGCCCCTACGCTCGCGCTCGAAGGCGGCGCTGCGCAAAGGCTTGCCGAAATGGTGCCGCACGGCCATGAGCCGCGCATTCATCTCACCCTCACCGACGATCATCCATGGGCGCAGGCCTTCGTCATCATCGAGGCCTATCCCCTTTGAGTACCGATACCCCCGCCGTGACCGAACCCAAGACCACTGAGAAGACCGACGAGAAGGTCGACTGGCTCGCCGAAATACGCGGCCTGTTCCTGATGCTGCTGGCAGTCTTCGCCTTTCACAGCTTCGTGGCGAAGCCGTTCTACATCCCGTCGGAATCGATGCTGCCGAACCTGCTGGTCGGGGACCGGCTGGTGGTCAGCAAGTATCCCTATGGCTGGAACTGGTCCTCGGTCAGCTTCCACCTCGCGCCGCGCGGCGACTGGCGCCTGATGGGATCCACGCCCGAATACGGCGACATCGTGATCCCCGTGCACCCCGAAAGGGACGAGGATTACATCAAGCGCGTGGTCGCCCTGCCCGGCGACAAGATCGAGGTCCGCCGCGGACGTATCATCCTCAACGGGACCCCCGTGCCACAGGCCGTCGAACGCGCACGCGACCTTCCGGTCGATGCAAACTCGACCTGCTACGGCTTCGGCGACCCGACCTTCCTCGTCACCGACGACAGCGGCAATGATGTCTGCCGCGTTCCCGTCCTGCGCGAAACGCTGCCCAATGGCGCGAACTACCTCGTGATCGATCACGCCAATACCGAACTCGACAATTTCGACGAGATGACCATCCCCGAAGGCCACGTCTTCGTGATGGGCGACAACCGCGACCATTCGTCCGACAGCCGCGAACTCAATTCCTCGCGCGGGCTCTTGGGCCCGGTTCCGCTGGAAAACATCGGCGGCCGCGCAGAATTCATCACCTTCTCGCTCGACGGAACGACTTCGCTCAATCCGGTCACCTGGTTTACAAGCTTGCGCGAAGGGCGCGCCTGGACCACCCTGCGTCCGGCAGTCGCGCAGGAGAATCAGCGGTAAATGTCTGAAAAAGGGCCTTCCTACGAACCCGACCGGACAATCGCAGCGGCCCAAGACCACCCGGGCAAGAGCCCCGCATATATCGGCGATCCGCGCCTGCGTTTCGAAGCGGGGCGCGCGCTGGTCTGGGGCCTCGTCATCGGCCTGATTGCGCTGGCGGTCCACATTTCCCAGTCCCTGCTGGTCATTTTCGGAGCCATGGTATTCGGCTGCATGGTCGACGGCGGCGCGCGTCTGCTCGGCAAGTTCTTGCCCATCGCACGCAGTTGGCGCGTCGCCATCGTGCTCTTACTTGCCACCGCATTCCTGCTCTGGCTGGGCTATTTCGCAGGCTCGCAGATCTCGCAGCAGGCTGCGCAATTCCCCGCGATCATCAACGAACAGCTGGGCAAGCTGATCGCCTATATGCGCGACCAGGGCTTTGCCATCCACACCGAGAATATCGAGAATTTCGCCAGCAGCATGGCCAGCGGCGTCGGCACCGTTACCAAGGCGATCGGCGGCATCTTCGGCGGGCTGACGACGGTCCTGCTGATCGTGATCATCGGCATCTACTTCGCCATCGACCCGCGCATCTACGAGCGCGGCGTTGCCTGGATGGTGCCTTCGCACCGGCGCGCGGCTTTCTACGATACGCTGAGCTACCAGGCCTATACGCTGCGCCGCCTGCTCGCCGGGCGCCTCGTCGGCATGGTGGCGGAAGGCATATTCACCTGGGCCCTGCTCGCTGTCTACGGCGTGCCCATGGCTGCCCTGCTGGGCCTGCTGACCGGCCTGCTCGCCTTCATCCCGAATATCGGAGCCATCATCTCGGGCGTCCTGATGGTGCTGGTCGGGTTCTCCGGCGGGGTCGACATGGGGCTCTACACGATCTTCGTCTATTTCCTCGTCCAGAACTTCGACGGCTACATCCTCGTACCCATGATCGCGAAGAAGACGGTGGACCTGGCACCCGGGCTCGTCCTTTCCGCGCAGCTGATCTTCGGCGTCCTGTTCGGCATCCTTGGCCTCGCGCTGGCCGATCCGATGCTCGCCATGATCAAGGTTGCGCTGGAGCGCAGGTCCGCGCAGCTCGATGCAGAAGGCGAGTCAGAACCGCAGGAGGCGACGGCCTGAGATGGCGCGTAAGTTTCTCTACCTCATCGCCATAATCATCACGGTTATCGTCGTCGGCGCGATCGGGCTTGCGATCTATGGCCGCGAACTGACCGACATGGCGTTCGTTCCGCGGGGCGAGTTCGTCGAGCAGGAAGCGCTCGCCGCCAATGCATATGAAGACCCGGCGATGTGGTATTCGCGGCCCGGCATCGGGACCGACGATCCTGCACGCTACCAGCCGGCCGTGGCAGAAACCCCGCCCGATCCCGCCACCCGCACTCTTTCGCCCGAAGCGCCCGCGGCAGAGCAAAGCGTGGGCAGCCCCGACTATCTCGAGACGGTCGGTTCACGCCGCGGCGATCCGGCGCGCGCCAGCGAAGTGCCGGGCTTCGCGGTCTTCTTCGTGCCGCCGACCAGCTACACCAAGGGCGCGCTGGGTGACTGGAACGCGCCGCTGGACGATCCGGAAACCGACACGCTGGCCCGCACATTCCTGCGCGGACTGGCCAGCCCTTTCAACCGGGCGGACGAAATCTGGGCGCCCAAATACCGGCAGGCCTCGGTCGGCGCTTTCCTCAGCGACAAACCCGATGCGGAGATGGCGATCGACGCCGCCTATGCCGACGTGGCGCAGGCCTTCGATTACTTCCTCGAAAGCGTCGATGACGAGAAACCCATCGTCCTTGCCGGCCACAGCCAGGGTTCGGTGCATGTGCTGCGCCTGCTCCGCGAAAAGCTGGCCGGCACTCCGGCAGAGGCGCGCATCGCCGCCGTCTATGCTCCCGGCTGGCCGATCTCGGTCGAACACGACCTGCCCGCCCTGCCGATACCCGCCTGCGCGGCGCCGGGACAGGCAGGTTGCCTGATGTCCTTCGCCAGCTTCGCCGATGATGGCGATCCCGGCCAATTGCTGCAGCGCTACAGTGCCCTGCCCGGCCTCGACGGCGAACCGCGCGGCGGAGAAGACCCGATCCTGTGCGTCAATCCCCTGACCGGCATGACCGGCGGCTCCGCCCCCGCAAGCGACAATCTCGGCACGCTGAAGCCCGACGCGACGATGGGTTCGGCGGAGCTGGTGCCCGGAGCTGTCGGTGCCCGCTGCGATGCCTCGGGCATCCTGCGGATCGGAGAGGCGCCCGATCTCGGCCCGGGCGTCCTGCCGGGCGGCAATTACCACGTGTACGATATCCCGCTGTTCTGGAAGAACCTGCAGGAAGACGTGATCAGGCGGGTCAAGGCGTGGTCGACGGCCCGATCGTAACCGACAACCGGCTCGATTTCGGCGATGCGCTGGCCGATGGCGGCGCGCTGCTGGGGCTCGATGTCGGGACCAAAACCGTCGGCGTCGCCACCTGCGATGCCGGCTGGCGCTTTGCCACGGCCGGCAAGACGCTCCAGCGGGGCAAATTCACGCAGGACAGCGGCAAGCTGCGCGAGCTGGTGCGCGAACGCTCGATCAAGGGCGTCGTCATCGGCCTGCCGCGCAACATGGACGGCAGCGAAGGCCCGCGTGCGCAGGCCAGCCGCGCCTATGCCCGAAATATCGCAGCGGCGCTGGACTTGCCCGTGCTGCTGTGGGACGAACGCTGGTCGACCGCGAGTGCGGAGGCAGCGATGATCGGCCAGGACATGAGCCGGTCCAAGAGGGCCGAACGCATCGATGCCCATGCGGCAGCAGTCATCCTGCAGGGCGCCATAGACGCGCTCGCAGGGGGAGGTTTTTGAAAGGGGTTAGGGTCGCAAATGCTGGGATTGTTCGACGTGTTTGACGTCTACGTCGGCGGTGGGGAAATTCGCCGCACGAGAGTGCAAAGGGCAGCGAGGCTGATCGGCCTTGCCTTCATCGCCTTCCTGTTCATCGTCACATTGCTGGTGCTCTGGTAGCTTCTTCGAGAGCCGCACGCCTGCGCGCGGCCTCTTTCGCCACCATCACGCTGCCCGCGCCTTCCGCCTCGCGCCACAGCGCGTCGCGTCCGGCCAAGCCCAGCAGTCCCGCTCGCGCTTCGTAGCTGGCCAGCCGCATCCGGTCGCTCGGATGCGCGCGGCCGGCCCATTCGGCGAAATCCAGCGCGTCCTCCCCGCCCATCCCTACCGCGCAGCGCAGGAAGCACTCGGTCGAGGTGGGGTTGAGGATGCCAGTTACTGCATTGCTGTCGAGGTCGAAACCATACTCGTCATACCAGCCATGCGCAGGGTCGATATGCATGACGTTGAGCGAGACCGAGAGGCTTTCGGGCGGCAATTGCGCGTGGACGTCGAGGTGGGCGCGGTAAAGCATCAGCTTGCCCGTATCCAGCGCAGACCGTTCGACGAACCGCAGCCCCGCATTCTCGCCGCAATAGCCCGCCACGGCCTCGTAATCGTACTCGTAATAGTCGCTAAGGTAGCCTGGCCCAGCGAGGACGAGGCGTGCTTCCGGGCGAGCGCATATTCGCGTGCCTCGCAGGGCACTGCATCACTCCGGGCAAGGCGAAGGACGACCAGCGAACCGTGCACCTTGCGAACCGATTTCGTGCGAGCGGGACCGGCGAATTGCAGCACGTCTCCAGCAGCAATGCACCGCGCGCTGCAATCGATCGCCGCTCTCCCGGCCCGCTCCTCCAGTAGTTCGAGCAAGACGATGTCGGCAGCCCCGGCCAGCACCGCCTCATGCCGCTCCCCGCCCGCAAAGCAGGCCGATGCGGGTGGCTCGGCGCCGGTATCGGCGTAGGCCAGCAAGGTCAGCGTGGCGCGTCCCGACTGGGCGAGCTGCAGCACGCTCAGCCCGTCGGAGTGCTGGTGCCGCAAGGGAACCTGCCCGAGCGGATGCTGACGAAGCGCTGCGAGCAGGTCATCCACCAGCGAGCCAAGAAACTCGGTCGCATCGGCACTCCCATCGAACAGCGCGCTCAGCGCCGGGCAATCGTCCACGGCAGCGCCACCGCCATATCGCGCAAGCTCCCCGAGCACCTCGGCCGCCGGGCCGTCGTGCCAAGCATCGCGCGCTGCCTCCAGCGCTTCCTGCGCCCTGCGCTGGGAGGCAGTATCGCCCCGCAGCGCGCGCAATTCCGGACTGATCCGCATTGCGTCAGCCCGGCCCTAAACCAGCGCTTCCGGCGGGACGAGTTCGTAGAGATAGACCATGATGACGACGATACGGTCATCCACGCTCGGCCCGCTGCCTGCCGACAGGCTGCCGAACAGGCCAGTTGCTGTCTCGAGGCCAGGCAGGCTGGCGATGTCGATCTTGGGTAATTCCATTGTTGTGACCCCTTGCGCGCGGGCCGGCAGAATTGCCCTTCCCTCCATTCGCACCCCGCATGGCTGGAGGCTCGGGGGCAAAGGATCGAATTAAAAGATTGTAATGGGCGGGAGCCGGTGGCTATCGCGCGCCCGACCATGAGCGACACGCCGCGTTTCGATCCCAAGGCTGCAACGCCTTTCCTGACAAGCCGGGGGCATTCCGGCTGGCTGGGCCTGAAATATTCTACTCATGGTGAAGATTGGGTGGAACTGGAGCTCCCGTGGCGTACGGACCTGTTGGGCGAGGAAGGGCAGCACGTGCTGGCTTCCGGCCCGATCCTCAGTCTGATGGACATGGCCAGCGGGCTTGCCATCTGGAAGGCGATGGACCGGTTCGAACCGATCGCCACGCTGGACTTGCGGGTCGATTATGTGCGTCCGGCGCGGGAAGGCGCCGCGGTATACGGCCGTTCGCAGTGCTACCGCGTGACCCGCAGCGCAGCTTTCGTGCGCGGCCTTGCCCATGACGGGGATGCGGACGATCCGGTGGCGCATGTCCAAGCAGTTTTCATGAAGATCGGCGGCAAGGACGCGCGGGAGGTCCCCAATGGCCAATGAGCCCGGCGATCTCGGCGTGCTGACGCCCTACGTCCGCTCGCTCGGCATCGAGCTGGCGCATTGGGACGGCGGGATGCCCGTGATGCGCGTCGCCTTCGACGAAGCGGTCGAGGGTAGGCCCGAGCATTACCATGGCGGAGCCACCGGGGGCCTGCTGGAAACGGCAGGTTACGCAGCACTAAGAGCCGAGCTGGCTCGCAGCGGGCGCGAGGCCATGCTCAAGCCGATCAACATCACGGTGCAGTACCTATCCGCGGGCAAGAGCCGCGAGAGCTTTGCGCGGGGCCGCATTACCAAGCTCGGGCGCCGCAGCGCGAATATCACCGTGGAAGCCTGGCAGGACGATCCGGCGCGGCCCATCGCCACGGCAGTCATGAACGTGCTGATGGCGGATAGCGAAAGCTAGTTCGCCGGTTCCAGCTGTCCCTGGCGCTCCAATTCGCGCCGGACCGCTTCGTTGCGCTGTTCCTCGGCCCTGCGCCGCGCTTCCTCGATCGCCTCTTCGGAGATTGCGACGCCTTCCTCGCCAAGCCTGATATCGACGGGGACGCCATCGATTTCGGTCGAGAACACTGCCTCGCCATCGCGGATGCGCAGCCGCGAATTGCCATCGCCCAGCGGGATATCGTCGAGATTGGGCACGTCGAGAGGCTCGACCGGACCGCCGGGATCTTCGCTGGCACGCGGCCCCGGCCTGTCGCCGCCGGCGCCCGAACCGAGCGCCTGCGTCATGAAGTCGCGCCAGATGCGCGCGGGCAGGCCGCCGCCCGAAATGCCGTTCAGCGGCGAGTTGTCGTCATTGCCGATCCACACGCCGACTACCAAGTCGCCCGCATAGCCCACGAACAGCGCATCGCGGTTATCCTGCGTGGTGCCGGTCTTGCCGAAGTTGGCGACCGACAGCATTGCCGCCGAGCCCGTGCCGCGATTGATCGCCGCGCGCAGCAGGCGCTGCATGTCCTCGTGCACGCTGCCGGGCAAGGTCGAGGGACCATCGACGAGCCATTCGAACCAGCTCTGCTCCGGCGCGGCAAATGCGCGCGGTTCGACCGGATAGGCGTTGGCTGCGACGCCTGCATAGGCAGCGGTAAGTTCGAGCAGGGTCATGGTCGAGGTGCCGAGCGCCATGCTGGGATCGCCCTCTGCCAGCGGTGCGGTGATACCGAAATCGCGCGCTGTCTCGATCACCTTGTCGCTGCCGACCTCGCCCAGCAGGCGGACGGCGGCGACGTTGCTCGACTGGGCGAAGGCATCTTCGAGCGTCAGGCTTTCCGAATAGCGCCCCCGCGAATTCTTGGGGCGGTAGCTGCCTTGCGTGATCTCGGTATTGTCGATCCGGTCGCCCGGCTCCCACCCGTCGCGCAGGGCGGCGAGATAGACGAACAGCTTGAACGTCGACCCCGGCTGGCGCTTGGCCTGCGTCGCACGGTTGAACGGCGATTTCTCGTAATCCTTGCCGCCGATCATCGCCACGACCTCGCCGTTGGGACGCATGGCGACCAATGCAACTTGCGCCCCGCCCAGCGGAGCGCGCGAGGTCACGCGGCGGGCGATGTTCTGGAGGCGGCTGTCGAGCGTGGTCGTCAGCGTCTGGCGGGAATAGCCGGTTTCAGACAGCTCGCGCGCCTCGGGCAGTGCCCAGTCGGCGAAATAGGTGCCGGTGGGAAGGTCGCTCTTCATACGGACGTCGAGCGCGGGCGGCCGCATGGCGCGCGCCTCTCCCTCGGTGATGTAACCGGCTACAACCATCGACTGGACGACCAGCCCCATGCGCTTGGCCGCGCGGTCGTAGTGCTTGGTCGGGGCAAAGGCGCTGGGGGCCTGCAGCAGGCCGGCGAGCATGGCCGCCTGGTTGGGCCGCAGGTTTTCCGGCTGGCGATAGAAATAATGCAGGCTTGCCGCCCGCAATCCATACACATTGTCGCCGAAATAAGCGTTCGACAGGTAGCGTTCGAGAATCTCGTCCTTGGTCAGCCATGCCTCCAGCCAGAAGGCGATCATCGCCTCGCGCGCCTTGCGGGTCAGCGTGCGTTCGGGCGTGAGGAAGGTAAACTTGGCGAGCTGCTGGGTAATCGTGCTGCCGCCCCCGGTGCCGGTGAAGGCAGCGCGGGCGATCCCGCGCGGGTCGACGCCCCAGTGATCGTAGAAGCGCCGGTCCTCGATCGCGAGGAAGGCCTCGACCACGTGCGGCGGCAATTGCGAGACATCGACCGGCTCGTCGGTAATCGCGCCGTTGCGCGCAATCGGCGTGCCATCGGCGGCCAGAAGCGTGATTTGCGGCGGCGCAATTGGTTCAAGCGATTTCGACAGCGGTGCCGTGATGGCAAGCCAGCCGACAAGCAGGATGAACAGCCCGATCAGCCCGGCAACGATCCGGACGGCCCACCAGCGTTTCCGGCGGTCGCGCCAGTAATCGCGCTGCCAGGGGTGCAGGCGTTCCTTTTCCTTGCGGGCAACCGCGCTGTCGAGATCGTCCCAGCGCGCTTCCCAGGCATCGTCGTCGAAACCGTCGTGCAGCGAATAGAAACCGCGGTGCCCCTGCACCTCGGGTTCTGCCCGTCGCCTGCGAAAGATGGAATCGAGAACGCCCATTGCCTACTGTGTTATCAGGTCAACACAGCTATTCATAGTGGCTTGAAGATTAACTCTTCCCGACCACGCTTTCGGGCAGGTCTTCGCCGAACACGCGCTGGTAGTATTCGGCCACCAGCATGCGCTCTTCCTCGTCGCACTTGTTGAGGAAGGAAAGGCGGAAGGCAAAACCCACGTCCTTGAAGATGGCATAGTTCTGCGCCCAGGTGATCACCGTACGCGGGCTCATCACGGTCGAGATATCGCCGTTGATGAAGCCCTGCCTCGACAGGTCGGCGACCTTGATCATGTCGGCGAGGATCTTGGGATCGATGCCGGGGTTCTTCGCCTCCACGATCTTCTGCTCGGTCTCGGCGGGCAGGTAGTTGAGGCCGACCACGATGTTCCAGCGGTCCATCTGGCCCTGGTTGATCGCCTGCGTGCCGTGGTAAAGCCCGCTGGTATCGCCGAGGCCGACCGTGTTGGCGGTGGCGAAGAGGCGGAAGTTCGGATCTGGGCGGATCACGCGGTTCTGGTCGAGCAGGGTCAGCTTGCCCTGCTGTTCGAGCACGCGCTGGATCACGAACATCACGTCCGGACGGCCCGCGTCATATTCGTCGAACACCAGCGCGACCGGGTGCTGCAGCGCCCAGGGCAACAGGCCCTCGCGGAATTCAGTCACCTGCAGCCCGTCGCGAAGCACGATGGCATCGCGGCCGACGAGGTCGATACGGCTGATATGGGCATCGAGATTGATGCGGATGCACGGCCAGTTGAGGCGCGCGGCGACCTGTTCGATGTGGGTAGACTTGCCCGTGCCGTGATAGCCCTGCACCATCACGCGGCGGTCGTGCGCGAAGCCGGCAAGGATGGCGAGCGTGGTGTCCGGATCGAACACGTAGCTTTCGTCGAGATCGGGCGTGCGCTCGTCCGGCTTTGAAAAAGCGGGGACTTTCCAGTCGATGTCGATGCCGAACGTCTCGCGGACGTCGACTTCGGTATCGGGTGCGGGAAGGACGGTCCTGGCGGCCGCGTCGAAGGTCTTGTCGGTCATCTCGTTCATCGCATGGGCGAGGTAGGGATTTATCTCGGCGGAGCCAAGCCTATATTGGGTCGCGATGCCGCAAGAACCTCTATCCGAGCGCCTTCGCCTGAAACTGGTCGATCGCGTGCGCGGCGTGTTCAACGATATCGAGGGCGGCGAACAGCCGGTGCCGGTGTCGGACGAGGCCCTGTTCGACAAGAATTCGCCCATCCGCATGGTCCATGCCGATATCGTGGCGATGATGGTCGGCGGGATCAGGAGCCTGCTGCTGCAAATGCTCCATCCCCATGCGTTGCAGGGCGTGCTCGACCATTCCAATTTCCGCGAGGACATGCACGGGCGCCTGCGCCGCACGGCACGCTTCATCGCGGTCACCACTTTCGGCTACCGCGACGATGCGCAGGCCGCGATCGAGCGGGTCAACCGCATCCATGCGGCAGTCGGCGGGACCCTGCCCGACGGCACGCGCTACGAGGCGTCCGATCCGCGCACCTTGGCCTGGGTCCACGTAGCCGAGGCGACCAGCTTCCTTGCCGCATACCTGCGCCACGTGCGCCCCGACATGCCCGGACACGAACAGGACGAATATTACCGCCAGTTCGCTGTCATCGCCCGCGCGCTGGGCGCGGACCCCGTCCCGCTAGACCGGCGCGAGGCGGAGGTGCTGTTCCGCGAACTGCGCGGCGACTTGCGCGCCTCTCCGCAAGCGCGCGAGGTGGCGCAGCTGGTGCTGACCCAGAAGCCCGAAGGATCGCCACCTGCAGTGCAGGCGCTGCTCGGCGCGGAGGCGGTTGCGCTGCTGCCGCCCTTCGCCCGCTCGATGCTGGTGCTCGAGCGTCCGGGCCTTGCCGCGATCCCCGCACGTGCGGCGACCTGGGGCATGGGCAAGACGCTGCGCTGGGCTTTCCGGCAGGGTTAGACCGACGAGCTAGGCGAGCTTTTCGGGCAGTTCGAAGATGCTGGCAAAGCGCATGGCCGCCTTGCTCTCGCCTTCGATCGACAGTCCCATCTCGCGCTCCAGCTCTTCCAGCGGCACACCGGCATAGAACAGCGCGGCAAGCGCAGTCGCATTGGGGGCGCGAATGATGAAATCCGCATCCACCGGATCGCCGCGCCGAACCGGCAGTTCGCCGCCGCGCAGCTGCGCCACGAACCGCTCGCCGCCGATGTCGAAGCCCGCTTTGAAGTCCATTCCCTCGGCCTTGGCGGGATCGAACATGGTGCGCAGCGACAGCATGATCGATACGGGCGAGAGCGGCAGCATGGGATCGTGCGCGCTCGACATAGCGGCCCAGCGCCCCAGTTCCTGCATCACAGGCTCGGCGCGATAACCCCATTCGGTCAGTTCGTAGACCTGCACCGGCGCGGGCTCGTCCAGCATGCGCTTCGCCAGCACGCCCGCTTCTTCCAGCGCGCCGAGGCGTTCGGTCAGCACTTTGGCCGAAATTCCGGGCAG
This sequence comes from Qipengyuania gaetbuli, assembly GCF_009827315.1. Classification (NCBI taxonomy): domain Bacteria; kingdom Pseudomonadati; phylum Pseudomonadota; class Alphaproteobacteria; order Sphingomonadales; family Erythrobacteraceae; genus Qipengyuania; species Qipengyuania gaetbuli. The sequence continues at coordinate 1,025,954 of NZ_WTYF01000004.1, forward strand.
GCTGGCGCGAAGACCAGAAAACCTGCGGGGACCCAGCATAAGCTCGCGCACGACCAGCATGGACCAGCGTTCGCCCAACAGTTCGAGCCCAAAGGCCGTCCCGCAGGCATCGTTGTACCAGCGACCGTGACCAATAGTTTCTTTTTGTAACTTCACAGTTGCTTTTAGTAACTCAACCGCCCATCACAGGCAAGCCTTCGAGTCGCATCGGAATTCGAGAGGGAGTAAGTCGATGTATGTGAACGGATTTTTGCTCGCCGTCCCAGCTGACAAGAAGGATGCCTATCGCGAGGTCGCCGAGAAATTCTGGGACATCGCGAAGGACTATGGCGCGAGGTCGCAGGTCGAATGCTGGGAGGTCGATGTGCCTGACGGGCACACCACCGATTTCCGCCGCGCGGTCAAATGCGAAAAAGGCGAAAAGATCGTGTTTTCGTGGGTCACCTGGGACGACAAGGAAACCGCCGACGCCAGCCACGACAAGATGATGGCCGACCCGCGCATGGCGGAGAATTTCGGCGCAGCCGACGGCAGCGACATGCCTTTCGACGGCAAGCGTATGATTTACGGCGGGTTCGAACCGCTGGTGTGGAAGGAGGCCTGACATGCCCAACAATCACGGCGACTTCCTGTGGTACGAATTGATGACCGTCGATGCGGACAGTGCGGCGCGGTTCTATGGCGGCCTGCTGGGGTGGGACTTCCAGTCTGCGGGGCAGGAAGGCATGGATTACCGGACCTTCGCCAAGGATGGCGAGGGTATCGGCGGCCTCATGCCGCTGACCGATGAAATGACGGCAGGCGGTGCGCGCCCGATGTGGGCAGGATATGTCACCGTCGACGATGTCGATGCCAGCGCGGCAAGGATCAACGAACTGGGCGGTACGGTGATGATGGGGCCGCAGGACATTCCCGGTGTGGGCCGCTTTGCTTTCGCAGCCGATCCTTCCGGCGCGCCCTTCTACATCATGAAGGGCAGCGTCGAGGGGGGCGAGACCACCTCCTTCTCCAAATACGAACCGCGCGAGGGTCATTGTGCGTGGAACGAGCTGGCGACGGCCGACCAGCCGGGTGCCGACGCTTTCTACACCGCGCTGTTCGGATGGGAGAAGGCGGACACGATGGATATGGGCGAGATGGGCCCTTACGACATGTATTCGAACGGCGACTACACGCTCGGCGCGATCATGGGAAAACCCCCGCAGATGCACATCAGCCAGTGGAGCTTCTATTTCCGCGTCCCTTCGATCGACGAGGCCGCGGATTATGTGAAGGCCAATGGCGGCCGGATCATCAACGGCCCGATGGAAATCCCGGGCGGCGACCATGTCTTCACCGGCGTCGATCCGCAGGGCGCGACATTCGATCTCATCGGCACGAAGGAGGCCTGAGCCATGGCGCAATACACGTTCTTCACCAATCCGATGAGCCGGGGCCAGATCGCACGCTGGGCGCTGCACGAGGTCGGTGCGGACTATGCCACCGAGCTGGTCGACTGGACGAACAAACCGGCCGGCCTGACCGAGGCAAACCCGCTCGGCAAGGTGCCGACGCTCGTCCACCATCACGGGGGCGATCATATCCACGTCGTCACCGAAACCGCGGCAATCTGCCACTACCTTGCCGAAATGCACCCCGAGCGGGGCCTGCTTCCCCTGCCCGACGAGAAGGCGGATTACTTCCGCTATTTCTTCTTCGCTGCCGGCCCCGTCGAACAGGCCGTGGTCTCGCGCGCGATGGGCTGGTCGGTCGACGATCCGCAAAAGCAGGGCATGCTCGGCTACGGCAGTTACGAACGGGCGATGGACACGTTCGACACGCTGCTGACGGGCCGCGATTTCGTCTGCGGCGACCGCTTCACCATGGCCGACGTCTATGTCGGCAGCCAGGTCGACTGGGGGCTCAATTTCGGCTCCATCCCCAAGCGCGCCGTGTTCGAGGACTATGCGGCGCGGCTGCGCGAACGCACTGCCTACAAGGAGGCCAAGGCCATCGACATGGACCTCATAGCCAAGGCGCAGGCCAATGGCTGACGAAATGCTGGCTCTGTGCCTCTGGTTCGAGAAGGACGCGGAAGCAGCCGCGCGTTTCTACTGCGACCTCTTCCCCGACAGCGAAATCGTCTCGATCAACCGCTCGCCCACCGACTGGCCGGGCGGCAAGGCGGGCGACGTGCTGACCACCGACCTGACCCTGCTGGGTGTCAGGACGATGGCCATGAGCGGCAACACCGACGACACCTTCACCAACGCCATCTCGCTGCAGGTCTTTACCGAGACGCAGGAGGAAACCGACCGCTACTGGGACGCCCTGCTCGGCGAGACGGGTTCGCCCATGGCCTGCAGCTGGCTGACCGACCGCTTCGGCATCCGCTGGCAGGTCGTGCCGCGCGTGCTGATGGAAGGACTGGCGCACGAGGACCCCGAGGTGAAGGGCCGCGTCTTCGGCGCGATGATGCAGATGGTGAAGATCGACCACGCGGCGATCGAAGCCGCGATTGCCGGGAACTGACATGCACGAATTATCCGTCACCCGCTTCATCGCCGCCTCGCCGGAAAAGGTCTGGGACGTGATGGCCAACCGGCAGGAAGAATGGTGGTGCCCCCGCCCCTGGTCGATCGAGATGATCGCGCAGGAACGCCGCCCGGGTGGTCGCAGCGCGATGATCATGCGCGGCCCCGAGGGCGAGGAGATGCCGCAGGAAGGGATCTTCCTCGCGTGGGAAGAAGGCCGCCGCTTCGTCACCACCGATGCTGTCACCAGCGATTTCCGACCAGCCGGTCCCTTCATGGTCGGCATCTGGGAAATCGAGCCCGAGGGCGACGGCACGCGCTACACCGCCAGTGCCCGGCACTGGACCGAGGAATCCATGTGGCAGCACGCCGAGATGGGTTTCGAGGAAGGGTGGAGCGCCTGTGCCGCCCAGCTCGCGGAGCTGTGCGAAGGCGGCTGATCAGGCGATCGCGCGGCTCTTGCGCAGCGTCTGGTAAGCTTCGACCACCTTGCCCAGCCGCGCCTCATGGGTGCGGTCGCCGCCATTGCGGTCGGGGTGGTAGCGGCGGACCAGTTCCGAATAGCGCCGCCTTAGCCTAGTGCGATCAACATCCAGCCCAAGGCCCATCGTGTCGAGCGCCTCTGCCTCTTCGCGGCTAAAACGCCCGTCCATCGCCATCTCGGCCTGCCTTCGCGCGCGGCTCTTGATGCCATTGGCGCGCGCCGAGATCGCTTCCAGAGGGTCGTCGTAATCGGCCCAGCGCGGCATTCCGTCGACGCCGGCGGTGGGACGGAAGGTCGGGCTTTCGGTGCGCCACCCGCTCGCCGGGGCCTGCGCCTCGAGGATTTCCTCTGCCGTCATGCCTTCGAACCAGTCGTATCCGGCATTGAATTCGCGCACGTGCTCAAGGCACATCCAGCGCCAGCTTCCCGGTCCGTCGAAGCCGTGCCCGGCCGTGCCCGGAGCGCGGAATTCGCCGGCCTCGGTGCAGGCGGGATGATCGCAGGTTCTTCCTTCGGCTTCGTGCCGTCCGTGAAACTTTGTCTGACGCATTCGTTCTAGGATGGGGAGCGAAACGCTGTATGGGAAGAGGCAGCAAGGAGAAGCGAACGCATGGCAGGACCGGTTCAGCAGGAGATGGAACGGCTTTTGACCGGGGCCTTCGCGCCTACGCGCCTCGAAGTGATCAACGACAGCGCGAAGCACCACGGCCATGCCGGCGACGACGGCAGCGGCGAATCGCACTTCAGCGTCGTAATCGAGGCACCTGCCTTTGCCGGCAAGAGCCGCCTAGAGCGCCAGCGCATGGTCAACCGCGCGCTGGGCGACATTCCGGGCGAGCGCGTCCACGCCCTCTCCATCCAGGCATCCGCACCGACACCATAAGGAACCGAGATGAGCCAGATCGACCTGACGCTTACGCCGACAACCCACGACCTCGGCCAGTTCGAGGTCCGACGGGTTCTTCCGGCCAAGAAGCGGACCATGGTCGGTCCCTTCATCTTCGTCGACCAGTTCGGCCCGGCGCAGCTCGATCTCGGCACGGGAATGGACGTGCGCCCGCACCCGCATATCAACCTCGCCACAGTGACCTGGCTGTTCGAGGGCGCGATCGAGCACCGCGACAGTATCGGCAGCGTCTCGACCATCCGTCCTGGTCAGGTGAACCTGATGACCGCCGGGTGCGGCATCGTACATTCCGAACGCTCGCCAGCGGCAGAGCGCAAGGCGGGGCCGAGGCTCTACGGCATGCAGACCTGGCTCGCACTGCCCGACGGGCGCGAGGAAATCGACCCGGCCTTCGAGGCGGTGACCGAGCTTCCCATCGTCGAGGACGGGCGCGCGCGGGCCATCGTCATCATGGGCGAGCTGTGGGGCGAACGCGCGCCGACCACCACCTATGCCGATACCATCTATGCCGAAATCATGCTGGAAGCGGGCGGCGCCATCCCGATCGAGGAGGATGCCGACGAACGCGCGCTGATGCTGGTCGGCGGCGAGGCGAGCGTCGATGGGCACGAGCTGGAGCAATACACGCTCAACATCCTCCAGCCCGGCCGCGACATGACGCTGGAGAGCAAGACGGGGGCGCGCGTCATGCTGTTGGGCGGCGAGGCATTCGAGACCAAGCGTCATGCTTGGTGGAACTTCGTCAGCTCGCGCTGCGAGCGCATCCAGCAGGCCAAGGAAGACTGGCGCAACCACCGCTTCCCGGAAATCCCGGGCGACAGCGAGGAGCGCATCGAGCTGCCGGAAGGCGAGCCGAAGACCGTTACCTATCCTTGAGGGGGACCACATGAGTTTCGAGGGAAAGACCGCCTGGATCACCGGCGCATCGAGCGGTATCGGGGCCGCGCTGGCGAAGGAATGGGCCGCGCGCGGTGCCGCGATCATCCTCTCTGGCCGCGACGAGGCGCGCCTTGCCGAAGTCGCCGCAAGCCTGCCCACCGAAACGCTCCTCCTGCCATTCGACGTGCGCGACGAGGGCGCGATGGAGGCCGCGACGGACAAGGCCACCGGCTGGATAGGCCATGTCGACATCTTCGTCGCCAATGCCGGCATTTCGCAGCGCAGCCCGGCGGTCGATACCGCGATGCAGGTCTACCGCGACATCATCGAGGTCGACCTTACCGCGCAGATCGCCGCGACGCAGGCGCTGCTGCCGCACTTCACGGCGCGCGGCAGTGGGCATTTGATGTTCATCTCCTCCATCGCGGGCAAAGTCGGCGTGCCCATGCGCACTGCCTATTGCGCGGCCAAGCACGGCCTCATCGGCTATGCCGACGCGCTGCGCGGCGAATTGTCGCAGAGCGGCGTCGCCGTCCACGTCGTGTGCCCCGGCTCGGTCGCCACCGATGTCAGCCGCAACGCACTGACCGCCGACGGCAGCAAGCGCGGACGCAGCGATAAGGTCATCGACAACGGCATTCCCCCGCAAGAGGCCGCTCGCCGCATCATCGACGCGGTCGAGGCAGGCGAGCGCGAGATCATCGTAGCCGAGGGCATGGAGCAGGCGATGGGCGAAAGCCGCCGCACGCCCGATGCCATGTTCGACCAGGTCGCCGCCATGGTGGCGGCAGGCTACATGGAAAAGATGCAGGCGGAAGACTGATGGACTGGCCCCAGACCCGCATCACGCTCGCCAACGGCATCGAGCTCGACACCGTCGACACCGGCCCGCGCGATGCGCCGGTGCTCATCTTCTTACACGGCTTTCCCGAAAGCCACCGCACCTGGCGCCACCAGATCGCCCATTTCGAGGACCGCTACCGCTGCATTGCCGCCGACCAGCGCGGCTATCGCGGCTCGTCCAAACCCGAAGGCGTGGACAGTTACACGCCCGACAAGATCGTGGGCGACGTCTTTCTGCTGGCAGAGGCGCTGGGCGTCGACACCTTCACCATCGTCGGCCACGACTGGGGCGGCGCGATCGCATGGGGCGTGGCGATGGCGGGCCAGATGACCGGCAAGGTCACGCGCGCGGTCATCGCCAACGCGCCGCACCACGCGGTCTTCCAGAAGCTGCTCTACACCTCTCCCGTCCAGCGCGAGGCAAGCCAGTACATGCGCGGCTTCCGCGATCCGGCAAAGGAGGCGCTGGTGCAGAAGAAAGGCCTGTTCGGCATCCTCGAGGACCAGATCCGCTGGGACGCGCCCGACAAGATGGAACCGGCAGAGCGCATGCGCCTGCTGGAGGACTGGCAGGACCGCGATGCCGCGATCGCCATGCTGAACTGGTACCGCGCCAGCCCGATCGACATCCCGCCGCTCGATGCGCCCTATGAAGTGCCCGAAGGCTGGGCCCCCGCGCCCTTCCCTCCGATCACTATCCCAACACTGGTGATCTGGGCGCAGGACGACCTCGCCCTGCCGCCGGAGAATACCGACGAGCTGGACAGGCACGTGTCCGACCTGACGCTGGTGAAAGTGCCCGATTGCGGCCACTTCGTTCCGTGGGAAGCGCCCGATGCGGTCAATTCCGCGATGGAGGAATTCTTCGCGCGTACCGGTTAGGCAGTGAGCCACTCCACCCATGCGCCGTGGGGATGCGCATTGGCAAGGTGCACCTGGCTCTCCCCGCCGGGCCAGTAACGGACCTTGAGTTCGTGCGCGAAAGTCTCGCGATTGGTTTCGAGGCTGACATGCGCGAAGGGGTGCTCTGCACCTGCACGCGCCCCTGCATCCTGCATGGCCGCCTCGATCCGCGCCTGCGTCGCGTCGGAAAGGTACTGCCACATGATCGAATGGGCGAGCACGCGGGTGACGCCCGCCTCTTGCTTGCGCGCCAGCTCCTGCTCCAACCAGTCGCCTGCATCCATGCGCTCGATCTCAGGCGGCATCTGCTTTGCCAGCGCAATCGCGGCGTCGATCCGCGCCATGCGGCCGGTCGCCTCGGGCCAGACATAGCTCTTGAGGCGCAGCGCCTCGGCCTCGTCGGTCAGGTCGACCGGCGCGATGTCGCTGCCGCGCGCATCGGCGAATTCCATGGCGGCGGCAGGCGGCGGATTGCCGCGCCATTCGGGGGCAATCCGCATCCGGCTTGCCGAAGGGCCCGTCTCGACCCCGCCGAGATCGTAATGGTAGCGGCCCATCATCGTGTTGATGCCCGCGCTGGCCCCGATTTCGAGGAATTCGAAGCGCGGCGTCGTCCGCCCGTCCGCCAGCCACAGCAATGCGGCGGCAAAGCTGGCCGACCGGCCCGCCTCGTTGGTCTGCGGCGGCCCGTCGAGCCACGGCATCAGGCGCGCGTCATGCGCCTCCACGATTTCCAGCAGCAGCGCATCGACATCGGCCTGCGAGGCAACGCGCCCGGCATAGACATCCGCCAGTCGAGGTTCGTCGCCAGTCAGCAGGAGGTTGTGGATGCCGCCTGCTATCCTCAGCGGCATGGCATCGCGCAGCGAAAGCCCCTGCCAAGCGAAAATCCGCCGTGCGGTGGCTGCCTCGCTTGCCTCCAGCGCCAGCAGCGCGCGCACGACCTGCGCCGTGCCAGGCGCACCGGCATTCTCCGCATGGCGGGCCTGCCATTCGATGGCTTCGGGCACCGATACGATTTCCATTACCGCGCCGTCAGCCATATGCGTTGCCCTTTCTGCCTCGTGTCACTATCTGCCGCCACGCAATGACCAACAGCCTGACCTTTGCCATTCCCAAGGGGCGAATCCTCGACGAGGCGCTGCCCGTGATGGCGCGTGCCGGCGTGGTGCCCGAGGATGGCTTCCACGACAAGGCCAACCGCTCGCTCACCTTCGCCACGACGCGCGACGACATGCGGCTGATCCGCGTGCGCGCCTTCGACGTGGCGACTTTCGTGGCGCATGGCGCGGCGCAGCTGGGCATCGTCGGGTCCGACGTGATCGAGGAGTTCGACTATGCCGAACTCTACGCGCCGGTCGATCTCGACATCGGCCACTGCCACCTTGCCGTGGCGGAGCCCAAGGGCGCGCAAGACACCGGCAGCGCCAGCCATTTGCGCGTTGCGACCAAGTACCCCAACATCACCCGCCGCCATTTCGAGCGGATGGGTATCCAGGCCGAATGCGTGAAGCTGAACGGGGCGATGGAAATCGCGCCCGAACTGGGGCTTGCAGGCCGCATCGTCGACCTCGTCTCCACCGGCACTACGCTACGTGAGAACGGGCTCGTCGAAACCAGCCGCATTATGGACATTTCCGCGCGCCTGATCGTCAACCGCGCCGCGTTGAAGACCGACCCGCGCGTGGCCGCACTGGTGGAGGCCTTCCGCGCCATCAGCGAAGAGCAGAGCGCCGCCTGATGCTGCTGCTGAAGACGAGCGACGAAGGCTTCGAGGCGAAGTTCACCAAGGTCGTGCGCGACCGCCGCGAAAGCGACACGCAGGTCGGCCGCGACGTGTCCGCCATCCTCCACGAGGTGCGCGAGCGCGGCGACAAGGCGCTGGTCGAATACACCACCCGCTTCGACGGCCACAATCTCTCCACCGAGGACGACTGGTCGATCTCGAAGGAAACCTGCGAGGAAGCCTACAAGTCGCTCGATGCGGACCTGCGCGAGGCGCTGGAAACCGCCGCCGAGCGTATCCGCGCCTATCACGAAGGCCAGCTGCCCGAAGACCGCGACTACACCGATGCCATCGGCATGCGGCTCGGCGCGCGCTGGACGGCGGTCGATGCGGCGGGCCTCTATGTGCCCGGCGGGCGGGCGGCCTATCCCTCCTCGCTGCTGATGAACGCCATTCCCGCCAAGGTCGCGGGCGTCGGGCGTCTTGTCGTTACCACCCCCACGCCCAAGGGCGAGGTGAACCCGCTGGTGCTGGCCGCCGCGCATATCGCCGGGGTGGACGAAATCTACCGCGTCGGCGGCGCGCAGGCCGTTGCCGCGCTCGCCTATGGCACGCAGCGCATCAAGCGCGTCGATGTCGTAACCGGCCCCGGCAATGCCTGGGTCGCGGAAGCCAAGCGCCAGCTTTACGGCGTGGTCGGCATCGACATGGTCGCAGGGCCGAGCGAAATCCTCGTTATCGCAGACGGGAAGAACGATCCCGAGTGGATCGCGGCCGACCTCCTGAGCCAGGCCGAACACGACCCGACCAGCCAGTCGATCCTGATCACCGACGATGCGCGCTTTGCCGCGCAGGTCGAAGATGCGGTCGATCTTGCCCTGATGAAGCTCCCGACCGCCAAGACGGCGCGAGCCAGCTGGGACGCGCACGGCCTCATCGTAATCGTCGACAGCCTCGAAGACGCGATACCACTGGCCGACCGGCTGGCCGCCGAACACGTCGAGATCGCCGTGGACGATCCCGAGCCGCTGTTCGCGAAGCTGCGCCATGCGGGCAGCGTATTCCTCGGCCGCAACACGCCCGAAGCCGTCGGCGACTACATCGCCGGGCCCAACCACGTCCTTCCCACCGGCCGCCGCGCGCGTTTTGCGAGCGGGTTGTCGGTACTCGACTTCATGAAGCGCACCAGCTTCATCGGTGCCAGCCAGGGCGCGCTCGAAGCCATCGGGCCTGCCGCAGTGCGCCTTGCCGAGGCGGAAGGCCTCCCCGCGCACGCCCTTTCGATTTCCAAGAGACTGTCATGAGCAACAACCCCCGTTCGCAGGCCCGCAGCGCCGCCCGCCTCGGCGCCGTCCAGGCGCTTTACCAGCAGCAGATGGAAGGCACGGCCACCGCCCGCCTCCTCGACGAATTCCACCAGCATCGCCTCGGCAAGGTAATCGAGGACGAGGAATATGCCGAGGCCGATGTCGAGTTCTTCGACGACATCGTGAAGGGCGTCGATGCCCGCCGCGGCGAGATCGACGACCTGATTGCCGCGCGCCTCGCCTCGGGCTGGACGCTTGCCCGTCTCGATAAGACCATGCTGCAGATCCTGCGCGCCGGCAGCTACGAACTGCTCGCCCGCGCCGACGTGCCCATGGCCGCGGCGATCAGCGAATATGTCGATGTCGCCAAGGCCTTCTTCGACGACCGCGAGGCGAAGTTCGTGAACGGCATCCTCGACGCGGTCGCCAAAGAGATCGGACGCTGAACGAAGGCGCCTTCATCGAGGCGCTGAAGGCGCTGGCGACCTCACCCGCAGCGCGCGGGCTCGAAGACGATGCTGCCGTGCTGCCACTGGGCAGCGAGACGCTGGTCCTCACCCACGACACCATGGTCGAGGGCGTGCACACGCTCGACGGGCAGGACCCTGCCGACGTGGCGTGGAAGCTGGTGGCAGTGAACCTGTCCGACCTTGCCGCCAAGGGCGCCGAGCCGCTCGGCCTGCTGGTGTCGCACATGCTCGGCGACGACGACCACCGTTTCATCGAGGGGCTGCGGGCGGTCTGCACCGAATACTGCGTGCCCCTGCTCGGCGGCGACACTGTGCGCAGCGAAGGCACGCGCGCCTGGGGCTGCACCGCCATCGGCCGGGCGACCCACGTACCGGTCCCTTCGCGCAGTGGTGCGAGGGCCGGCGATGCAGTCTATCTAAGCGGCCTGATCGGGCAGGCGCTGCTCGGTTTCGAGGCGCTGCGCGACGGGACCGGCGGGGACGAGAGCGCCTATTGCCGCCCGCGCCCGCAGCTGGAACTCGGGCATGCGCTTGCCCCAAGCGTCACGGCTATGATGGACGTATCGGACGGCCTCCTGATCGATGCATCACGCATCGCGCGAGCGAGCGGCGTGACCCTCCACCTCGACAGCGATGCCATCGCATCAATGGCACCTGAAGGCAGGCTCGAGGAAGCCATGCGCTGGGGTGACGACTATGTCCTGCTCGCGTCCGGACCCGAAGGCCTGGAGGCATACCACCCGGTCACGCGCATCGGCACGGTGCTGGCGCGCGGCGACGAACCCTTGCTGCTCGACGGATCGCCGCCCGAAGGCAAACTCGGCTACACGCACTGATATTGCCCGATAGCCGGGCAAAAACCCCGCAAAGCCGCCTTTTCGGGCCTTGTCAGGCAAGGTTTGCACCTTATACCCCTCGGCCACGTGCCCCGACGTCTCCCATGTCGGGTTGCATAATCAAAAAACGGGAGGGGACATTTTCGTGGACTTAGTTCTCATAGCCATCGTGCTGGGACTGCTTGCCGTCGTGTACGGCATCTTCACCAGCCGCCAGGTGCTCAATTCGGGCGCCGGTAATGAAAAGATGCAGGAAATCGCCGGCGCCATCCAGGAGGGTGCGCAGGCCTATCTGAAGCGCCAGTACACCACGATCGCCTTCGTGGGCGTGGTCGTGGCCGTGCTTGTTGCCGTCTTCCTCGGCCTCTGGCCCGCTGTTGGTTTCGTGATCGGCGCGGTCCTGTCGGGCGTTGCAGGCTTCATCGGGATGAACATCTCGGTGCGTTCGAACGTGCGTACTGCCGCTGCCGCGCAGAGCGGATTGCAGCAGGGCCTCACCCTCGCGTTCCGTGCAGGCGCCATCACCGGAATGCTCGTGGCAGGCCTCGCCCTGCTCTCGATCGCGGTGTTCTTCTGGTACCTCGTCGGCCCGGGCGGCTTTGCTCCCGATAGCGACGAAGTCGTCTACGGCCTCGTCGGCCTCGCCTTCGGCGCATCGCTGATCTCGATCTTCGCGCGTCTGGGCGGTGGTATCTTTACCAAGGCCGCTGACGTCGGTGCCGACCTGGTCGGCAAGGTCGAAGCTGGCATTCCCGAAGACGATCCGCGCAACCCGGCCGTGATCGCCGACAACGTGGGTGACAACGTCGGCGACTGCGCAGGCATGGCTGCCGACCTGTTCGAGACCTATGTCGTCACCGTGGGTGTCACCATGGTCCTCACCGCCCTGCTCTTCAGCGAAGTGCTGGGCGACCTGCTCTTGCCGATGATGGCACTGCCGCTGCTGATCGGCGGCGCGTGCATCGTGACCAGCATCATCGGCACCTATTTCGTGAAGCTGTCCAAGGGCGGCACGAACGTGATGGGCGCGATGTACAAGGGCTTCATCGTCTCGGCCGTACTCGCCATTCCGCTGATCTATTTCGTCATTAGCTATGCGCTGGGCGGCATGGGCACGGAAATCGGCGGTGCCGTTGCAGGTATCGACCCGGGTGCCCCGCTGGCGGAAGAAGGCACGGCCGAGCAAGTCGTCAGCTTCACCGGCATGGACCTGTTCTGGTGCTCGCTGATCGGCCTTGCCATCACCGGTCTCATCATCTGGATTACCGAGTATTACACCGGCACGAACTACCGTCCGGTGCGCTCGATCGCCAAGGCTTCGGAGACGGGCCACGGCACCAACGTGATCCAAGGCCTTGCCATCAGCCTCGAATCGACCGCGCTTCCGACGATCGTCATTATCGCGGGCATCATCGCCACCTTCCAGCTCGCAGGGCTCATGGGAATTGCCTATGCCGCCACTGCAATGCTGGCGCTGGCAGGCATGGTCGTTGCGCTCGACGCTTACGGTCCGGTGACGGACAACGCGGGCGGCATCGCCGAAATGGCCGGTCTCGACGACAGTGTTCGTGAAAAGACCGACATGCTTGATGCGGTGGGCAACACAACCAAGGCCGTGACCAAGGGCTATGCGATCGGATCGGCGGGCCTCGGCGCGCTGGTGCTGTTCGCCGCCTACACGACTGATCTGGCGAAGCTGTTCCCGGATGCTGACGTCGATTTCAGCCTCGAGAATCCGTATGTCATCGTCGGGCTGCTGCTCGGTGCACTGCTACCGTACCTCTTCGGTGCGATGGGCATGACCGCCGTGGGCCGCGCTGCTGGTGACGTGGTTGTCGATGTTCGCGAGCAGTTCGCAAACGACAAGGGCATCATGGCGGGCACCAGTAAGCCCAACTATGCCCGCACGGTCGACCTGGTGACCAAGGCCGCGATCAAGGAAATGATCCTGCCTTCGATGCTCCCGCTGCTGGCACCGATCGTGGTTTACTTTGCGATCCTGTTCCTTGCAGGCCAGGAGAACGCCTTTGCCGCCGTCGGAGCCCTGCTCCTCGGCGTGATCATCGGCGGTATCTTCGTGGCGCTTTCCATGACCGCCGGCGGCGGCGCATGGGACAATGCCAAGAAGTACATCGAAGACGGCAATCACGGCGGCAAGGGCTCGGAAGCCCACAAGGCTGCCGTGACCGGCGACACCGTGGGCGATCCCTACAAGGACACCGCGGGTCCGGCCGTGAACCCGATGATCAAGATCACCAACATTGTCGCACTTCTGCTGCTCGCAGCGCTCGCGGCTGGCTGATCAAGGCCCCCAGGGGCCAGCAGAGGCGGCGGCATCCAAGGGTGCCGCCGCCCTTTTTCATGGGCGCACGGTCCCGCTTGACGGTCCCCGCGATGCGCCGCAAAGCGCCTGCGTGACCCACACCAAGACTCCCGAACAGCTCGTCGCCGGCCTCGTCCGGCTGCTTACCGTGGCCCCTGCGGGCGAGGACCGCTTTACCGGCCGCCAGCAGCCCGGCGGCATCGGCCGCGTGTTCGGCGGACAGGTGGTGGCGCAGGCCTTGCAGGCCGCACAGGCGACTGCGCCGGAAGGAATGCAGGCGCATTCGCTCCACGCCTATTTCCTTCGCGGCGGGCGCGAAGGGGTGGACATCGACTACACCGTCGCATCCGACTTCGACGGCCGCAGCTTCGCCAACCGGCGGGTCGTCGCACGCCAGCAGGTCGGCGAAGGCGAACCGTCCGCGATCCTGAACCTCACCGCCAGCTTCCAGCGGCCCGAAGAGGGGCTGGAGCACGCCGACAGCCCCATGCCCGACGTCGCGCCGCCAGAGGACCTCGTCCCCGACACCGAGCTGCGCCGCCGTTTCCTCGAACAAATGGGCGAGGTCTCCGAGGTGCAGCGCACGCTGATGCTGCGCCCCCGCCCGATCGAGATGCGCACCTCCGACAAACTGCACTGGATGAACGCAGAGCCCAAGCCGCCGGCTGCCCACAGCTGGTTCAAGGCCGTGGCACCGCTGCCGCCGATCAAGGACGACCCGGCAATCCACCGCGCAGTCATCGCCTATGCCAGCGACTTCACCCTGCTCGGCACCAGCGCCCTGCCCCACGGCCTGTCCTGGGCACGCGGCGAGCTGAAGGGCGCCAGCCTCGACCACGCCATCTGGTTCCACCGTCCGGCCCGTGCCGACGAGTGGCTGCTCTACGCCACCGACAGCCCGTGGAGCGGCGGCGGGCGCGGCTTCAACCGGGGCCGGATCTTCAACCGCGAAGGCCAGCTGGTGGCCAGCGTCGCGCAAGAAGGCGTCATCCGCCGCGCGGGTTGAGGGCCTGTTGGACGGGAGGAGGATCGCCCCGCACACTCCCCAACAGGATGGAACGAATGGAACACGGCCCTGGGAGGAAAATCCGGTCCCCGCGTAAGCGCCGGGACGCGGTGCAAATCCTGTCTGGGCGGGCGGTGCATGGGCCATGCGCCATCCCCTATGCGATGCGCTGCCCTGTAGGAAAACCAAGCGCTCGGCAGGGTTCATTTCGCACCTGCAAAATATTTGCAGCCAAACGCTGCGCTTTGCGCTATAGGCCTCGCTTTGCTGCGCCCGTGACAGGCACAACGCCGCCCCGCGCCCCCCCCGTTGAAACGAGTATCCATGTCTTTCGAACACCTTCCCGCGCCCATCGGCGATGCTCTCGCCGCGCGCGGATATGCCGCGCTTACCCCCGTCCAGGCCGCCGTCGTCGAGCCTGAAGCGCAGGGGCGCGACCTCATCGTTTCCGCCCAGACCGGCAGCGGCAAGACCGTCGCTTTCGGCCTTGCGCTCGCAGACGCGCTGCTCGCCGAAACCGCGACCCTGCCGCTGGTCGAGCGCCCGCTCGCCCTCGTCGTCGCACCGACGCGCGAACTGGCGCTGCAGGTCAGCCGCGAACTCGGCTGGCTCTATGCCGAAGCCGGCCTGCGCATCGCGACCTGCGTCGGCGGGATGGATGCGAGCAAGGAACGCCGCAACCTGCGCGCGGGTCCGGCCATCGTCGTCGGCACGCCCGGTCGCCTGCGCGACCATCTCGAACGCGGTTCGCTCGACCTTACCGGCCTGCTCGGCGTGGTGCTCGACGAAGCGGACGAGATGCTCGACATGGGCTTTCGCGAAGACCTGGAGGAACTGCTCGATGCAGCACCCGAAACGCGCCGCACGCTGCTGTTCTCCGCCACCATGCCCAAGCCGATCGAGCGGCTGGCCGAACGCTACCAGACCGATGCCCTGCGGCTGACGCTACGCGGCGAGGATCGCGGCCACGGCGATATCGCCTACCAGTGCATCACCGTCGGCCCGGCCGAGATCGAGAACGCGGTGGTCAACCTGCTGCGCTTCCACGAGGCGGAAACCGCCATCCTGTTCTGCGCCACGCGCGACAATGTGCGCCGCATGCATGCGACCCTGCAGGAACGCGGCTTCGGCGTCGTGGCGCTGTCGGGCGAGCATTCGCAGAGCGAGCGCAACCAAGCGCTGCAGGCCCTGCGCGACCGCCGCGCGCGTGTCTGCGTGGCGACCGACGTCGCCGCACGCGGCATCGACCTGCCCACGCTCAGTCTCGTCATCCATGTCGAGATCCCGCGCGATGCGGAAACGCTGCAGCACCGTTCGGGCCGAACGGGGCGCGCCGGCAAGAAAGGCACTGCGGCGATCGTGGTCCCCTACAACCGCCGCCGCCGCGTCGAAGGCATGCTGCGCGGCGCGAATATCGCTGCCGAATGGATGGACGCGCCCACGCCCGAGGCGATCCGCGCCAAGGACAAGACGCGCCTGATGGAACGCCTGACCGAACCGCGCGACGTGTCGGACGACGACCGCGAACTGGCCGCCGACCTCCTCGGCCGGATGCCGCCGGAAGACATCGCCGCCGCGCTCGTCCACTCGCTGCGTGCCAGCCTGCCGGAACCCGAAGAGCTCGCCTCGAACACGCCGGAAGGCCGCGAAAAGGCCAAGCAGGACCGCCACCGCCCCGGCTTCGAGGACGTGGTCTGGTTCAAGATCGGCGTGGGTCGCCGCCAGAATGCAGAGCCGCGCTGGATCCTGCCGCTGCTCTGCCGCCGCGGCCACATCACCCGCAACGAGATCGGCGCGATCCGCATCGGCCAGCACGAAAGCTGGTTCCAGGTGCCCAGCACCATCGCGCCCAAGTTCGCCAAGGCCGTGGAACGTACCGCTTCTGCCGAAGACGAGCAGGACGCGATCCCGATCGAGGAAGCACCCGAAGGCCCCCGCATCGAAGCGCGCCAGAACCGCAAGTTCGGCAATCGCGACAATGCCGACGGCCCACGCGTGCGGCCCAAGCCCTTCGGCAAGGGACCCGGAAAGGGCCCCGGCAAGGGTCCGGGTCACAAGCCCGGCGCACCGTTCCGCAAGGGCCCCGGCAAGGGTCCTGCCAAGGGCAAGAAGTTCGCCGGCAAGTTCAAGGGCGGCAAGCCCGCCCGCGACTGACGCTTAACAGGTGTTGCCGCTTCCCGCTGCTCAGTGCTTGAGCAGCAGGGGGATCTTCACATCGGTCAGCATTTCGCGCGTCACGCCGCCGAACAGGCGCTCGGCGAGGCGCATGCGGCCATAGGCGCCCATCACGATCAGCCCCGCGCCGCGCGTGTCGGCCGCGCTCTGGATGGCATGGGCGACGCCCTTGTCGTCGGGGGCCAGCTGGACCAGTTCGCAGGAGATGCCGTGGCGCGAGAGGTAGTCGGCCCCGCGCAGCGGCGGCAGGTCGAACTCCTTCTTCTCCTTCTTCCCCTCGCCGACCATGACGAGGTAGACGTTGGACATCTTCGCCAGCAGCGGCACGGCCGAACGCAGCGCGTGCGAGGCTTCGGGCGAACCGTCCCAGGCGACGATCGCGGGCTTGTCGAAATCGATCCGCTCGCATTCGTCGGGCAGGACCAGCACCGGGCAATCGGTGCCCAGCGCGACCTCGCCCGCGGTGAAGGAAGGCGCCTTGCCGCCGCCGCGCGGCTCACGCTCGCCGATGACGACCAGGTCCGCCAGCGCCGAGAACCGCAGGAGCGAGAGCGAGACCGGCCCCGCCGTCTCGACGAATTCCCACGGCACGCCTTCATTGGCGAGATCGGCCTCGGTTTTTTCGCGCAGCTTCTTCGCCTCGTCGCGCCAGATCGGGACCATGGCCGCAAAGGCGGCGCCATAGGGATCGATCGTGCCTGCGGCCTCGTAAGGCACGGCATTGAGCAGCGTCAGGTGCCCGTCGAACACACGCGCCAGGTCGAGCGCGAGGTCGAGCCGGCGGGCATGGCCCTTGTCGGCATAGGCGTTGAAGAGGATCGATTTCATGGCACGTCTCCCAATGCGGTGCATCGTCCCGGAAGGGGGGGATATCCGGGCTTGATGACTTTATTATAGCATGGAGTGCCGCAGCCTCATTGACCTGCATCAATCTGGCGCCGCACCAGCCGTATCACGCCATAGGCAGCGAGCGACAACAGCGGGATGCCGAGCGTCGCCACGGTAAGCAGTCGCTCGGGGTCCGCATCGGCCAGCAGGACGGGCAGACCCGCGTAGAGCGGTGCCAGCAGCGCATTGGCAAGACCGACCGACAGCAGGAACCGGCGGAACGGAAAACGCGCGATGCCTGCCGCGACCAGCACCACCTCGCCGACCACCGGCACGGGCCGCGTTCCGAAGAGGATCAGGCCGGACAGGCTGCCGGCGCGCGCCTCTGCTGCGGCAAGGTCGGCCTCGCCCACCACCCGGCGGGCTAGGGGACGACCGGCAAAGCGGCCGATGGCGTAGTTGATGCAGCTTGCCAGCATGATGCCGCACCACGTGGCGAAGGCCGCGAGCGGCCACGACAGCGCCGTTCCCGCGAGTGCGCCGATAAGCCCGTGCGGAATCATCGCGACGGCATCGAGGCCCAGTAAACCTACGACCAGAGAAAAGGCGGCCGCAGGGCTGACCGAACCGAGTTCGGCGGCCTGTTCGACGAGGAAGCTTGCCAGCGGCCAGACCAGCAGCATCGGCAGGACGAACAGCACAAAGGCTAGGCCGACCAGCCGCAACCAGCGGCGCAGCGTGCCCGTGCCCCCGTCCCTATCCGCCGGCATGGTAGAAATCGTAGATCTGCCGCGCGACGCTGTCCGAAATGCCGGGCGCGCGCTTCAGATCGTCGAGCGCGGCGGCACGGACCTTGCCCGCAGTTCCGAAGTGCAGCAGCAGCGCCCGCTTGCGCGACGGGCCGATGCCCGGGATCTCGTCCAGCGGCGATGCGGTAATCGCGCGGCTGCGCTTGGCGCGGTGGGCCCCGATGGCATAGCGGTGGACCTCGTCGCGCAGGGTCTGGAGGTAGAACAGCAGCTGCGAATTGACCGGCAGCGTCTTCTCGCGCCCGTCGGGGAAATGGAACACCTCGCGCCCTTCGCGCCCGTGGTGCGGGCCCTTGGCGATGGCGATCAGCGGAACGTTCTCGATCCCCATCTCTTCCAGCGTGTCGCGCACGGAGGACATCTGCCCCTTGCCGCCGTCGATCAGGACGAGGTCGGGCCAGACCGTCTCGTGGCTGTTCTTTTTGCCCGCATCGCCGTCGGGGTTTTCGGCCAGGTTGCGGAAACGGCGTGCCATGACCTCGCGCATCATGCCGAAATCGTCATTTGTCTGCGCGGTCTTGATGTTGAACTTGCGGTACTGGCCCTTCTCGAA
The DNA here is from genome assembly GCF_009827315.1 of Qipengyuania gaetbuli. Classification (NCBI taxonomy): domain Bacteria; kingdom Pseudomonadati; phylum Pseudomonadota; class Alphaproteobacteria; order Sphingomonadales; family Erythrobacteraceae; genus Qipengyuania; species Qipengyuania gaetbuli. Next base: position 1,044,516 of record NZ_WTYF01000004.1, read on the forward strand.
GCCTTCGGGGCTGGCGACGACCATCGCGCCCAGCGCCTTGTCGCCCTGGATATGGCTGTTGTCGTAAACCTCGATGCGCTGCGGCACCTCGTCCAGCTCGAGGAATTCGGCGAGTTCGCGCAGGATTTTGGCCTTGGTGCCGCTTTCGGCCAGCCGCCGGTCGAGCGCCTCGACCGCATTGCGCTGCGCCTGCTGCATCAGCTTGCGGCGGTCGCCGCGCTGCGGGATCGAGATGGCGACCACGTGGCCCGCCTTTTCCGCCAGCGCCTCGGCGATCAGTTCCTGCTCGGCCAGCTCGCGGTCGACGAGGATCGTGCGCGGCGGCGGCACTTCCTCGTAAAATTGCAGCAGCACGTCGGCCAGCACCTCCTCGTGGTCGAGGTCGCCGGTGTTGCGCGGGAAGAAGGCGCGATGCCCCCAGTTCTGCCCGCCGCGGATGAAGAAGGCTTGGACGCCGATCTGCCCGCCCTTGGCCGCCAGCGCGAAAACATCGGCATCGCCCACGCCGCTGGCATTGATCGCCTGTGACCCTTGGATGAAAGTCGCCGCGCGCAGCCGGTCGCGCAGGATGGCGGCAGTCTCGAAATCGAGGTCCTCGGCCGCCTTCGCCATCTGCTTTTCGATATTGGCCTGCACCGCGCCCGACTTACCCGACAGGAAGTCCTTCGCTTCCTGCACGAGGGCGTCATAGCCCTTCTCGTCGATGCGGCCGACGCAGGGGGCCGAACACCGCTTGATCTGGTAGAGCAGGCAGGGCCGGTCGCGATTGTTGAAGAAGCTGTCGGTGCAGCTCCTCAGCAGGAACAGTTTCTGCAGCGCGTTAAGCGTCTTGTTGACCGATCCGGCGCTGGCGAAGGGGCCGTAGTAATTGCCCTTGGCGCGCCGCGCGCCGCGATGCTTCTGGATGCGCGGGAAGGCATGGTCGGCCCGCAGCAGGATGAAGGGGAAGCTCTTGTCGTCGCGCAGCAGCACGTTGAACGGCGGACGGTAGCGCTTGATCAGCTGCGCTTCGAGCAGCAGCGCCTCGGCTTCCGAGTTGGTGACCACGATTTCCATCGCGCGGCACTGGCTGACCATGCGCTGGAGCCGGTTCGAAAGCCCCTTCACCTGAGTGTAATTGGCAACGCGCGCCTTCAGGCTGCGGGCCTTGCCGACGTAAAGTACGTCGCCGCGCGTATCGAGCATCCGGTAGACGCCCGGCCGCGGCTTGAGTGTCCTCACCGTTTCGCGGATCGCCGTAATCCCCGCTTCGAGGTCCGGCTGGGCGCTGGCCACGACCTTGGTCGCGCGTTCCTCGTGGAACCGCTCCTTGCCTCTCGGGTCGTTGGGGGATCCGGCCTTGCTGCGCGACATGGGGCCTTCAGATAGTGCGCCATTGCCGCTTAGGCAAAGGCCTGCTTGTGCAAAGCCGCGTTTCGCGCCATCCCCCCGGCATGAACGGACAGAAAATCGCGCCGCCGCGTACGGTGGGCTTCTGGGGCACTTCACTGTTTCCCCTCAATGGCATGATCGGGGCGGGCATCTTCGCCCTGCCCGCAGTGCTGGTCGCCGCGGTCGGCAATTTCGCGCCGTGGATGATGCTGATCGGCGGGATCCTCTTCCTGCCGCTGGCCCTGTGCTACGCCTGGATGGCGAGCCGGTTCGAACACAGCGGCGGTTCGGTCCTTTATGGCGAAGCGGCGTTCGGGCGCTTCGTCGGCTTCCAGGCCGGCTGGGCGCGCTATGCCAGCGCGATCGTGACCGCTGCAGCCAACATGCACGTCATGGTGGCCTATCTCGCCGCGCTCTTCCCCGGCCTCGACGATCCGGTGATCGCGCCCTTGGCAGTGGCGGTGGGCCTTGCGATCATCACCATCATCAACCTTTACGGCATGCGCGCATCGGTCGGTACGCTGGGCGTCATGACCGCGATCAAGCTGCTGCCGCTGGGCGCGCTTGTCCTGTCCGCATTCTTTGCCGGGGGCGAGCTGGGCGCGGTGACCCTGCCGGAATTCAGCGCGGTGGAAAGCGTCATCCTGCTCACCTTCTACGCCTTCATCGGCTTCGAAGGCGTGGTCGAGGCAGCTGGCGAGTTCAAGGACCCCAAGCGCGACGTGCCGCGCTCGATAATCTTCATGGTATCGGGCGTAACGCTGATCTACATGGCGGTCATCTGGGCCTTCATCCTGATCGGCCCTGAATTCGCAGGCGAGAACAACGCGCTGGCCGGTTCTGCCGGGGCTTCGATGGGGCAGGCCGGATCGCTTGCCATCGTGATTGCCGCCAGCTTCAGCATCGGTGCGAACAATTTCGCCAGCGGGGTCGCGCAGCCGCGCCTGATGTACGGCATGGCCGAAAGGGGCATGCTGCCGCGCTGGTTCGAATATGTGCACCCGCGCTTTCTCACCCCATCCAACGCGATCCTGTTCTACGGCGCGCTGGCCGTGCTGTTCGGCCTTTGGGAAGGCTTCGAGGTGCTGGCCGTGGCCGGCACGCTTGTCCGGCTGATCACCTATATCGTGACCAGCCTCGCCCTTCCGGCGCTCGAACATCGCGAGGGGCGGATCGTGCCTTTACACCTGTTCTGCGTCATCGTGGCTGTCGGCAGTTCGCTGTTCATCGCCTCTCAGGCGCAGGCGCAGTCGTGGATGGTGCTGGGAGGCTTCTTCGCAGCCGGCACGCTGCTCTACTTCATCGCCGCGCGCCAGAAGCCGGAATATCCGCTCGACGAGGCCTGAGTGTCCGAAACCTACGATGCGATAATCCTCGGCGCAGGCGCGGCCGGGCTGATGTGCGCCGCGCGTGCAGGCCAGCGCGGGCGCCGCGTGCTTGTGCTCGAGAAGGCGGAGAAGCCCGGCAAGAAGATCCTGATTTCGGGCGGCGGCCGGTGCAATTTCACCAATATCGGTGCGGGGCCGGCCAACTACCTGTCCTCCAACCCGCATTTCGCCAAGTCGGCGCTCGCCCGATACACGCCGCGCGACTTCCTCGAACTGGTCGAAAGCTACGGCATTGCCTGGCACGAAAAGACGCTCGGCCAGCTGTTCTGCGACGGATCGTCGAAGCAGATCGTCGAGATGCTGCTGGAGGAATGCGCCAAGGGCCTCGTCGACATACGCTGCAATGCCGAGGTGACCGCGGTCGAGCGTGACGGGGAACGGTTCGCGGTCATGGCCAGCGGGCAGGTGGCCATCGCGCCGAGCCTCGTCATTGCGACGGGCGGCCCCTCCATTCCCAAGATGGGTGCGACCGGCTTTGCCTATGACCTCGCTCGCCAGTTCGGCCTCAAGGTGGTGGAACCGCGCCCCGCCCTCGTCCCGCTGACGCTGGGCGGTGAGGAAGTGCTGTTCCGCGAGATTTCGGGCGTATCCGCGCCGGTCGTCGCCACTGCGGGCAAGGCCAGTTTTCCCGAAGCGGCGCTGTTTACCCACCGCGGGTTGTCCGGTCCGGCGATCCTGCAGGCCTCGTCCTACTGGAAGCCGGGCGATCCTGTGGTCATCGATTTCCTGCCCGACCGGCAGGGCGACTGGCTGCTCGATGCGAAGCGAGATGCGCCGCGCGCGACCCTGCGTTCGCTGTTGCGGGATGCATTGCCGGACCGCCTCGCGGACATCCTTGCAGAAAAGCTGGGGATCGAAACCGAACTCGGCAATGCGAGCGACAAGGCGCTGAGGGCAGCGCAGGAGCGGCTGAAGCGTTGGACGTTCCACCCCAACGGCACCGAGGGCTTCGCCAAGGCAGAAGTGACTGTGGGCGGCATCTCGACTGCGGAACTGTCCTCCAAGACCATGGAAACAAAGCGCATTCCCGGCCTCTTCGCCATCGGCGAGGCGGTCGATGTGACGGGCTGGCTGGGCGGCTACAACTTCCAGTGGGCCTGGGCGAGCGGCGTGGCCGCAGCCGAGGCACTGTGACACTCCTGCCCTAGCGGAAGGGTTTGACCGGGGCGGCAAGTTGACCGGACCCCGCTTTGTGATAGCTTCCTCTCTTCGCACCCGCAAAAAGCGGGGCGATCGTGGGAGATGCTGTCCTTCGCCCAATTTGGCGGAGCGGTAGCGCGGAAAGGACCCTATGCAGCAATTGCAGGGCATGGATGCCAGTTTCGTTGCGCTGGAAACGCGCAATTCGCCGATGCACATCGGCTCGATCCTGATTTACGATCCCAGCACCGCGCCCGGCGGTTTCGTGCGTTTCAAGGATATCCTCGGCTTCATCGAAAGCCGCCTGCAACTGTCCAAGACGATGCGCCAGCGCCTCGTGCGCGTGCCCTTCGACCTCGATTACCCCTACTGGATCGAGGATCCGGACTTCGACCTCGAATATCACGTCCGCCACATTGCCCTCCCCAAGCCGGGCGACTGGCGGCAGCTGTGCATCCAGGCGGCGCGCGTCTTCTCCCGCCCGCTCGACCTCAGCCGCCCGCCGTGGGAATTCACCGTGGTCGAAGGGCTCGACGGGATCGAGGGACTGGCCAAGGGCAGCTATGCCTACATCACCAAGGTCCATCATGCCGCCATCGACGGGATGAGCGGGATCGACCTGATGGAAGCGACGCACACGCTGCGCCCCGACGAACCTCCGCCGTCCACGCCCGACACATGGAAGCCCGAAAAGCTGCCAAATCCGGTTGAACTGCTCGGCCGCAGCTACATGAATGCGATCACCAATCCGCTGAAGCAGATCGAGGTCGCCGCCAAGGCCGCGCCCGGCCTCGCCAAGGCGCTGAAAGGGCTGGCAGCCAAGGAATTCGACGTCTCGACCGAGATGATCGCGCCCAAGACCCGCTTCAATCGCAAGATCTCGCCCCACCGCGTGGTCGAAGGCATCAGCGTCCCGCTGGCAGAGGTAAAGGCGATCCGCACGCTGGTCGAAGGCGCCAAGGTCAACGACGTGTTCCTCGCCATCATCGGCGGCGCGATGCGGCGCTATCTCGAAGACAAGAAGGAACTGCCCAAGAAAACGCTGACGGCCATGGCGCCGATCTCGGTCCGTTCCAAGGGCGAGAAGGACACGATGGGCAACCAGGTGGCCGCGATGATCGCGCCGCTCGGTACGCATATCGCCGACCCCATCGAACGGTTGCAGTTCTGTCATGACCGCACGGTCAATTCCAAGGCCATGACCGACGCCATGGGCGCGCGCAACATGACCGAGATGAGCAAGGCCAGCCCCGCGCTGTTCATGGCGCTCGGCGCGCAGCTCTACAGCCGCCTCAGCCTTGCCAACCGCGGTGTCGGGCCGATCTTCTCGACCGTGGTGACCAATGTGCCGGGACCGCCGATCCCGATCTATTCGGCCGGCGCAAAGATGCAGAGCATGATGGGGCTCCTGTGCCTGACCGACGGCCTTGGCCTCGGCCATGTCGTCCAGTCCTATACCGACGAGGCGACGATCGCCTTTACCGCGGACCGGGAAATGATGCCCGATCCTGAATTCTACGTCGAATGCATCCGCGCATCCTACGAGGAACTGCGCGATGCGGCGAAGAACCCCGCCCCGAAAAAGGCGGAAGCGAAGAAGCCTGCCGCCAAGAAGCGGGCTCCGGCCAAAAAGGCCACTGCAACGAAGAAGGCGCCCGCTTCGAAAGCGAAGACGGGCACAAAGGGGGTCGCCAGCCGTAAGAAGGCTGCCCCTAAGGGGAAAGGAACAACCAAATCGTGACCACTGCAACCGCCGCGCAGATCGATGCGCGTCCGCCCAGCCGCCTGCTGACGCTAGCCGAACCTGGCCGCGCGATGAGCGAGCTGGCCAGCTTCTATGCCCTGCGGCCGCTGATGAACGCGCTGCCCCGCGGCGACGGTCACGGCGTGCTGGTACTGCCGGGCTTCATGGCGTCCGACTATTCGACCGCGCCGCTGCGCCGGCTGCTTTGCGATCTCGGTTACGACTGCGCAGGCTGGAACCTGGGCCGCAACGTCCGCGTGGACCAGGCCCGCATCGAAGCGATGATGGCCTGTGTCGACGAGGTGCATGATCGCACCGGCCGCCCGATCAGCATCGTCGGCTGGAGCCTTGGCGGCGTTTTCGCCCGTGAACTTGCGAAGCTGTCGCCCGACAAGGTGCGGCTCGTCATCAGCCTCGGCAGCCCGATTTCAGACGATCGCAACCACACCAATGCCCGCCGCCTGTTCGAATATCTGAACGGGCGCGAGCCCGAAGTGATGAAGGGCGGCAATTTCCAGAAACTGGCAGAGGCTCCGCCCGTCCCCACGACCTCGATCCTCACGCGGAGCGACGGCGTGGTGCACTGGCGCGGTTCGGTCCAGCGCTGCGGGCGCGAGGATTGCGAGAACATCGAAGTGCTCGCCAGCCATTGCGGCCTCGGGGTGAACCCGGCCGCAGTCTACGCCATCGCCGACCGGCTGGCCCAGGCGGAGGGAGAATGGAAGCCCTTCTCCGCCCCGCTCTGGGCCCGCCTGCTGTTCCCGCAGCGCGCCCTGCAATGAGGCAGGACGCGCCCGCGGGTCAGAAGGCCTTGCGGATATCCACGCCGAGGTAGCGGCCGACAGGGTCGATCCGCAGCGGGTCGTAAGCGCGCGGCGTATCGCCGTTCTCGTCGGTCACGGTGCGGCGAGCGTCGAACACGTTGTCGGCCAGCACAGACACGCGCAGGCCCTTCATCCAGCCATCCTCTTTCTTGAAGACTTCGCCGAGGTCGGCAAACAGGCGGATGTCGAAGGTCGCCAGGTCCGAGAAGAACAGGTCGCTCGAACCGGGCAAGTCACCGCCCAGCAGTTCCGCCTCGCCGATATAGCGACCGGTCAGGCGCAGGCCGTAGCCCTGCCAGAACAGGCCTCCTTCGAGACGCGAGGAATGCTGCGAAATCGCGCCGCCGCCAAGGACATCGCCAGCCAGCTGGTCGAACAGCGGGCCGTTCTCTGCCAGCAGGACCTCGTTTTCGAGCACGATATTATGGTTGAGGCTGAGGAAATAGCGCGGACGCGTATCCGACGGATCGCCGCCGAAGCGACCGAAGCCGCCGCCGCCACGGCGCGGGCCGCCCTGCTGCGGCTGACCTTCACCCTGCGCGGCCTGTGCCGAACACATCCTCTCGCGCATCGCCTTGACCTTTTCGGGGTCGATCTCGCCATTCTCGTCCTTCAGGCGGGCGAGAACCTCTTCGGGCAGGCCGTCGAGCTTGGGCGGTTCGGCGCAGATCGCCTCGCGCATCGCAGTAAACTGCTGGCTGCGCTGGTCGGCCTCCGCCCCGCAGAAGCGTGCACGGGCCGCGGCGATCTTTTCCGGGTCCGGATTGCCATTGGCATCGAGCAGGCGCGAGCGGAACATTTCCGGGATGGCCGACAGGTCGGGCGTTTCGCCTTCCGGCGCCTTGCAGAAAGTCTCGCGCATCGCTTCCATGCGAGCGGGATCGAAGCCCATGCCCGGGCCGCCGCCCGGGCCGCCCGGGCGACCCTGCGGCGGACCGCCATTGCCCTGGGCACCGCGTTCGGGACGTTCGGGCGTCTTGCCGATCTCGCCGCGCGTGTTGAGCCCGAAGGACAGCACCCGGCTGCGGGTCTCGTAAAGCGTCAGTGGACGGCGATCGATGGCGAGCAGTTCACCCGCGGTGCCGCGGGTCACGCGGTCGGGGAAAGCTTCCTCGAAGGCCGCGCTGAAGCCCGGTGACGCCGTCACGTCGCGCGAGCGGTTGATGCCGTAATCGGCCTGCAGGCGGGCATTTTCCCAAAAGGGCAGTTCCCAGTTGGCGCTGAATTTCCAGTCGGCCTGGGTTTCGGCACGAAGGTCGGGATTGCCTCCGGTGACCAGTGTCGCCAGCACCGTGTCGCCAGTGGCGTAATCGAACACCGGCACGTTGAATTCGTCGATGCGGGGGCTGCCGAGCGAGGTCAGGCTGGGTGCCACTTCGCGCCAGATGCGCGTGGCGCTGAAGCCCAGCGTATCGGTCGGCTGCCAGTTGATGCCCGCGCTCCAATTCGCCAGCGTGCCGAAGTCCGACAGGTCTTCGATGCCCGAGCTAAGGCTCAGGCTGACGCCGCCGATCGCACCCCATGCGCCGCCGCGTTCCGCGATGGGAACGGACAACGTGGTGTTCGCATCGAACCGGCGACGGGTCAGTTCGATATCGGTCGCCGACCGGGTGTCCTCGCTGGCGATCTGCCGCCAGTCGACGCCAGTCTTGAAGGTGACGCTGATATCGCCTGCCGGAAGCGCGATCGGATAGCCGGTAAGCGTAAGGTCGTTGGCGATGGTCCAGGTCCGGCTTTCCGCGACATCGAAGCCGCTGCCGTCGAAGCGATCGATTTCCGTCGTGGAAAGCGAACGCACCGTGTCGTTGGTGAAGACCGCGTTCCAGTCGCCGATGGGGCGCGAGAGCGTGCCGCCGACCGAGATCGTGTCGACGTCGCCGCGACGCTCCAGCGGGACGGTCCCGTCATTCGACAGGCCCGACAGGCTGAGGCTTTCGGAATGGTTGTAAGTGCCGTTGAGGCTCAGCGACAGACCGCTCTCGACGAAAGCGCGGGCGTAATTGATCGTGCCTTCGCCGCTCATCGTGTCGGCGCGCAGGCTGCGGAACTGTTCCTCGCCCGGGAAACCGCCATCGACGGTCAGGCCGCGCTCGGCCTCGGTCAGGAGGCTCGAATCCTCGAAGTCGAGGTTGAAATTGAGGCGACCTTTCTCGCCGATACGCAGATAGGTCAGTTCCTGCTCGTTGCGGGTGAAGCCGCCGCGATCGGGCCCCTCGTATTCGACTTCCGCGCTCACGCTCTGGAAATTGGGCTTGAGGATGATGTTCACCACGCGCTGGTCGGCCGAATAGCCGAAGCGCTGCGCCGTTTCCTCGGGGAAGACCTCTACCTTCTGCACCGCTTCGGGCGGATAGCTGCGAAATTCGCGGAAGCTGGACACGCGGATACCGTTGATGAGGAAGACCGGCTGGCCGCCGCCGCGGCTGCTGCGCGCCCCGCTGCTGGTCGCCGGCTCGATGGCCGCAATCACGTCGGCGATGGAGCTGGCACCGAATGCGGCGATGTCCTGCTCGCTGAATTCCGCGATCGGTTTTTCCTCAACGAACAGCTGGCCGCGGATTCGCGTGCCTTCCACGACGATGGTGTCCGAAGCCGAAGGCGGCACGGCCATCTCTTCCATGTCCGGCTGCGGCTGGGCCCGCGGGTCCTGTTCTTCCGCCATGGCGGGAACGCCGCTCAGCGAAAGGGCAAGCGCAAGAGCCGGCAGCGAAGTACGTGCGCGAAGTGTTATCAAGGGTTTATCCAGTATGCAGTCCAAGCCAACCCCCCTACGGCACCTACCGGAAGAGGGCGGACGCGCAAGCGGCCACCCTGTATCGGTTTGTCGCAGGAGTGCGATGCTTGGCTCAATGCCTAAAGCTTCCCTTTTATCCCGCCTGACGCTATGGGCGCGCGACACAACTCGACGAACTGCATCAGCTAAGGATAGTAATGGCCAAGGAAGAACTTCTCGAAATGCGCGGCAAGGTGGTCGAACTGCTGCCCAACGCCATGTTCCGCGTCGAACTCGAGAACGGCCACGAAGTGCTCGGCCACACCGCCGGCAAGATGCGCAAGAACCGTATCCGCGTGCTCGTCGGTGACGAGGTCCTGTGCGAACTGACGCCCTACGACCTGACCAAGGCGCGTATCACCTACCGCTTCATGCCCGGACGCGGCGGCCCCGGCCCCCAGTAAGACCGCGTGGGCCAGCCCACTCTCATATTAGCCTCCGCCAGCCCGCGCCGCCGCGAACTGATCGCGCGGCTGGGCGTGACGCCGGATGCCATCGCCCCTGCCGATATCGACGAGACGCCTGCCAGGGGCGAACTGCCCCGCGACTATGCCAAGCGCATGGCCCGCGAAAAGGCGGAAGCTGCCGCTTCGCCCGACGGCTTCGTGCTTGCCGGAGATACGGTTGTCGCGGCCGGCAGGCGGATCCTGCCCAAGGCCGAGGACGAGGCGACGGCGCGCCAGTGCCTCGAACTGCTGTCCGGGCGTCGCCACCGCGTGCTGTCCGCGATCGCCCTGCGCGCGCCCGACGGAGCGGTTCGCGAGCGGCTGAGCGAGACCATCGTCCAGTTCAAGCGCCTCTCCGCCGACGAGATCGACGCCTACATCGCCAGCGGCGAATGGGACGGCAAGGCGGGCGGCTATGCCATCCAGGGCATTGCAGAAGGCCTCATCAGCCGCATCCAGGGCAGCCATTCGGGTGTCGTGGGCCTGCCGCTCTACGAAACGCGTGCGCTGCTGAAGGCCGCGGGGTTCCCCATTGCCTGAATGGCTGGTCGAGGACGGGATCGGCGAGACCCGCGCGATCCTCGTCGAAGGCGACCGGGTTCTGGCTGCAAAGCTACGCTGGCCGGGCGAACTTCATGCCGGCCAGCAGGTCACGGCAAAGCTCACCACGAAACGCGGCACCCGCGGGACCGGGACGCTGGCTGACGGCCGCGAGATCCTGCTCGACCGGCTGCCCCAGAGCGCAAGCGAAGGTGCGAGCCTTTCCGCCGTCATCACACGCGGCGCCATCGCCGAGCGCGGCCGGCTGAAACTGCCAGCCGCGCGGCCGCCAGAAGCGGTCACCGCTGCGGCCGATGATGCGTTCTCCATCGGCAAAAAGGTCCATCGTTTCCCAGCAGGCCTGTGGGAAGAGGTCTGGGCAGAGGCTTCGCGCGGCGAGATCGATTTCGACGGCGGCTCGCTGCTGTTCTCCGTGACCCCAGCGATGACCGTGGTCGACGTCGACGGCGATCTGCCTCCACGGGAACTCGCCTTGCGCGCCGCACGGGCGCTTGGCGAGGCCTTGCCGCGCTTCGACCTCGGCGGCTCAATCGGCATCGACTTCCCCACGCTCGAAGCGAAGGCCGACCGCAAGGCGGTGGACAGCCTGCTCGAAAACGTGCTGGCGGACCGGCCACACGAACGCACGGCGATGAACGGCTTTGGCTTGGTCCAGCTCGTCGCCCGACTGGAAGGACCCTCGCTGCTGCACCGCTTAGCTAGCTCGCGCACCGGCATGGCGGCACGCATGGCGCTGCGCCGGGCAGAGCGAGTCGAGGGGGCAGGCGTTACTCTGCTGACCGTGCATCCCGCGCTGAAAGCGAAAATCAGCGACGAATGGATCACTGAACTGGAGCGCCGGACGGGCCGCCCGCTGCGGATAGAGACCGATCCCGGCCTTGCCATCGAAGCAGGCGCTGCCCAGATCGTGGGTCATGACTAGAGCCGCCAAACCCTGCCCGATCTGCCGCAAGCCGCGGGTCGAGGAACACGCACCCTTCTGTTCCAGCCGCTGCCGCGACCGCGACCTCGCACAGTGGTTCGGCGATGGCTACGCGGTGCCCGGACGGCCCGCACTGCCCGAGGAAATCGCTGCCGAGGTCACGGGCGGCGAAAAGGACTGATTTAGGCCCTTGCCAAGCGCGCCTGCCTTCGCCATAGGCGCGCACTCCAACCGCTGGAGCGGCCCATGCGTGGCCCCGGCGAAAGGGAGCCCGGGTAGCTCAGTTGGTAGAGCATGCGACTGAAAATCGCAGTGTCGGCGGTTCGAATCCGTCCCCGGGCACCACACCTTCCCTATTCCAGCCAGAGCGCCTCGACCGCTTCGCAAACCGCGTCCAGCGCGGCGTAGTCCTTCGGCCTGCGTAGCCGCCATACCGGCACCTGCGCCACGATCTGCGCTGCCAGCGATCCCTGCTCGGCCCAGCGGCCCATCGCTTCGAGCATTTCTGGCCGGTAGAGCGTCCCGCGCAGCACCTCGCGCAGCGCCGCACTGCCGACGAGGCGGTCCAGTGCTAAACCGTCCGCCCGTTCGAGAACGACGATCCCGCCAAGCGGCACGGCCTGTTCCCCCGCGAGGTGATTGGGAGCGGAACAATGGAACTTGTCGTCGCGCAGGTAATCGCGCTGGATCACGCGTTCCTGCCAGCCGAACCGCTCGATCGCCTCGCCCCACAGCTTGATACGCGCGCTGGAAGGGTGGATGGCCCCCGGCTCTACCCGGCTGAGATCGTCGGCCACCAGCGCCGCGCCGCGTGCCAGCAGCGCGCCTGCCATGGTGCTCTTGCCTGCCCCGGCCTCGCCGCAGAACAGGAACGCCCGTCCGCTGCACGCAACCGCACTGCCGTGCCACATGGCCAGCTCGCGCTGGTAGCCGAGCGCCCCCCATGCGCTGCCCAAAGTAAACAGGCGCAGCTCGCGGGGGTCGGTGGTCATTCCGGGGTGGAGGCGCAAGGTGTGTCCGCCCTCGACCTGCCAGCCCCCGATGCCATCGATGGCGAAACGCATCGTGTCCCCCTCAATCGCAGCGCTGCCATCGGTAGGGCAGTCGGGACACGGTGCATCGTCGATGACGATTTGCACGTCCGGCGCGTCGAACTCCGCCTGGAAAGCCGCCCATTCAGGCAATTCCAGCTGCGAGGCCACGGCGAGGCCGGAATGGCGATAGCGATAGGTCATTCTCGTCCGAAGCTGCCCAAGTGCGTGAAATCGCGCAAGCTTCACCTTCGCTTTGCGCCGCGCTATCCCCCCGGTCATGCATGAAACAGCCAGCGCCGCGCTAAACCCCTTCGAAATCGCCGCCCTCCTCGTGGTGGCGAGCGCCCTGCTGGGCTGGTTCAACCACCACTTTGTCCGCCTGCCGCACGTCATCGGACTGACGGTGATGGGGGCGCTCGCCGCGATAACGCTGATGGTCGCCAACGCCTTCATCCCGGGCATCACGCTGGATGACTGGGTGGCCGATACGCTGCGCCAGCTCAATTTCACCGATACGTTGCTGCAGGGAATGCTGAGCTTCCTGCTGTTCGCCGGCGCGCTTCACGTCGACCTTGCCCGATTGAAGGTTGCTTGGCTGCCGGTGCTGCTCCTGTCGACCGTGGGCGTGATCATCTCGACCGTGCTGGTCGGGCTTGCCATGTGGGGTGTGGGGACCCTGCTCGCCCTGCCCATCGCGCCGATCTGGTATTTCGTCTTCGGCGCGCTGATTGCCCCCACCGATCCCGTCTCCGTCCTCGGCGTGCTCAAGGAGGAGAACGTCCCCCAATCGCTGCAAAGCGCGGTGGCAGGCGAAAGCCTTTTCAACGACGGCGTGGGCATCGTGGTCTTCATCATCCTGCTGGGGGCGGCAGTTACGGGCGCGGATTTCAGCATCGCGGAAGGTGCGCGGCTGTTCGCGATCGAGGCGGGCGGCGGCGTGCTGGTCGGGCTGGTTGCGGGCTATGTCGGATACCGGGCGCTGGCCGGGATGGACGAATACACGCTTGAGGTGCTGATCACGCTCGCCGTGGTCATGGGCAGCTATGCGCTGTGCAGCTATCTCCACATTTCCGGACCGCTGGCGATGGCCGTCGCCGGCCTGCTGATCGGCAACCAGGGCGTTACCTTCGCCATGAGCGACGTGACACGAGACTATGTCCTCAAGTTTTGGGAGCTGGTGGACGAGCTGCTCAACTCCATCCTCTTCCTCCTGATCGGGCTGGAGATGATCGTACTGGTCGCCGGCGCCGATGCGGTGGTCTTCGGCCTTGCCGCAATTCCGCTGACGCTGGCCGCGCGCGCGGTCGGGATTTTCGTGTCGACCAAGGCGATCCCGGCGGCCCGCCTGCAGGACAAGGGCGCGGGACGCGTCCTGTGGTGGGGCGGCCTGCGCGGCGGTATTTCGATCGCGCTCGCCCTGTCGCTACCCGCTGGCGAGACGCGCGACCTGATCCTTGCCGCGACCTTTGCCGCAGTCCTGTTCAGCGTGCTCGTCCAGCGCGCCACGCTCGGGCGCCTGATCGAGAACCTGAAGGCCGACCACGCCCCCGCGGTAGAGGACGCGCCCGCGCCGACCCGCCACTAGAGCCCTGCCATCCAGACCTGCATCGTGTGGGCGACCTCGCCCGCGCTGCCGGGTTCCTTCCAGTGGAAGCTGGTGGTGAGGCCTTCCACTTTCTCGTAACCGCGGGCCCGCCAGAAAGGGTCGAGCGGCCTGTGGCCGGGCGGGCGACGGGTATCGTCCTCGCTCCGCACCACTGCGCAAAAGGTCGCATGCGTTGCACCATAGTCGCGCGCTGCGGCTTCGCGGCGGTCGAAGAAGGCATGACCGATGCCCTTGCCGCGATAGGCGGGCAACAGCACGCTTTCGCCGAAATAGAACAGGTTGGAGGTATCGTACCCCAGCGCCTCGAACGGACGGCGAAACTCGGGCTTCTGGCCGGTCATCGGGGAAGCGGTGGCCGCCCCGACGATGCGGTCCCCGTCCATGGCCGCCACCAGGACCGAGCCTTTTTCTGCTGCGAATTCCCCGAGGTATTCGCGTTCGTAGGCAGCATCGCCGTCGTAGAGATAGGGCCACTCCGCGAACACCTCGATCCGCAGGTCCGCCAACGCGTCCAGCGCCGCAGCCAGTTCCGGACCGGCAAGGGTTCGTATCCCGATCGTCATGTCTCGGGGGGCTATCGGGGCCGGGGCGTCCCCGCAATTGCTTTCGCGCGCGCGCTTCTGTATGCGCCAAGCGAACGCCCCGGACCAAGCGGACGCACCCGATTCCGCTGCCGGGGCGACGGTTTTTTGAGCGCGAAGGAAATCGCCCATGTCACGTCGCCGCCAGATCTACGAAGGCAAGGCCAAGATCCTCTACGAAGGTCCGGAACCGGGCACGATCATCCAGTATTTCAAGGATGACGCTACCGCCTTCAACGCCCAGAAGAAGGGCACGATCAACGGCAAGGGCGTTATCAACAACCGCATCAGCGAGTATGTCTTCACGCGCCTGTCGCACATCGGCATCCCGACCCACTTCATCCGCCGCCTTAACATGCGCGAACAGCTGGTCCGCCAGGTGGAAATCATTCCGCTCGAAGTGGTCGTGCGCAATGTCGCTGCCGGCTCGCTCAGTCAGCGCCTCGGTATCGAGGAAGGCGAACTGCTGCCGCACACGCTGATCGAATATTGCTACAAGGACGACGGCCTCGGCGACCCGAAGGTTTCCGAAGAGGAAATCGCCTGCTTCAACTGGTGCAGCCATGAAGAAATGCAGGACATGTCGTCGATGGCGATCCGCATCAACGACTTCCTGTGCGGCATGTTCAGCGCGATCGACATCCGCCTGATAGACTTCAAGCTGGAATTCGGCCGCATCTGGGACGGCGATTACAGCCGCGTCATCCTCGCCGACGAAATCAGCCCCGACGGCTGCCGCCTGTGGGACATCAACACCGGCGAAAAGCTCGACAAGGACCGCTTCCGCCGCGACCTTGGCGGCGAGAGCGAAGCCTACCAGGAAGTCGCGCGCCGTCTCGGCCTGCTGCAGAACGACGATGCCGGTCCGGGCGAAGTGCTCGACATGAACGCGCATCGCGGCCGCCTGCGCACGCCGCCGAAACCAGCCAAGAAGTAACCCGCTACACCACGTAGCGCAGCGTCATGCCGCTGGGCCCGATGGCGAAGGCGCAATCGGGCATGTGATCCCCGTCGACCTGCACGGGGGTCACGCAGCGGTCGAAGGCGATGCGGCGGCAGGACCGGATTTCCGCAATGCCAAGCCGCGCGACCGGCAGGCGCAGCATGACCGCCAGGCTGAGAGCGATCGTCCCGAGCCGCGTGGAGCGGGTGAGCGTGATCAGCTCCACCGAATCCGCGGCGAGTGCCGCCTGCGGGCTGACCCTGAACGGACCGGCATAGAGCGCTGCATGGCTGACGATGGCAGCCTCCGCCTCGTATTCGAAACTCTCCCCGCCCGCCAGTTCGCCGCTGATGGTCATGGTATCGCGCGGCCAGTCACGCATCTGCTGGGCCAGCGCGACGACATAGGCATAGCGCCCGATACGCTTCTTCAGCTTGCCGTCCACCCTCGCGACCGCATGGCTGTCGGGCCCGATGGAGAGGCAGGACACGACCGGCATCTCGCCAAGCGTGTAGAGCGGCGAATGGACCCAGCTGTCGCTTCCGCGATCCCATGCCGCGCGCAGTTCGGCGGCAAATTTCCCGGGCTTGCGGGCATAGCCGAGCTCACGCGCGACGAGATTGATCGTGCCCGATGGCGCAACGCAGAGCGGCACATCCCCGGCCTTGTCACCGAGCGCCTGCACCGTGTCACGCAAGGTCCCGTCACCGCCATGGACGCAAATCACTTCCGCGCTGCCCGATAGCTGGGCTCCCTGCGCGGTCGTCGGCATCGGCGTGACGCTAAAGCCCTCGGCTTGCAGCGCCGCCGCCAGCGCGTCGAGATGCCCTTGGCTGAAGCTGCCCGATACGGGATTGTAGACGAGGTCGAGCGCGGTCATCTGCGCTCTCATCTAGGGCCGAAGTTTCTGGCCCGCCACGAAAAAGGGCCGGGAAGGTTTCCCCTCCCGGCCCCGTTCGTTTCGTGTGGCGCCGAACTTAGTGCTCGAAGCGCACCGACAGGCCGATCACGCGCGGATCGTTCACGAAGCCGGTGTTGTTGTTGAAGTCGATACCGCCCTTCACATTGTCCGCGTCGGTGATGTTGCGGGCGAAGAGAGCGACTTCCAGCGTTCCGTCACGCTTGGCGTAACCGATGCGCAGACCGCCTTCGATCTGGTTGTCGACAACGTATTCGGCGCTGTCGTAGAGGAAGAAGCTGGTTTCGCCCTGGTAGGTCCAGTCGGTGTAGGCGAAGATTTCGCCGACGCTGCCGACCGGCACGGCATAGCGTGCGGTGACGTCGGCAATCCATTCCGGTGCGTTGGGGAACGGGTTGCCGTCCACCAGCGCGCGGTCGGTGCCGCCGATGTTCGCGATCGGGTCGAGCACCGTGCATTGGGCGCAGATGCCGACGGCCAGGTTCTCGTCACGGATTTCGGTGTTGTTGTAGCTGGCACCGGCCGTAACGAGGAAATTCGGCGTGATCTGGAACGCGCTGTCGAGCTCGAAGCCCCAACCGCGACCGTCCGCCGCATTGACGAGCTGCACGAGGTTGCCAGCACCGCCGACGGCGGAGAACTGCGGGTCCTCGATGTTGTAGAAGTAGGCGGCACCGTTCAGGCGGACGCGGCGGTCGGCCAGTTCGGACTTGAAGCCGACTTCGTAGCTCATGATCTTCTCGCTCGTCGCGATCGACGGCGGTGCGAAGAAGGCCACGTCGCGGCCCTGGATCGTCGGAGCGCGGAAACCGCTGGCTACCCGGGCGAAGACGCTGGCATCGGCGCTCACGTCGACGAATGCGGCGAGATCCCAGCTGATCCGGTCATCCTGGACCGAACGCGGCTGCGGTGCGGCACCTTCGAGGACGACGAAGTCCTTCTGGTCGTCGGTGTAGCGCAGACCGCCGGTCAGCTTGATCGTGTCGGTCACCTGCGAGGAAACCTGGCCGAACACGGCCCAGCTCTCGTTGGTGTGGTTGACGGTGACGGACGGCGGGAAGTCGAAGCCGACCGTGGTCACGTCGAAGTCGCTGTCGAAGTAGAAACCACCGACCTGCCATTCGAAAGCACCGCCGCCATTGCTGGCAAGGCGGACTTCCTGCGTGAACTGGTCGAGCTCGATCGAATCGCGCGTGTCCGACGGGAACGGGATGAAGCCCGGGCCCATGACCGGCAGGAAGCTGGCACCGAAGCCGCCGTCGATGTCGCCGCGGCTCGAACCTTCGCTCGAAGCGAAGCTGGTGATCGAGGTGAAGGTGGCGAGATCGGCTTCGTAGTTTACCTTGCCGGTGATGATCTCGGCCTTGTATTCGGCCTGGTTGCCGCCGCCCGCGTCGAAGAACACGGTGTCGCGGTCGTAATTGTCGTTCAGCTCGTTGTTGCCCGGGCCGAGGATGTTGGCGCGGAACAGCGTCGAGGTGCCGTCGAGATCGCGGATCGAGTAGCTGCCGAGGATCGACAGGCGATCGGTCGGGGTGATCAGCAGCTGGGCGCGTGCGGCGATGTCGGCGTAGGCGCCGTAGGCGTCCTCTTCACCGGTGAAGCCGTTGTCCACCCAGTCGTCGCGCTGCTGCCACATGCCCGACAGGCGCAGCGAGGCGAGGCCCGGTGCGATCGGGATGGTCAGGCCGCCGTCGATCGAAACCGAACCGAAGCTGCCGACGCTGGCCGATCCGTTGACGGTGAATTCGTCGCCCGGCTTGACGGTGTCGATCTTGACGATGCCTGCCGGGGTGTTGCGGCCGAACAGCGTGCCCTGCGGGCCGCGCAGGACTTCCACGCGCTCGACGTCGAAGATCGGGAAGCTCTTGAGCGTGACGTTTTCAAGGACGACGTCGTCCATGACGACCGAAACCGGCTGCGAGGCAGCAAGGTCGAAGTCGGTGTTGCCGAGGCCGCGGATGTAGAAGCGCGGAGCCGCACGGCCGTTCGAGCTTTCGACGAACAGGCCGGGGACGCGGCCGGCCAGCGCGGTAACGTCGGCGCCGGCGTCGAAGATGGTGCGGGTCGCGTCGGCCGACAGGATGGCAGCCGAAACGGCGACGTCCTGCAGGTTTTCCTCGCGGCGGTTGGCGGTCACGACGATCATGTCGAGCTGGCCGTTTTCGGCTTCTTCGGCACCGGTCGCTTCGGTGTCGGAGCTGTCGACGTCCTGAGCCATCGCGGGCTGAGCAAGGGCGAGAGCCAGCGTGCTGGCAGAAAGGAGGCGGAGAGTAAGGGAGCGGTCAATCATGGGGATGATCCTTTTGGCCCGAAGCGTTCCTGCGCGCGGATTGGTGGGATGGAGTTGGGGAATTGACCCGCGCCCTGTAGCCGAAATGTCGCGCTTTTCGAATCGGAAAGGCGCGGAATTGCGCGGTTCTGGAATGATGTTGCAATGCGGTGACAGTCCGTTTTCAGGTCACCTGCAGGTAAGCCGCTGTCCCCGCTCGCCTTTCGTCTGCGGCTTGCCCTTCGCGCGCACTCGCGGCATAGGCGCGCGCAAGCTTCAACCCCAAGCTATCAAAGGCGCCGCCCATGAAAGTCCGTGTCCTCGTCAGCCTCAAGCCCGGCGTGCTCGACCCGCAGGGTCGCGCCGTCCACCACGCCCTTGAAGGGCTTGGCTTTTCCGGCGTCGAAGATGCGCGCGTGGGCCGCACGATCGATCTCGACCTTGCCGACGGCACCAGCGACGAAGCGCTGACCGAGATGTGCGAGAAGCTGCTCGCCAACACGGTGATCGAGAATTACCGCATCGAGAAGCTCGACTGATGGCCTTCCGCGCAGCCGTCATCACCTTTCCCGGTTCCAACTGCGACCGCGACATGGCGGTTGCGATCGAACAGGTTTCCGGCACCGCCCCGCACCGCGTGTGGCACGGTGATGCCCAATTGCCCGACGGGCTGGACTTCATCGCCCTGCCGGGCGGCTTTTCCTATGGCGACTATCTCCGCTCGGGCGCCATGGCGGCCAACAGCCCGATCATGCGCGAAGTCGTCCGCGCGGCCGAGCGCGGCGTGCCGGTCCTTGGCGTGTGCAACGGCTTCCAGGTCCTGACCGAAGCGCGGCTGCTGCCGGGCGCACTGATGCGCAACGCCGGCCAGAACTTCATCTGCCGCACGGTCGCGCTCACGGTCGAGAACGCCCAGTCGCTGTTCACCAGCGGCTACGAGGCCGGGCAGGAAATCCGCATCCCGGTCGCCCACCACGACGGCAATTACTTTGCCGATGCGGAGACGCTCGACCGGCTCGAAGGCGAAGGCCGCGTGGCGTTCCGCTATGCCGAGGCGTGCAACGGTTCGCAGCGCGATATCGCGGGCGTTCTCAATGCTGCCGGCAACGTGCTGGGCATGATGCCGCACCCCGAACGCGCGATCGATCCGGCCCATGGCGGCACTGACGGACGCGCCCTCTTCGAAGCGGCAATCCGCTCGCTCGCAGACGCCTGATCAGGCGCTCTTGAGCGCGCCGCGGGAGAAAATCTTGCGGGCATCGGCTGCCGGCATCGGACGGCCGAAGTGGTATCCCTGGATCTTGGTGCAGCCGAGGCGGCGGATGAGGTCCGCTTCTTCCTGGTTCTCAACGCCTTCTGCGGTCGTGGTCATGCCGAGACTGTCGGCCATGGCCACCACGGCGCGGATGATCGCCAGACTTTCCGGGCTGTCCTGCGCCGCGCCCTGAACGAACATGCGGTCGACCTTGATGGTCGTGAATTCGAGCTTCCTGAGGTAGCCGAGCGAGGAATAGCCCGTCCCGAAATCGTCGAGCGCGACCGAGCAACCCAGCGCAAGGCACTGTTCCAGCGCCTTTCGCACCACGCCGGCATCGCGCATGAAGATGCTCTCGGTCACCTCGATTTCCAGTCGGTTCGCCGACAGGCCGCTATGCGACAGCGCGCGAACGACTGTGCCTGCGAAATCGGGTTCTAGAAGCTGTTCGGGCGAGACGTTGACGTTCACCTTGACGTGCTCGGGCCAGTTCGTTGCTGCCTCGCGGCAGGCCTCGTTCATCACCCATGTGCCGATGGGCACGATCAGGCGCGTATCTTCCGCGATCGGAATGAACTTGGCCGGGCTGACGAAGCCGTGGACCTTGCTGTTCCAGCGCGCGAGCGCCTCGAAGCTGACAACCTCTTCTGTTTTGGCATCCACCACAGGCTGGAAATGCAGCATCATCTCGTCGTTCTCGAGCGCGGTACGCAGCGAGAATTCCAGCTGGCGTTTCTCTTCTGCGGTGGCGTGAAGCGACGGTTCGTATTCGCAGTGGACACCGCCGCCCTCGTCCTTGGCGCGGTAGAGCGCCAAGTCGGCGTTGCGGATGATTTCGTCGACCTTCGTCCCGTCGCGCGGACCGATTGCCGAACCCACGCTGGCCCCGACGTAAAGGACCTGGTTCTCGATATGGTACGGCGCGGACAGGGCCGCGATCACGGTCTTGGCCAGCGTGTCGATGCGCTTGCGGTCCGTGGCATCGCGCACCACGATCGCGAACTCATCGCCCCCCAGGCGCCCGCAGACCTCGCCTTCGTCGACCAGCGGCTTGAGACGCCGGGCAACCTCGCCAAGCATCTGGTCGCCGACGAGATGCCCGAGGGAATCGTTGACCGCCTTGAAGCGGTCGAGATCGATCATCAGAAAGGCACAGCGGCTGCGCCATTGCTGCGAGTATTCCAAGGCGCCGCCCAGTGCCTCGGTCAGCATCAGGCGATTAGGCAGCTGGGTCAGCGTATCGTAGCGCGCGAGATAGGCGATCTTCTCGCTGCTCTCGTGCTTTTCGGTCACGTCCGAGCCGACGCCGCGGAAGCCGATGAAGGACCCGCTGTCGTTGAGCATGGGGGTGCCCGACAGCTCCCAGTACCGACGCTCGCCGCTGATGACGGCCTTGACCGTGAGGTTGGAGAAGCTTTCCCGGCGCTTCAGCTTCTCGGCCAGTTCGTGCAGGCTGGGCGGAAACTGCCCGGTCTTCCAGCTGTCGCCGGAAATGAGCTGGAGGAAGGGCTGCCCTTCGATCTCGGAAATCTGCTTGCCGATGGCAAAGGCCAGGCGCGGGCTGACCGAGCGCATCTTGCGGTTCGGATCGACCTGCCACAGCCAGTCGGCCTCGCCTTCCTCGAATTCGCGCAGCAGCATGGAGACGACTTCGCTCTTCTCCTGCATCGCCAATTCGGACAGGCGGCCGCCGACGCGCATGCGCGCCATCTCGAACGTTCCGAGCGAACCCAGGAGCATGGTAAGCGCGATCACCCCGGCCAGCAGGAATGAGCTGTGCATCAGGGCGACGATCAGCGGACCGACCGATGCCGCAGCAAGGAAGGCGATGGTGCTGAGCGGCACGCTGTACCGGCTCGAAGTGCTGCACACCACGAGGAAGCACAGGATAATCCAGATGCTGGAGAGCTGTTGCTGTGCGCCCAGCGTGGCCAGCGCGACGACACCGAGTGACCAGACCGCGCCCTTGTTGGCCGAAGTCATCGCATGGGCGCGCACGTCGTCCTGGTTGAACCGCCGCATTTCTGCGTTGCGCAGGCGCTTGTCTAGGCTGAAGGCATGGACGACCGACAGGCCCAGCGCGCAGCCCCATGCCACGACGAGCAATGGATTGACCGTGGGAATGGCGACACCCGCAACCAGAGCAAAGGCCAGCGCATGGAGCATCGCACGAACCACGGCGCGCTTGCTTACGAGCGAATACTGGTGGCCATGAAGACGCGCCCAGTCGACGCCATCGACGCTCGCCAGGCCAAGCACCTGGCGTGCGGTCAAGGTCTCCGCATCGACAACCGTATTTGAACTCGTCTGGCTCACCCCCGCACGCTTACATGCGAAAGGTTATGCGCGCGTAAACGCCTCTGGCCTTTACGCTTTTTCCTGCTTGCCCGATCGAAGGGCCTGTAACGGCGCCTAGCCCTTGAATTTGCGGGCAAACGCGCCGACGCAATCTCAGTGAACTATCGTCCTTACCGGGCCGGAAACCACCGGCCCTGCAGGGTCACTCGACCGTTACCGACTTGGCCAGATTGCGCGGCTGGTCGACATCGGTGCCTTTCACGCAGGCCACGTGATACGCGAGAAGCTGCACCGGCACGGCATAGACCAGCGGCGCGATCAGCGGGTGGACTTTCGGCATCTCGATGGTCGCCATGCAACCCTCGCTTGCCTGTTCGAGCCCTTCGGCATCCGAAATCAGCACGATCTGCCCGCCGCGCGCGCGCACCTCTTCCATGTTGGAGACGGTCTTTTCGAACAGCGGTCCCGAAGGTGCGAGGACGATCACCGGCACTTCGTTGTCGATCAGCGCGATGGGACCATGCTTCATCTCGCCGCTGGCATATCCTTCGGCGTGGATATAGCTGATTTCCTTCAGCTTCAGCGCGCCTTCGAGCGCCAGCGGGAAGTCGGGGCCGCGGCCCAGGTACAGCACGTCGCGCGCAGGCGCGATGAGATGCGCCATGCTGGCGATGTCGTCGTCATGGTCGAGCGCGGCGTTGAGGCAAGCCGGGGCTTCGAGCAGGTGCGCGACCACTTCCTGCTCTTCCTCGCGGCTCATCAACCCCTTCTTGACCGCCATGTGCGCCGCAAGAGCCGCCAGCACGGCGAGCTGGCAGGTGAACGCCTTGGTCGAGGCAACGCCGATCTCGGGCCCGGCATGGGTGGGAAGCAGCAGGTCCGCCTCGCGCGCCATGGAACTGGTCGGCACGTTGACGATGACGCCGATGGTCTGGCCGTTCTGCTTGCAATGGCGAAGCGCTGCCAGCGTATCGGCCGTCTCGCCGCTCTGGGAAATGAACAGCGCCAGGCCGCCTTCCTCGAGGACCGGTTCGCGGTAGCGGAACTCGCTCGCCACATCGATGTCGACCGGAACGCGGGCGAACTGTTCGAACCAGTACTTCGCCACCATGCCCGCATAGAAGGACGTACCGCAGGCCACGATGGTGATGCGGCGCACGCTCGACAGGTCGAAATCGAACTGCGGCAGCGCAACCGAGTTGTCCGAGCGGCGCAGGTAGGAGGCAAGCGTTTGCGCGACCACGGTCGGCTGCTCGAAAATCTCCTTCTGCATGAAGTGGCGGTAATTGCCCTTTTCGACCGCCGCGGCCGAAGCGCCCGAAGCGCGCACCTCGCGTTCGACCTCGGTGTTCTCGGCGTCGTAGATCGTCGCGCCCTCGCGCGTGACAACCACCCAGTCGCCTTCCTCGAGGTAGCTGATCTGCTGCGTCAGCGGTGCAAGCGCCAGCGCGTCGGAGCCGAGATAGGTTTCGCCCTCGCCGTAACCGACCACCAGCGGCGAACCGAGCCGCGCGCCAATCAGCATGTCGGGATGGTCGCGAAATGCAATCGCCAGCGAGAATGCACCCCGCAGGCGCGGCAGGATTTCAGCGACGGCTTCCTGCGGAGAGCGGCCTTCTTCCACCAGCTTGGAGATGTGGTGCAGGACGACTTCGGTATCGGTATCGCTTTCCAGCGTACGTCCGGCCTCGCGCAGTTCGGCGCGGAGTTCCTTGTAATTCTCGATAATCCCGTTGTGGACCAGCGCGACACGATCGGTCGCATGCGGGTGGGCGTTCGTAGCCGTGGGTGCACCATGCGTTGCCCAGCGCGTGTGCGCGATGCCCACCTCGCCGGCAGCCGGGTTCGAAGCGAGTTCGGCCACGAGGTTCGCCAGCTTGCCCTCTGCCCGGCGACGAACAAGAGCGCCTTGGTGGACAGTGCAGATGCCGGCGCTGTCGTAACCGCGATATTCCATGCGCTTCAGGCCATCGACCAGCCGCTCCACGACGGGTTGGTTTCCGACGATCCCGATAATTCCACACATAGATTGAAGCTCCGAAAATGGCGTTAGGGTCACTTAGCGGTTCTTGGCGCGCAATCAATCGCGCGCGATTTGCAGCGATGGGTAATTACAGAATGCTGGCGACTGCGAGATCGAGCGGGTGTGCCAGCCTTTCGCAATGAGCGAACTGCGCACGTCGATACCGGCTGCATTTCGCTACCGGTTCGAGGCCGAATTTACCGCCTGTTTACCAAACTTCTTCAAGGCTGCTGTCGAAGGATCACAGGGGGTACCATGTCGCAGTCCATTGCAGCCACCAGCTTCGAGGTTCCGGCAGGGCAGGAACGGCCCGACGTCACCATAGTCATGCCTTGCCTCAACGAGGTGGATTCGCTGCGCCATTGTATCGGCAACGCGCTCGAAGCACTGGCCCGCATGCGCATCGAACTGGACCTGTCCGGCGAGATCGTGATTGCCGACAACGGGTCGACCGACGGCAGCCAGGCGCTTGCGACGGAGCTGGGCGCACGCGTCGTGCCGGTTGCGGCCAAAGGCTACGGCGCTGCGCTGATCGGCGGGTGCCGCGGGGCGTGGGGCCGCTACATCGTGATGGGCGATTGCGACGGCAGCTACAATTTCACCGAAGGCGTTGCCATGGTGGCCGAGCTCGAGAAGGGTGCGGACGTGTGCATGGGCAACCGCTTTCGCGGAGGCATCGCACCCGGTGCCATGCCGTGGAAGAACCGCCACATCGGCAACCCTGCGCTTACCGGCATCCTCAACCTGTTCTTCCGCACCGGCATGGGCGATGCGCATTGCGGCCTGCGGGCCCTGACGAAGGATGCGTTCGATCGCCTCAAGCTGACCGGCAGCGGCATGGAATTCGCCAGCGAGATGGTCATCAAGGCATCGCTGCTGGACCTTCGCATGGTCGAGGTCGCGGCGACGCTGAGCCCCGACCTGCGCGACCGCGAACCGCACCTGCGCCCGTGGCGCGACGGCTGGCGGCACCTGCGCTATCTCTTCATGCTCAGCCCGACCTGGGTCTTCGGCGTACCCGGCCTTGCCGCGCTCGGCATGGGCCTCACGATCCTCTTCACCGCTGCCCTTCACGCTCTCGGCATTCTGCCGTGGGTACCGTTCGGCGAAAGCTTCATCGCCGTGGGCGCCATGCTGACGCTGGTCGGCCACATCGCGACGATCATGGCCGTAGCCGCACATCTCCACGGTGTGCGCCAGGGCTATCGCAGGCCGCGGCGCTGGCTCGAAGGCAATCGCTTCGCCACGCTGGAGACATGTGCCATCGGCGGTATCTCCATGATCCTCGCCTCGCTCGTCGCGCTGGTGGCTGTGGGCTTCTATTGGGAAGCGTCGAGCTTTTCCGCCCTGCCCTCGATCCTGCCGGTGACGCTTGCCGGCCTGCTCGGTGCGCTGGGCCTGCAGACTCTTTTCGCAGGGTTCCTGCTGGCGGTGCTCGGCGGGAACGAGGCGCAGTTCTATCCCGCACAACCGGCGGAGTAGGACGCGCCAGCCATGACCGCAAAGCTCGACTTCATCTATATCGGTACGCCAAAAGCCGGCTCGACCTGGATGTTCGAGGCGCTGCGGCACCATCCCGAAGTCCAGCTTTTCCCGTCGAAGGCATCGAAATTCTTCGAGACGGACGAGCCTGGCGCCATCGAGGATTACGAGGCCCGGCTCGCGCGCTTCGAGGGGACGGGCAAGATCGGCGAGATTTCGCACGATGCCTATCTCTATCCCCACAATGCAAAGCTGCTGCGCCAGCATTTCCCCGATGTGAAAATCATCGTCTGCCTGCGCGAACCAGGCGATTTCGCCCGCTCGCTGGTGCTGTGGCTGCGGGCCCATACGCGCGATTATGGCGACACGGCCCAGCAGATGATGGACCATCCCAAGCTGCGCAGCTGGATGAATTACGCAGAAGGCCTTGCCCCGTTCTTCGACGCCTTCCCGAGCGAACAGATCAAGGTCCTCTTCTTCGAGGACTTCAAAGCAGATCCCGCGCAATTCTACCGCGATATCTGCGGGCATATCGGCGTCAGCCACGAATGGGTGCCGCAATCGCTGACCGAAGTGGTCAACCCGGCCCGCGCGCCCCGTTTCGCGCTGTTCACCGAAGCCGTCTACAAGGTCGGCGTCGTGACACGGGCACTTGGTCTTGGCGGACTGGTCGAGGCAGCCAAGCGCTGGAAACTGCTCGAAGCGCTGCTCTACGCACCCAGCAAGTTGGTCGACATCGGCCAGCACGAAGTCGCCCGCAGCGAACGAGAGCGAGCCGCCAGCTGGCTCAACAGGCTGGAACAGCTCATCGACACCCGCGTGCCGGTCCGCTGGCGGGACGAGGTGACGCCGTGAGCAATAGCCGCCGCAACCTGCTGGCAGCACTCTCGCTGGCATTTGCCGCGGCGCTCCTTGTCGCGCTGTTCCGCTTCTCGGGAGTTGCGATTGCGGACCTTGTCGCGGCCCTGGGCACCACCCCGGCGAGCGTGATTGCAGCAGTACTGGCCCTAACGCTGGCCAACCAGTTGGTGAGTGTTGCTCGCTGGCGCGTGCTCGACCGCTTCCTCGGGAGGAGCCCGACAATCGTGCCCTGGGGCGTCGCCACACGGGCGACGCTGCGCGGCGCGCTGGCAGGCCAGGTCCTTCCGCTCCAATTCTCGATGCCGCTTGCCCGCTGGGCCAGTGTGAGAAACGGACAGGCGGTCAACGCCACGCTCTACGAGCAATTGCTCGACCTCATCCTTCTGGCCTGCGCCGGCGCGGCGGCAATACTGCTGTTCGCGTGGGGTCCCGGCATGGCCGCGTCGCTGGCCCTGTTCTGCGCCGCTGTTCTGGTTTCCGTCGCCACCATGCCATGGCTGCTGCACATTCTTCGCGCCGTCACGCGCACCCTTCCCCGTTCCGTTTTCATAGAACGCGCCGGGCAAGCGCTTGCGCGCGCGGCGAGCTTGCCCGCACGCACGCTGTTCCTGCTCGGTTGGCTGTCTGCCCTGCGGCTGGCCATGCTGAGCCTGCGGACCGTCCTGGTGGTTGCAGCCTTCGCCGGCGGTATCGATGCAGCGCTGGTCGCAATCGGATATCCTGCAGTGGGCCTCGCCATGGGGCTGCCGTTCCTTCCCGCCGGAATGGGTGTGGCTGACTGGTCGCTGGCCGCGCTGGTGGTGTTTGCCGGTGGTACCGCGACAGCAGCAGCGACGGCCGCCCTCGCCTTGCGCGCGCTGACATTTGCGTCGCTTGCGGTACTCGTCGCGCTGTTCGAATTGGCAGCGTTGATCGAGAGCGATCGCGCGGCTGGTAGCGCCGCGCCCCAGTTCGGTCGCCCCTAGGCTTTCGCTTTCGCCACCAGCAGCAGATTGCTGGGCCATCCGGCGAGACTGACGCTCTTCACATCACAGACGAACCTTGCAGCAATGCCCGCTTCGGTCGCGGCCTTGCCCATGTCTCCCGCCGACATGAGATTGAGGTTTGCCTCCTGTGCGAAGAAATCCCGACCCGTCCGCTCCATGAGCGAGCGGAAAAGCGGCTTGGGCAGCCAGTGGACCAGCGGCAGGACCGTGTGGAATTCGACCGGAAACCAGCGGTTCGGCGTAGTCAGGAAAAAGCCCTTACGCGCAACGCGGGCGCATTCCGCGATCATCCGCGCTTGCGATCCGGCATCGCCGACATGCTCGATCACGGCCGAACTGTGGACGTAGTCGAAGGAAGCGTCACCGAACGGCAGGTCTAGCGCATTGGCCTCCACGAATTTCATTCCGGGAAATTCGTCCTCCAGGAACGATGCGTCGTCCAGCCCTGCCGCAGTCACCTTTGCCTTGTGGGGATACCATTTCTCGAAATAGTTCGAACTGGGATAGCTACGCTCCGCAGTGACGCCGATGTCGAGGATCGCATCCGCTTCGCCTGGTTGCATCTCTTCCATGAAGCGCGCGAACATGTTGCGCCGCTGGTAGCCGGCGAGCCGCACGGGGAGGCTGCCTGCAGAAGCAACATTGTACTGTTCGTTGGGGTTCTTCGACATCAGTCTTCCGCCTGCTCCTTGCCTTCCGGGGCGCAGGCATTCTGCGCGTTGTCTCCATCGCCCCGGTAGCCGATCGAAGGCAGGCCTGCAGCCTCCGCATCTGCGCCTCCGAATGTCGCCACGCGGAAGCGCGAACAGAGGTCTGCCAATTGTGCGTCGGTCAAAGCAGCGCGCGCCATCCTGACCGGACCAGGCCGGTCTTCGGGCAGATTGCGCACCAGGTCGTCCGCAAACAGGTGGTCAGGGGCATCGACGATGAGCACTTCTGCATCCACTTTGGCAATCGCCCGATCCGCCTGCTGCCAAGGCTGTGCGAAATCGTGTGCCTGCACGTAACGGTAGGGTATCAGGGCAAGCGCAATCAGCGCCGCCGCTGCAAAGCTCGCCCTCGCAGCGCGCGATTCCGACATACGCAGCCGCGACCAGCCGAGCGCTGCCAGCAGCGTCACGTTTCCGAGTACGTGATGCAGGTAGCGATAACCCCAGCCATGCCCCTGATAGGGAATGACCACGGCCATGAAGGCAAGTGTCGCCAGCGCGCTCAGCAGGCAGCCGCGCCAGAAACCCTTCAGCTTCCATGCCACCGGCACTGCCAGAGCGAACAGGGGCAGCAGCAGCGGGTTTTGCCACAGCTGGAACCGCAGCAGGTTCATTCCCATCGTCCCGATTGCGGAAAGGTCGTTGCGGGTCAGGAGCGCCATGACCTTGTCCGCCAGCGGCGCGTTGGCCGCTCCGCCAACGGCGGGAGGCAAAGACCCCACGAGCTTGTAGGCAATGCCGTTCCATGACGCCCAGAAGGCAACGGCCGCGAGCACGACCACCCCTTGGCCGATGGCAGTACCGCGCCGTCCGGACAGGAACAGCTCGAGGATGAAGAAGCCCGCGAAAACGGGGAAAAAGGCGAACTGGTGCAAGCCCACGGCGAGAAAGGCGACCAGGCCGGCGGCGATCTGCACCGCGGCGCCCTTGCGGAAGACCAGTGCCAACCAGGCGAGGTTGAAGAAAAGATGCGCCGACATGGCGAAACTCGTCATGCCGGTGATGACCCATTGGGCCGAGGTTGCCGCCAGCACCAGGCAAATAATGGGCGCGGTCTTGGCCTCGGGCAGGTGCTGGCGAACGAGCTGTACAAGCAAGGCGGCCGCACCTGCTGCGAACAGTGGGCTCGCCAGTGGACCGAGCAGTCCCTGGAACAGCGCATTCACGGGAAGATAGGTCGACGCCCAATACAGCCCGTCTCCGCTGACCCGCGCGAAGATCGGGTGCATGGCCCCCGCATAGTCGCGCAAGTCCGCCGGGATCTCGGCCATCGCCCTGCCCGATGCCAGTGCATAGCCATCGGCCCGCGCCCAGTATTCATCCATGGAGAGGGGATAGGATCCGAGAATTCCAAAAGCCCCGAGAAGGGCGAGCGTGAAGATGAACAGTACCGGCGCCCAATGAGGCAGGAGCTTCATCCTGCCGAATAGCGTGTCCATGCCGGCCACAAGGGAATCCGGCATCCGCGCAACCCTGACGATGAGGAACAGCGCCATGACCATCGCGAGCACGGGCAAGTCATGCGAACGGAAGAACGTGACAGGCAGGTACTGGAATTCGCCCAGCGCGACATTGGTGAAGGCGAGCCCTGCAAAAAGCAGCAGCAAGGCGGCATAGATCGTGCCAGCGCGCGAAATATCCGCCGTGCGGCCCATCGCCATTTTTCCCCTTACGCCCCGAAACTGCACGGATTCCTAGGGATTCCGCCAATGCCCCGCAAGCCGATTATCGGGCATCGCAAGGGTCCGAAATTAGGAAAAAATCAAGGTTTCCAAATTATTCACCAAGCATGCAAAGGCGTGATTTGCCACTTTTCCGGCAGGTTGCGCACGTCACTTCGACTATGAGCCGCGGGGGTTTGGCATGAGTGCATTCGGACGCAAGAACGGGCCGGCAGGTATGGGGTCCGGCGCACGTCCGCAGTTCGGCGTCGCGCGTCCCATGCGCGGCGGCGCGCCTGCTCCTTCGGCCGACGACAAGATCGAAGGCGGTGATCAATTCCCGCCGCTGCCGGAAGACGCCCCTGCCCCCGGCGCAGGCGGCAAGGGTTCGAACGGCGACGCGATGGCCCGCCTTTCGGAACGCATGAATGCGGACCATTCGGGCAATAGCGAAGTCGGCGGCTTCGAAGCCAGCGTCCACAAGATCAAGGAACAGGTGCTCCCGCGCCTGCTCGAACGCGTCGACCCGGAAGCAGCCGCGACGCTGTCCAAGGACGAGCTGTCGGAAGAATTCCGCCCGATCATCATGGAAGTGCTGGCCGAACTGAAGGTCACGCTCAATCGCCGCGAACAGTTCGCGCTCGAAAAGGTTCTGGTCGACGAACTGCTCGGCTTCGGTCCGCTCGAAGAGCTGCTGAACGATCCGGACGTTTCCGATATCATGGTCAACGGTCCCGACCAGACCTACATCGAAAAGAAGGGCAAGCTCGTTCTCGCCCCGATCCGTTTCCGCGACGAGAGCCACCTGTTCCAGATCGCCCAGCGCATCGTGAACCAGGTCGGCCGCCGCGTCGACCAGACCACGCCGCTTGCCGACGCCCGTCTCAAGGACGGCAGCCGTGTGAACGTCATCGTGCCGCCGCTCTCGCTGCGCGGCACCGCCATCTCGATCCGTAAGTTCTCCGAGAAGCCGATCACCATCGACATGCTCAAGGACTTCGGTTCGATGAGTGAGAAAATGGCGACCGCACTCAAGATCGCTGGCGCCTGCCGCATGAACATCGTCATTTCGGGCGGTACGGGTTCGGGTAAGACGACCATGCTCAATGCCCTGTCGAAGATGATCGACCCGGGCGAGCGCGTGCTCACCATCGAGGACGCGGCCGAACTTCGCCTGCAGCAGCCGCACTGGCTGCCGCTGGAAACGCGTCCGCCGAACCTCGAAGGCCAGGGTGCCATCACCATTGGCGACCTCGTGAAGAACGCCCTGCGTATGCGCCCTGACCGCATCATCCTGGGCGAAATCCGCGGCGCAGAGTGTTTCGACCTTCTCGCCGCCATGA
Organism: Qipengyuania gaetbuli; assembly: GCF_009827315.1. Classification (NCBI taxonomy): domain Bacteria; kingdom Pseudomonadati; phylum Pseudomonadota; class Alphaproteobacteria; order Sphingomonadales; family Erythrobacteraceae; genus Qipengyuania; species Qipengyuania gaetbuli. The sequence goes on from NZ_WTYF01000004.1 coordinate 1,075,659, forward strand.
ACACCGGCCACGACGGTTCGATGTGTACGCTTCACGCCAACAGCCCACGCGAATGCCTCGGCCGTATGGAAAACATGATCCTGATGGGCGACATCAAGATCCCGAAGGAAGCCATTTCGCGCCAGATCGCCGAATCCGTCGACCTGATCGTGCAGGTGAAGCGCCTTCGCGACGGTTCGCGCCGCACCACCAACATCACCGAGGTGATCGGGATGGAAGGCGACGTGATCGTGACGCAGGAACTGTTCAAGTTCGAGTACCTGGACGAGAGCGAGGACGGCAAGATCCTCGGCGAGTTCCGCAGCTCGGGCCTGCGCCCCTATACGCTTGAAAAGGCCCGCCAGTTCGGCTTCGACCAGGCCTATCTGGAAGCCTGCCTCTAAAGCAGCGAGCCTATCCCCGGATCACTCCGGGGATGGATACCACCAGCAGCGCCCCGCCCAGCACGGCGAAGGTCAGGAATAAGCCCGTCCATGGCATCCAGCCGACACGGTCGATGCTGGTGCGTTTCATCCGCCTGCGCTCCATCGCCAGCGCGGCAAGCGCAACGATCAGCGATGCGGCGCCCCATAGCGCGACGATTTCGGCTTCGCTTGCGAATGTCAGGAAAGCTTTCATGGCGCGCATATGGGCGCGGTTCACCGCCTAGCCAAGGCGCTTGGTGGGAACCCGCTTGTCGGGTAGGGGTTTTCTTACCATTGCGCGGCCAACATGCCCTCGGGAAGGATGACACTATGATCAAGAAACTGCTTCTGGCTTTCGGCATCACCGCGATGTCGCTCACGGCATCGGCCTGCAACACTGTGCGCGGCGTCGGTGCGGACCTTGAATCGGCTGCCAACGCCGTCGACGAAGAAACCTGATTTCTCGCACTGAGAGAGCAAATGGAGGCCCGCCAAATGGCGGGCCTTTTTTTATTGCTTGCGGTAGACGAGCGTAAGGTTGTTCGCCGGCATTTCATGGCGTGCGGTCCGCACCAGACCGTTCAACTGGGCCAGTTCATCAAGCGCCTCGACCTCTCGCAAGCCCCATGCGGCATTCCGCGCCTTGAGATCGGCATCGAAGGCGAGGTTCGACGGGGCGGTTCCGACACCTGTCTCGATGAATGGGCCATAAAGAATGAGCGACTGTCCCTTCGAAAGAAGCTTTCCCGCTCCCGCGAACAGTCCTTCGGTGGCCGCATAGGGGCTGATGTGGATCATGTTGACGCAGACAACGGCATCAGCGTGCTGGACCGGCCATTCCGGCACAGTCGCATCGATGGCGATCGCCTGGCGGATGTTTCCCGCCCCGGCTTCCTGCGACCATGCATCGATCGAGGCGAGCGCATCGGTGTCGACATCGCTGGGCTGCCATTCGAGCGCAGGAAAGCGCCGCGCCATGAATACGGCGTGCTCGCCCGAGCCACTGGCGATTTCCAGCACCAGACCGGTTTGCGGCAATTCGCGCGCCAGCACATCGGCGAGCGGTGCCGAATTGCGCGCGGTGGCAGGCGCGTGGCGTTTCAGTTGACCTGCCGTTCGCGACCTTCCCAATAGGGCGCGCGCAAATCCTTGCGCAGGATCTTGCCGCTGGCATTGCGCGGCATCACCTCGATCACATCGACGCTCTTGGGGACCTTGAACCCGGCCAGCCGCTCCCGCGTCCAAGCGATGATATCCTGCGGGTCGACTTCAGTGCCCGGCTTGGGGACCACGCAGGCTTTCACCGCCTCGCCCCAAGTGTCGTCAGGCACGCCGATCACCGCGACCTCGCCCACGCTCGGATGGCCGTAGATCGCGCTTTCGACTTGCGCCGGGTAAACGTTCTCGCCGCCGGAAATAATCATGTCCTTGATGCGGTCCTGGATGAAGACATAGCCGTCCTCGTCCATGTAGGCGGCATCGCCGGTGTGCATCCAGCCGTCCCTGAGCGAACCTGCGGTTGCATCGGGCAGGTTCCAGTAACCGGCCATGTTCGAAGGGCTTTTGCAGACCAGTTCGCCCACTTCGCCGCGCGGCAGTTCCTGCCCGTCCTCGCCGATGACCCTGAGTTCGACCCCGGCCACGGCCTTGCCTGCCGATTTCATCCGCTGGTTTCCCTCGAGCACGTGGTCTTCGGGCGGCAGCGCTGCGATGGTGCCGGTCGTCTCGGTCATGCCGTAACATTGCAGGAAGCCCGCTTCGGGGATCGTCCTCACCGCCTCGCGCAGCAGGTCGAGCGGGATCGGAGCAGCCCCGTAGAGCACGTATTTGATCGCCGACATGTCGGTGTCTTTCGCGCGCGGGTGCTGCACCACCATCTGCAATGCAGCGGGCACGATGAACAGGCGCGTGATGCCCTGTTCGAATGCATCCAGCACGCCGTCGGGCGTGAATTCGGCCTGCACGATCGAGCGGATGCCCGCCCCCATCGCCATTATGCCGAGACCAGTGCCACCGATATGCGCGCAAGGCATGCACACGAGGATCGCCTCGTCCTCGTCGAAATGCGACCAGGGCTGGCCTTCTTCCTGGCTCGGCACCCGCAGCGAAAAGAGGTTGCGGTTGGTAAGCACCGCGCCCTTCGGATTTCCTGTCGTGCCCGAAGTATAAAGCTGGAGAACCGCATCGTCGGGTCCGGCCGGTGCGAACTCGTCCGCAGGCGCGGCTGCGATTTCCGCAAGGGCCGCTTCCTGTCCGATGACTTCGGGCGGATTGTCGAGCGAGGCGCAAGCCTTCTGTGCAAGCTCTTCGAAGCCCGTTCCGAGGAACAGTATCTTCGCGCCCGTATCGCTGATGATATAGGCGATCTCGGGTCCGGCGAGGCGCCAGCCGATCGGGACCATGACCACGCCGACGCGCGCAGCGGCATAGAATAGCTCGAAATAGTGTTTGTCATTCTTGCCGAGCCAGGCGACCCGGTCCCCCCGCCCGACACCATGCTGCGCCAGCATCGCGACGATCTGGCGGGTACGCGTTTCAAGGTCGCGGAAACTTATCGTCTGATTGCCCTGCTCCAGGACGATGTTGTCAGGACGCTCCTGCGCCCAGTGACGGATGAACTGGTCGAAGGTCAGCTTCGGTTGTTCTGCCGATTCCTGCATGGGCCTCTCTCTCCTCTGCGCGCATCATGCCACGAGAGGAGACGAGAGCAAGCGCGCTATTGCCAGCGGCCGAGTGCGCGGGCGCGTTTCTCGCGCAGCAACAGCCACACGACAAGGCCAAGGGGGCCGGCAAGGAAAGTCGCCAGCAGCACAGGTGCCTGCACGAAGCGCGAAAATCCCTTCGCGTCGGCATCGCGGACGATCCACAGGCCAACGAAGAGATCGAAGGCGAGATAGTGGATCCAGCCGATCGTCACCCCCGCATCGCTGGCGAAAATGGCGCGCACGCCTTCGATGCTTCCGAAATCCATCCCGCCCTCGCCAGCGGGGAAAAGACCGGAAAGCACCCCGATAAGCAGCAGGGCATATGCCGCGCAAAGCAGGCCGACGCCCAGGTAGAGGATCGCTGACAGCAGGGCAGGCCAGCGCGGCAGCAGTATCAGTGCGAGCCACATCACGAGCGCAAGGCCGTTGGCGATACCGAAAGCCGTGTCCCACATGCCTATTCGTCCACCAGTTGCGGCAGGCGTTTTGCTGCCCGGATAATCCCGTCATTGTCGTGCACGAAGCGCCCGCGCGCGGCGCTCTTGGCCAAGGCCAGCGCAGCCTGGGCTACAGTTTCCGCGTGGATCGCGCGGTACTGGCGGTACTTGCCGTGCATCAGCATGTTGGCGAGCGGCGCTGCCGCAATGCCGAGCCTTTCACCGACGCGGCGGTCGTTATCGCGCTTGCCGCGCAGCAGGCCCGGTCGCAGAATGTCGAGCCGTGGGAAGCGTATCTTGGTCAGCTCGCGTTCCGTTTCGCCCTTCACGCGCAGGTAGAAGGTCTTGGACAGCGGATCCGCCCCTGCCGAGCTGACCGCCACGAAACGCTCGACCCCGTGCTCCTTTGCAGCGCGGGCGGTCGCGAGGACGAGGTCCTGGTCGACGGCGCGAAATGCGTCCTCGTCCTGCCCAGCCTTCTTCCAGGTGGTCCCCAATGCGCAGATGACGGCCTTGGGTCGCATGGCTTCGAGCACTTCGCCCCATTTTTCCGGCTCAGCGACGAACAGTTCCATCCGGATGCCCCGGGGCAATTGCGCCTCACGGCGGGCGATGGCGGACAGGCGCACGTCTTCGCGGCCGATGCATTCCTCCATCACCTTGCCGCCGATCAGCCCGGTCGCGCCGATAAGGCAGATGCGCGTCGCACCGTCAGACATTGGACAACCCCTGCGGCGCGCGGCCGTAGATGCGGGTGCACTGGTCGATGGCGAAGCGGTCGGTCATGCCAGCGATGAAATCGGCGATATGACGGCTCTTGCCCGGTTCGGCTTCGGGCAGGCGGTCAAGCCAGTCATCCGGCATGGTCGCCGGATCCTGCTGGTAGGCGACGAACAGCCGCGCGATGACGTCGCGGGCACGCTCTGCTGTCTGGATCTGCTCGGGATGGTAATAGAGCCGCTGGTACATGAACTTCTTCAGCGCACGTTCCTCGTTCGCCATGCCTTGCGAGAAGCCGGCCAGCTGCTTGCCCGCCTCGCGCACCTGCTCGGCGCTGTCGAGGCCCTTCACTGCCGCACGCGTTTGCTCGAGCACATCGTTGACCATCAGGCCGATCTGGCTGCGAACCAGTTCGCGCAGCTGGTGCTCGCGCGAGGCGCAGGGATGCTGCCGTTCGACCCGGCGGAATTGGTCGGCGAGGAAATCCACCTCCATCAAGTCATCGAGCGATAGGAAGCCCGCCCTCAGGCCATCGTCGATATCGTGATTGTCATAGGCGATATCGTCGGCAACCGCTGCAACCTGCGCCTCGAGCGAGGGCCACTGGCCGAGTTCCAGCGGGAAAGCCTTGTCGATATCCGCAAGCGCCCAATTTGCCGCGCCGACCGGGCCATTGTGCTTAGCCATGCCCTCCAGTGTTTCCCAGGTCAGGTTGAGGCCGGGATGGTCGGGGTAATTGCATTCCAGCCGTGCCAGCGTGCGGATGCCGTGCGCATTGTGGTCATAGCCGCCTGCATGGGTCATCGCCTCTTCCAGCGCCTTTTCGCCGGCATGTCCGAATGGCGGGTGGCCGATATCGTGCGCAAGGCACAGCGCCTCGGTCAGGTCTTCGTCCAGCCCCAGTTCGCGGGCGATGACCCGGCCGATCTGGGCGACTTCGATGCTGTGCGTCATGCGCGTGCGATAGTGATCGCCGTCCGGAGCGACGAAGACCTGTGTCTTCGAGCGCAGGCGGCGGAAGGCGATCGAATGGACGATGCGGTCGCGGTCGCGCTGGAATTCGCTGCGCGGACCGCGCGCACCGTCTCGGTTCTCGGGAAATTCGCGCCCGCGCGAGGCGGCGGGATCGGCGGCGTAAGGGGCTCTCTGCATCGAGCCGCTGGCTTAGGTCAGGCGATTCGCCGCGACAACGTGAACGAAATGGGAACCCCGTCGCTTATCGGCGAAAACCACCGTCTCGGGCCGTCAGGGCTCCGATGTGGCTACCCTCCGGCGAGTATCCAGTCGGCGGCGGTGCGGCAGTGGATGTCGGTGGAATCGAACACCGGCAGCACGTTCGCATCGGTGTCGACCACCAGCTCCAGCTCGGTACAGGCCAACACGATGGCCTTCGCGCCTTCCTTGTCCTTGTTGGTGATGACGGTCTTGAGCGCACGTTCGGCAGAGCGCGTAACGCGGCCGAGCATCAATTCCTTGTAGATGATGCCGTCGACCAGTTCGACATCGCCCGGATCGGGCGGAAGCAGGTCGACGCCGTAGGATACCAGCCGCTGGCGGTAGAAGCCCTCGGTCATGATGAAGCGCGTGCCGAGTAGCGCCGCATTGTCGCAGCCTGCCGCGCGCATGGCCTCGCCCACGCTGTCAGCGATATGCAGGACAGGGATCGAGATGCCTTCCGCGACCCGGTCATAGACCTTGTGCATGGTGTTGGCGGCGATCACCAGGCCTTCGGCACCGGCGCTTTCCAGCCGGCGCGCGCTATCGACCAGAAGCGCTGCGATCCGGTCCCAGTCGTCCGCCTGCTTCGCCTCGGCGATGAGCGAATAGTCGAGACTTTCGATCAGCATCGGTGCGCTGGACATCGGGTGCCCCTTGCGCTGGATTTCGCGGTTGATGCGTTCGTAATAGGCGCGGGTAGAGATCCAGCTCATCCCACCGATTAGACCCAGCTTGCGCAAGTGCGCTCCCTTCCTGATACCCTGTTGCGCCCCTGCGGGCAGACCCTCTTCAGGAATTGGGAACGGACTGCGCCCTCGGCGGTTCCGAAGCGCTTTCGCTTGCCGCAAGGGCGATGTCCGAAAGCCACACCATCAGGTCCGTCGCGCTGCGCTCTGCCGCCTCTTCCATCGGGATGTGCCCGATGCCGTCATAGGCGACCAGGGCAGAGTTCGGCAGGACGTCATCGTACCAGCCCGCAGCCGCAAAGGGGATGAGCGCATCTTCCTTGCCCCACATCACCAGTGTCGGCACTTCGACCTTGGCCACGTCTGCCTTGTCGAAGACGGTCCAGCCAAGGCCGAAGCGTTTCATCGTCGCATCGCGATTGCCCGGATAGCGCGCCAGTTCCCAGTAGCGGTCAACTGCCTCGGGGCTGACGATTTGCTGGTTCGAAACGCTTTGCGAAAGGCTGCGCTCGACGATCGAGCGCGGCATGAGCTGGAAAGAGAGGCTGTTGACCACCGGAATGCGCGCCAGCTTGAAGGCCAGGTTGCCGCTGCCTTCGCGCTGGATGTCGGCGCCGCCTGCATCGACCAGCACAAGTCCGTCGAGACGTTCGGGATGGGCCATGGCGTATCCCATGGCGATGCCGCCGCCCATGGAATTTCCGGCCAGCACAAAGCGATCGAGGCCCAGCGCATCGGCGACATTCCCGACGTCGGCGACGAAGGCGTCATGCGAATAATCGCCATCGGGCGCGGGTCCCGTCAGGCCGTGGCCGCGCTGGTCGAAGCGGATGACGCGGTAATCCTCGCGCAGCATCTCAGCCCAGGGCTGCCAAGTGTAGAGATCGGCGTTCGAGCCGTGGAGCAGCATGATCACCGGCGCATCGCGCGGTCCTTCATCCCGCAAGTGGACGGTTCGCCCGTCGGCAAGTTCGACAGCCTGCGAAGGCGAAGCGCCGTACTTGGCCCACATCTCGTTCGCATCGGTGTCCGGCACCCTGAAGAAGAGGAAAGCGAGACCGCCGGCAAGCAGCAGCAGGGCCAAGCCGCGCACGATCCATTTCATCTTGGCATCTCCTCGATCCAGCGGCGCACCGCCTCGGTTCCTTCGCGGTCGATACTCGACTTGCCGAGTTCGGGCATGGCGACGCCGGGATCATTGCTCAGCATCCGGTGAAGCAGGATCGACTGGTCGGGCTCGCCCGGCACGACATCGAACAGCAAGCCGCCCGCCCCGCGTCCGGCCGCGACCGGTCGCTTCATCACGCCGAGCGCGTGAGGATCGTCCTGCTCCCACCGCAAGTCGAGCCCGCTGTTCGAGGCGGTGGCCCCGGGCCGGTGGCAATGGGCGCAGTTCACGTCGAGATAGGCGCGGGCGACAGCATCCGCGCCCACCGCGCTGCGCTTTTCCCAGACCGCCAGCCGGTCTGCACCGGCCGGAACTTCGCCAAGATTGGCCGCGAGCCATTCGCCGGACAGATTGCGTGCCTTGGGCCCGATCGGGATCACCGCATCGTCCAGCCCGTGGCATTCCTTGCACTGGTTCTTGTTCGGCACACGGTAGCTGATCGCCTCGCCTGCCGGCGTGACGACCGGCATGCGCGCACCTGCAATCGCCAGCGCAGCGTCGGACTGCTCCGCGTTCCAGACATAGGGCAGAGCCACCCAGCCGCTTTCACGGTGGAGCAGAACGCGTGTTTCGATCAGGCGGCGTTTGCTCCCCTCGCCGAAGGCGAATGTCTTGATCAGCGCAGTGCCGACCGGAAAATCGATCAGGCCATCGCCATTGGCTTCCATCCGCTTGCCTTCGGGCAAGTAGACGAAGCGCAGCTTTTCCGCCCCGTCGGAATAGAGCGGGGTATTCAGGCGATAGGGCGTGACGCGTGCCGCCGGGGCCTGCCCTGCCCCGTCCGTGAAGAAGCCGAACTGCGACAACAGGCGCGGCATGCCCTCCACCACCGCATCGTCATTGACTGCGCCGACCGCCGCTACCGGCTGGAAGAAAGCGGCGCGTGCCGCGACCGACCCGGCCAGCGCGAGGCTCGCTGCGGCAAGCAGGGCGGTGGCAGGCTTCATCCTCCGAGCCGCGCCTCCAGCGCTGCAGGTGCACCGATGCCGCTGCGATCGAACGCTGCTGCGGGCGCCTTCACGCTGAGCGGTCCGGGCTGCGCTGCGCCGAGGCCCTTTCCGGCCTCGGTCAGGTTGAGGCTCCATCCTGCGGTCCCTTCGACTGCCGCAAGCGAACCAAGCCCGTCCCAAAGGACCGGCGGCAGTTCGCCGCCAAAGGCCGCCAGCAGCATCTCCGCCCCGTCGAGCTGCGGGTCGTAGCCGCCGCCGTCGTAGCTGTTCGGGCCCACCACCACCTCGCGCGGAAGCGGGTTGTAGCGCGCGTCATCGTAGGGCTGGACATAGGCGATCACCATGACCGGCGCAGTGGGATTGCCGGAGAGGATGTTGTTCTCGATCAGCACCTTCTCGTTAGCCATCACCATGATGCCGGTGCCGCGCCGCACTCCGGCCACGATATTGCCGGGAGGCGCGAAATTGGGCGTGTCGTTGGCGACCACCAGGTTGTTCTCGATGATGACGTTGCCCCCGCCCATGACGGGTAAGCTGGGCAGGTCGAACACGAGGATCCCGCCCGTATTGCGCGTGGCGATATTGTGCGCGACCAACGCGTTGCGGCTGTTCTCGATCTCGATCCCGGCGACATTCGCCTCCGCGATCGAATTGCGCACGGTGATCCGGTCGGACTGGCCGACATAGATGCCCGCATCGCTCGCCCCGGTCACCTTGACGCCGTCGACGAGAATGCCGGTGCTTTCGACCGGGTAGATGCCGTAGGCACCATTTTCCGGATGCGGCCCGCGCGTCCAGGTCACGCGGATGCGGTGGTAGACGATATTGTCGGCGCCCTTGGACTTCACCCCGTCGCCCTTGGGGTTTTCCAGCGCGAAATCGCGCAGGGTTACGTTGTCGCTGGTGACAAGTAGCCCTTCGCCCGCGCCCTGCTGGCCGGTGAAGTCGAGCACAGTCCCGTCCATTCCTGCGCCGCGCAGGGTCACACCCTCGACATCGAGGCTGAGACCGTCGCTCATCGCGTAGCGTCCCGCTTCGAGCACGATCTCGTCGCCCGGCTGCGCAATGATCAGCGCCTCCTGCAGGCGCTCCTGCGCGCCGTCCCCGGGGGTCACGACATGGGTTTCGGCCAGCGCAGGCGCGGCAGTCGCAAGCAGGGCCGCGGCAATCGTCATTCTGAACATGAGTCTCTCCCTTGCAACCCATTGTGCCGCAAGGTCAGACGATTGCAAGCGATGGGCTTCAGCGGGAGGTGGCTTGTGCCCGGGCCAGCCCTTCCATCGACAGCCTGCGCCCAGGCGCGAAGGCCAGCGCCTCGCGATAGGCTTCTGCCGCTTCCTTGTACCGGCCTGCTGCAGCAAGATGCTCGGCAAGGATTTCCCAACCCGGCTTGCCCACCGGCGGCGGGCCATAGACCACAGGCGTCGCGCTTTCCTGCTGGGCTGCAGCACGAAGCAGGGCTAGCCCTTCATCCGTGCGCCCCTCGGCCAGCACCAGCAGCGCCTCGCCCTGCGCGACCTGGCGCATCATCCACGGCCTCACCCACGTGTCGTAGGGCGATTCTTCCTTGAGCGCGGCATCGATTTCGACCGCCAGCGCTTTCATGCGGTCGAGCGCGGCTGCCACTTCCTGACGGTCATCTCCGGCCCGCATCAGGCGCGAGTAGGCCTGGTCGAAGCGCGTCAGGAGGAAACCTTCATCCACGCCTTCGAGCGGAGGTGCCCATGTGCCGGTCGCAACGCCGTTCCACATGGCCATGCCGGAATAGCTGGATGCGGGGCCGTAGCCGAGGCGGCCCTTGGGTCCACCCGCGATCTGCGCCTCGGCCTGCGCGCGGCATTCGGCGATCAGCGGAGCTGCGTCCTTGCCCTGCTGGAGCAGCGCATAGGCCAGCCATTCGTTGTAGTGGCCGCAGGAACTGGGATCGCGGCCCTGCGACGCCCGCTGGCGGTCTACCACGGCATCTGCGTTCACGTTGGCGCGCTCCACCGCCTGCCAGTCGGCCAGCGCATGGAAGATATGGCTCACCATGTGCTGTGCGTGCCCCGCATCGGGCGCAACGACCGCGTAACGCTCCGCCATCCGCTTGCCGAGCGGGGCGTGGACCGGATCGTCATAGGAATGGATCAGGTAGTGGAGGATGCCGGGGTGCATCTCGTGCGTCATGAACCCCTGCTCCAGCACGCCGGCCGCCTCCATGTAGACGGGCAATTGCCTGCCACCATGCGAGCTGGCGAGCACCGCCAGTCCGGTGAAGGCGCGCATGTCGATATCGTCGGGGCGCGCGGCAAGCATGGCACGCATCTTTGCGAGGTAGGCGAGGTCGCGTTCCTCCTTGGTGCCTTCGCCGTAAAGGGTCTCAACCGCGTCGAGCCACTGGCGCTCGGTCGCGTTCCGGGCCTTGGCAGCACGCTCCGCCAGCGTGGCACCCAGCTTTGCCAGTGCGGCGAGTGCAGCATCCCGGTCCTGGTCGTCCCACAGCGAATGGTTGTGGGTCATCGCTTCGCCCCAATAGGCCATGACGAAGCCCGGATCGGCGGCCTGCGCTCGCTGAAATTCCTCCGCCGCGTAGCCGTATTCGAAGTTGTGCAAGAGCGCGAGGCCGCGCAGGAACGGCTGCTTCGCTGCTTCGTTCGCGCTGGTCTCCATGACCATGAACTCGGTCCCGACCTGCGCCAGCGTCGCATTCTCTTCAGCGCCGTGACCGGTATGCGCATTGGCCGTCGCCGCCATCAGCAGCGCGGCTGTCGTGATTGCCAGTTTCTTCATAAGCCCCTCCCCCTCGGCGCCGATCATGCCGCGAGCGAGAGGATTTGGGAAGTCGGGCGGTTATCCTGCCGTAAAGGAGCAGATCGCCGCCGAGGTACCGACCACCTCGATCGCCTCGCGGTCGTCCACGCGGCGCAGGCGTTCGAGGAATTCTGCCATGGTCAGCGGAACCTCGCTCTCGCCCTCGCGCGCCTGGAGGTTTTCGAGCTTGCGCAGTTGCATGAGCGACAGCCGCTCTGCCATGCGCCCGCCCATGCAGGCTGCGACCGGCTGCGGGATGCCCTTGTCGACGAGCACGGCCTCGATCCGGCCAGCGGTCACGCGCTCCACGCCGCCGAACCAGCCCCACAGGCCGAGGCCGACCAGCGCCAGCACGGCGATTGCGATCACGGTCTTGCGCATTGGGTCAGTCGAGCGCCTTCACGATTTCCTCGACCATCTTCTTCGCATCGGCCAGCAGCATCATGGTCTGGTCCATGTAAAAGACGTCGTTGTCGACGCCCGCATAGCCCACCCCGCCCATGGAGCGCTTGATGAAGAAGACCTGTTTCGCCTTGTCCACGTCGAACACGGGCATGCCGTAGATGGGCGAGGACTTGTCGGTCTTGGCCGCCGGGTTAACCACGTCGTTCGCGCCGATGATGAAGGCCACATCGGCCTGGGCGAATTCGCTGTTGATGTCTTCCAGCTCGAAGACCTTGTCGTAGGACACGTTCGCTTCGGCCAGCAGCACGTTCATGTGGCCCGGCATGCGCCCGGCGACGGGGTGGATGGCGAACTTCACCTCGACGCCCTTTTCCTCGAGCAGGTCGGTCATTTCGCGCAGCGCGTGCTGCGCCTGCGCCACCGCCATGCCGTAGCCGGGGATGATGATGACCTTTTCCGCCTGTTCGAGCATGAACGCGGCGTCTTCCGCGCTGCCCTGCTTGTAGGGGCGCTGCTCCTTCGCCTCGCCTCCGCCCGAGCTGCTGTCCGCGCCGAAGCCGCCGGCGATGACCGAGAGGAAGCTGCGGTTCATCGCGCGGCACATGATGTAGCTGAGGATTGCACCCGAGGAGCCCACCAGTGCGCCGGTGATGATCATCGCCGTATTGCCAAGCGTGAAGCCCATCGCCGCTGCCGCCCAGCCCGAATAGCTGTTCAGCATTGACACAACGACCGGCATGTCCGCACCGCCGATGGGAATGATGAGCAGGAAGCCGATAGCGAAAGCGGCGACGGTGAGCGCAATGATCAACGGCATCGTGCCTGCGCCGACCGTGTGCGCGAACATGGCGACAAGCACGAGGATCGCGGCCAGCGTGCCGAGGTTGATGATGTGCCGCCCGGGCAACAGGATCGGCGAGCCGCTCATCCGTCCCGAAAGCTTGGCAAAGGCGATGACAGAGCCGGAGAAGGTGATCGCGCCGATCGCTATACCGAGGCCCATCTCGACCTTGCTGACAGGGTCGATCCCCCCATTGGGCAAGAGCAGCCCGAAAGCACCGGGATTGAGATAAGCCGCCCAGCCCACCAGCACCGCGGCAAGGCCGACTAGCGAGTGAAAGGCCGCGACCAGTTCGGGCATCGCGGTCATGGCGATACGGCGGGCGATGGTGACGCCGATAATGCCGCCGAGGAAGATGGCGACGCCGATTTCCACGATGTTGACGACTGAATGCGTGACCAGCGTGGTCACCACGGCGATCAGCATCCCGATCATGCCGAAGCGGTTGCCCGTCCGGCTCGTTGCGGGCGAGGACAGGCCGCGCAGGGCGAGGATGAAGAACACTCCCGACACGAGATAGGCGAGCGCGACCCACGGGTTTACCGGCTCTCCGGTCGAAGCGGCAGCAGGCGAGGCCGACAGCAGGAAGGGCGCAGCGAGGAGAAGGCGACGCATCACTTCTTCTCCTTCTTCTTGTACATGGCCAGCATTCGCTCGGTGACAGCGAAACCACCGAAGATGTTCACGCTGGCTAGCACGACGCCAGCCAGGCCCAACCATTTCGCAAGGGGGCTACCCGCCTCCGCTGCGGCAATAAGCGCACCGACGATGATCACCGAGGAAATCGCATTGGTCACCGCCATCAGCGGCGTATGCAACGCAGGCGTGACCGACCAGACTACGTAATAGCCGACGAAACACGCCAGCACGAAGATCGACAGGATCGAAATGAAGTCCATGTGCGGCCCCTCCCCGGGCCCGGGTTACGTAGTCGTCAGCCTCTCGTTCACGACCTTCCCGCCCTGCGTAAGCCGCACGGCGTCGCCGATTTCCTCGTCGAGCACGGGTTTGCCCTGCTCCTTGTCCCAGAAGGCGGAGAGGAAGTTGTAGAGGTTGCGCGCGAAAAGCGCCGATGCGTCTGCGGCTAGATGGCCTGCCGTGTTCGAATAGCCGACGATCTTTACGCCGTGCTTCTCGACCACCTGGTCGGGCTTCGATCCTTCCACGTTGCCGCCTTGCGAAACCGCGAGGTCGAAAATCACGCTGCCCGGCTTCATCGAGGCGATTTGCTCGTCGCTGACCAGCAGCGGAGCGGGGCGGCCCGGGATGAGCGCGGTGGTGATGACGATGTCCTGTTTGGCGATGTGTTCGGACACGAGCTTGGCCTGCGCGGCCTTGTATTCGTCGCTCATCTCGGTGGCGTAGCCGCCCGAGCCTTCGCCCTCGATACCGGCGACTTCCTCGACGAAGATCGGCTTCGCACCCAGCGACTGGATCTGTTCCTTGGTGGCGCTGCGCACGTCTGTGGCGGACACCTGCGCGCCGAGCCGCTTGGCAGTGGCGATAGCCTGCAGTCCGGCAACGCCGACCCCCATGACGAAGACCCTGGCTGCCTGCACCGTGCCGGCGGCGGTCATCATCATCGGGAATGCGCGGCCATATTCGTTGGCGGATGCAAGCACCGCCTTGTAGCCGGCAAGGTTCGACTGGCTCGAGAGCACGTCCATGCTCTGCGCGCGCGTGATGCGCGGCATGAACTCCATCGACAACGCTTCGAGTCCTGCCTTGGCATAGGCCTCTACCCGGTCGGTCTCGCGAAAGGGATCGAACGTCGCCGCGACCCAAGCGCCGGGCTTCGCGCCGGACAGCAGCGCCACGTCGGGCGCCTGCACGCCGAGCACGATGTCCGCGCCCGCGACCGCCTGGGCCGCGGGTACGACTTGCGCCCCTGCTTCGCGATAGGCCTCGTCGGTGATGGAGGCGCTTACCCCTGCGCCTTCCTCCACTGCGACTTCTGCCCCGAGTGCGATGAATTTCTTCGCCGTTTCCGGCGTGATGGCGACCCGGCTTTCGCCGTTCGCCCGCTCTGCCAGGACAGCGATGCGGATCAACGCGGCGCTCAGCCCGAAATCAAGATGACGACGATGGCCGTGATGATGACGATCACGGGGACCGCCCACTTCAGCATGCCGATGAAGGAGCCATAGGTCTTGCTATGGGCCTTCATGTCATTCCCGGATTCCATATTCAGTCCCTCGATTAGTTTTATGATTCAATCGTCCTCTAGAGTGCAAGAAAAGCAACGACAAGGGCTTGGACACCCCGTTCCACGCCGAAATACACGCTTAATCGCCCATTTACTCCTCTTTGCTAAGACAGTGGGGAGCGTTGCCGTATAGTACGGCGTGCCACGAGGGAGCGTTACGGGATTATGGCGACACAGGAAGGCCGCCTCCTGCTGCTGATCGACGACGAACCGGCACAGAGCCGGCTCGTGACGGCGCTTGCTGCCCGCGAGGGATGGCGCACCATCGTGGTCGAAACCTGCGAGGAAGCGCACGAGGCGCTGACTTCGAAGGAAGGCGTACAGATCGCTGCAGTCCTGCTCGACCAGTGGGTCCCGGGCGAGGATGCGTGCGATTTCATCCGCAACCTCAAGTCCGCCTGGCCCAACCTTCCGGTGATGATGCTGACAGCCAGCACCTCGCCTCTGCTCGCGGTGGAAGCGATGCGCGCCGGTGCGACCGATTACCTGATCAAGCCGATCGCGCCCGAACGCCTGCTCTCGGCCTTGCGCAGCGCAACCCGCCGCGAAGCGCCGAAGGACGAGCTGCAGCCGATGACGGAAAAGCTGTCGCAGGTTCTCGATTTCGACGCGATGGTCGGCACTGCCGCGCCTTTCCGCACCGCGCTGGCCAAGGCCGCAACCGCTGCGCGGGGCCATGGCCATGTCCTCGTCGAGGGCGAGACAGGCACCGGCAAGGAAATGCTCCTGCGCGCAATGCACAATGGTTCGACCCGTGCGAAGGCTCCGATGCGCCTGGTCAATTGCGCCGGCCTGCCGGGCAATTCGCTCGAATCGCTGTTGTTCGGTCACGAGAAGGGCGCCTTCCCTGGCGCATTCGACAAGCAGGTCGGCCTGCTGCAGCATTGCGACGGCGGCACGCTCATGCTCGACGAGATCGACCGCATGGACCTCGCCATCCAGGAACGGCTGGCGGAGACGCTGGAAACCGGCATCGTGCGCCCCACCGGCGCCACCCACGGCTTCCGCATCGACGTGCGGGTCTTCGGGGCGAGCGACCTCGAACTTGACGAGCCGGTCGAGGCCGGCGAATTCTCCGCCGCGCTGCGTGACAAGCTTTCGGCCACCCGCATTTACCTTCCGCCGCTGCGCGAAAGGCTGGGCGATATCCCTGCCCTCACCCGCTATTTCCTGTCGCGCATCGCGGAACAGCCGGGCCTGAAGCACCATTCCATCGCCGACAGCGGCCTCTCGCTGCTCGAAGCCTATGACTGGCCGGGCAACGTTCGCCAGCTGCAGGCTGTCCTTTTCCGTGCCGCGGTCTTCTGCGACGGCGAAGCGCTGACGGCGGAAAGCTTCCCGCAGCTGTCCGAGCTGCTCGGCGACAACCCCTTGCGCGGCGAGAGCCGGGCGCGCGGGGTGGGCGTGCTACTCTACACCAACGACGGCAATTTGCGCCCGCTCGAGGAAATCGAGGCCGATATCATCCGCCTCGCCATCGGGCATTATCGCGGCCGGATGACCGAAGTCGCGCGCCGCCTCGGCATCGGCCGTTCGACGCTTTATCGCAAGCTGAGCGAACTCGGCATCGACAACGCGGCCTGACCTGCCCTACCTTTCGGGGCCATGGGAAAACTCAGCGGAATGAAATGCGTCGTCACCGGCGGCGCGCGAGGTATCGGCAGGGCCGTGTGCGCAGCTTTCGTTGCCGCGGGCGCGCAGGTGGTGCTGACCGATATCGACGAGGATGCCGGTAGGAAAGCGGCCGAAGAACTCGGCTGCGAATGGCAGCATCTCGACGTGTCCGACGAAGCGGGCTGGCAGGCGCTGGCCGAGCGCTTTCCGGCCATCGATGTGATGGTCAACAACGCGGGTATCACCGGTTTCGAGGACGGCCCGCCCCGCCCTCACGATCCCGAGCACGCAACGCTTGAGGAATGGCGGCGCGTCAACGCGGTCAACATGGAAGGCACCTTCCTTGGCTGCCGCTATGCCATCGGAGCGATGAAGGCGAAGGGCACCGGCTCGATCATCAACATGTCCTCGCGCTCCGGCGTGGTCGGCATTCCCGGAGCCGCTGCCTATGCCGCGTCCAAGGCGGGGATCCGCAATCATTCCAAGTCGGTCGCGCTCTATTGCGCACAGCAGGGCTGGCAGATCCGCTGCAACTCGGTCCAGCCGGCCGCCGTCATGACGCCCATGTGGGAGGCATTGCTCGGCGACGGGCCCGGCCTGGAAGAGCGCAAGGCCGCCATGGTCAAGGACACGCCGCTGAAACGCTTCGGCACGGTCGAGGAGGTCGCCGCCCTGTGCGTCTACCTCGCTTCGCCCGAAAGCGCCTACATGACCGGTGCGGAGCTCACGCTCGACGGCGGGTTGCTCGCCGGAAGCGCTGCCTCACCGGGGGACTAGCCCGGCAAGTCAGAGAAGTCGGTCAGCGCCGCATCGCGCAGGCCGCGCCAGACGTTGCGGGCCTGCACCGTCTCGGCGACGTCATGCACCCGCACCATCTGCACCCCGCAACGCATGGCTTCCAGCGCCAGCGCGATACTGCCGCCCAGCCGCTCATCGGCGGGCGCTTCCTTGCTGAGCGCACCGATCATGCGCTTGCGGCTCGCCCCGAACAGCAGCGGGTGGCCGAGCGCGTGGAACAGCGGCAACGCATTCACCAGCGCCAGGTTCTCGCCCAGCGACTTGCCGAACCCGATACCGACATCGAGCAGGATGTTGCGCGCCTCGATCCCCGCATCGAGCGCCGCATCGCGGCGGGCACGCAAGGCGTCGAACACGTCGAACGCCACTAGGTCGTAATCGCCCCCTTCGTGGAGGTCCTCGCCGGCAGCGCCAGGCGCATGCATCAGCACGACCGGGCAACCGGCACCCGCGACCACCTCCGCACTGCGCGGATCGTGCGCGAGGCCGGAGACATCGTTGACCAGGTGCGCGCCCGCTTCCAGCGCGGCTTCCATGACGGCCGCCTTGCGCGTGTCGATGCTGACCGCAGCGCCCATAGCCACGCAGTCCTCGATCGCGGGAACCACGCGCTCGATCTCGTCGCCTTCCCACAGTGCCTTGGCACCCGGCCTCGTGCTTTCGCCCCCGACATCGATGATGGCCGCTCCCGCTTCCACCATGGCAGCGGCATGTTCGCGCCCTGCTGCCCGGTCGTCGAGATAGCGCCCGCCGTCGCTGAAGCTGTCGGGCGTCACGTTGAGGATGCCCATGACCTGCGGCTGGTCGAGCGCGACCGATCGCGGCCCCAGTTGCAGCGGCGGATGCGCCAGCGTGAGGTTCGCCCACTGCGCTTCCGCATCGGCGCCCACCTCGTCCGGCAGGGCGCCGAGCACCTGTGCCATCGTATCGGGAGCGGCGAGCCAGCGTTCGACGATATCCCCGTCCCGCCGCAGGATCACTGCGAAGCGGCTGGCATAAGCCATGGAACCGGCCAGCCGGATGGCATTGCCGTGTTCGCTCTGGGGACCGGGGACGAGGCCGATGGGCCGGATATAGACGTGTTGGGGCATTGTAGGGCCTGCCTAGCAGTCTCCCCACAGGATGGAACACTTGGAACACGGTCCTGGGGAAGAAATGCGCAGGGACGCGGCCGGTATGTGTGTCCGGGAATTTGAAAGGCAGGCAAGCGGGTGGTCATCGCACCAGCCTACCCGCGCGGGTGACTGTAGGACAGCTGCCGGACGGCTCAGAATGCGCGAACCACGCCGAATTCACCCGACCACCGGTCGAAGCTGTAAACTTCGATCGGGCTCCAGTTCTTTTCGAAGGCAACCCTGACCAGCGGCGAGAAGCCCTGCCACTCGATCTTTCGATTGGTGATGCCGAGGGAAACGCGCGCAAAATCCTCGCGACGCCGCTCGGGATAGATCGCCAATCTCTCGTCCGCCTCGAGATGCTGGTAGCTGGCCGAAGCGAACAGGGTGGTGCTGCCGAATTCGCGCCATCCGGTCGCCGACAATTGCAGGCTGGCGAGGGAATAGGCGGGGTCCTTGGCGAGCTGGCGCATACCGCCGATGGTAACGCTGACACCCGAACGCGTGCTCAGAGCCCGCTCGTAGCTGGCGAAAGCGGAAAACTCGTCTCCGTCCTGACTATCGTTCAGCCGGTTGTCGGTGCGTGCGTAGCCAAGCCCCGCACGGATTTGCGCGCGGGGCCCGGCAGCGCCTTGCCAGTCGAAATTCGCCGTGAGCGCATCGGCATAGGTTTCTCCGCCGAACCACCTGCGCCGCGCACCGAGCGAGAGGTTGGCCCGGCCGCGACGGAACGGGAATTCCGGGCCGAGCGAAGCGAAACCCACCATGTCGTCGAACCGGCTCGTGCGGTAGAAGTTGCCCGAGAAACCGGCCCGGGCGAGCAATGAAGTCGCGGACGAAAGCTGCAGGCGGTAATAGGCTTCCGTCTTCACCGACAGGCCGATACCGGACGTCTCCTGTGCATCCTCGTCGAGGTCGAAATCGCCGATCACCGTGCCCAGCGTGTCAGAGCGCGTGGCACGATTGACATTGCTGTCGGGGGCGATCGCCAGCTGCAAGGTGGCACCGACGGGCTTCCTGTCCCGCAAGGCGGCAGAAAACCGTTCGACGACGCGCGCAACATTGGGCGGCAATTCTCCCGCTTGCGCCTCGCGCAGGCTGCGTCGGGCCGCCTCGTGATCGCCCAGTTCGGCCTGCACCCGCGCCAATTCCACCCGGGCGCGCTGGGCGGTAGGCTCCTCGTCCAGGATTGCGCGCAGGTATAGCCCGGCGCGCATCCAGTCCCTGTGCCGCATCGCCAGCATGGCCAGCCGGAACCGCGCCTCGTTGCGGATCGCCAGTTCGGGATCCTTGGTGAGAGCTTCCAGCATGGTGATCGCGAGATCTTCCTGCTGCGCCAACACCGCCCTCGTCGCCATGGCGAGCAATTCCCTGCTCGTTGCGGCGATCTCGATATCCTCACCGCTTCCCTGCACCGGCTGGTCCGGTACAGGGGCAGCAGCGAGGGCAAGGACGAGCGCTTCGAGCACCGTAGCCGCTCAGTTTTTCCTGCCGATCCAGATGCCGCCAATCGTACCCGAATATTCGCGCCCTTCGATGGTAGTAACATAGGGCGCGCTGAACCGGGCCATCAGTTCGGCCGCTCCCGGTCCGTTGAAATTGCCCTCGAACCAGGACGGCAGCGTGGTGCCGTCGCGGGCGAACTTACCCGAGAATACAGTGCTTCCGCTTGCATAGACCGTCTCGACAAAGGTGTAGGTGCCGATGGGATAGCAGTCCCACGGGCACACCCACGGGTTCATCTCGCCCGCCAGCGTTCCCGCGCCGAAGTCGAACCGCAGCTCCGCAGTGCCGGTGACGTAGTCCACATAGAGGCTGTTGGGATCGTAATTGTAGTTGGCGGTACCTTTGATATCGGCGGAATAGGATGCAGTGCCCGTCTTCGGGACATCCGAACCGGTGGTGGGAATGCCGTAGGCGAAATAGCCGTAGTTCCCGGTCCTGGCCTTTCCGTTCAAACCGCCGTCATCTTCCCAGTTGCCCCAGGAAGTATAGGTGAGCGTATCCTCGGTGCTGAGCGGGCCCTTCGGCCAGGCAAGGTACACGAACGCATCCTGCCGGCCGCTTTCGCCATCGAGGAGCTGGTTGTACGTCCCGTAGATATTCTGCCAGGCCGACCCGTCGATGTAACTGCCGTGGTAGCCGGTGGTGTAGAGGGCACCCCTGTTGTAGCCGGGCAGAGTGATGAAATATGCCCCGTCCGATGCGCGGTATTCCAGCGATATATCGGCGCGTTCATGCGGCGATACCTGGATCACCCCGTCGGCGCCGGGCGCATATTCGTTGACCACGCCCAGCACCGTCAAGGGCTCGCTCGACACCAGACCGATATCCCCCGACGGAGGCGGCGGCGGTCCGGGTGGCGGCGGAGGCGGAGGCGGCGGAGGTGGAGGCGGCGGAGGCGGCGGTGCTGCGATCGGTCCGGGCGCCGAATTGACGCCGTCTCCCCCGCAGGCCCCGAGCAGGCCGATGGCGCAAGCCAGAAATACGATGCGTACAGGTGCGTTTGACATGACCGATCCTTCCTTTCCCGGCTTGAACGCCGGAATTGCTGGTCGTGAACGCCGCGTCTTGACGGTCCTGCGAAGACGAACCCTGCTCCGCTTCACGAAACGAGTCTGCGTAATCATTCCAACAAGATGATGCGCCCGGTTGCGGTGGATTGGCCATGATCGCGACCTGATGATTTGCCGATGATTTCAAGTTTCGGCCCGTCAGCAATGGACGGACCGAAGAGGCGGCAGTAAATCTTGGACCAAGGCCGAAAGGCGTTGCTGCGAGTTGGGAATGGGCAGAGGATTATTCTTCACTGGCGGTTTGTTGCTGGCCATTCCCGGTACGCTTCAGGCGCAGGACGAGACGCGCCGCGACGCGGGTGATCGGGACGAAATCATCGTGACGGGCGAACGCGTTCCGCGTCCCGACCTGGAGACCGCCTCGAGCGTCGCTGTTTTCACCCCCGCCCAGATCGAAGCTACCGCTGCCGACCGGCTCGACCAGATCCTGGCGCTGGTCCCCAACATCCAGCCAGGTTCCGGAGAAGAAGGGCCGGCGATCCGCGGCCAGGACTCGACCGGGCAACTGCGTAACCTTTTCGCTTTCCTCGGCGGAGCGCGACCGCGGGTGACCCTGCAGGTCGATGGCAGGCCGGTGAGCTTCTACGAATTCATCTCCGGTACGCAGTCCGCCTGGGACCTCAAGCAGGTCGAGGTGTTTCGCAGCCCGCAGACCACGACACAGGGGCGCAACTCGATTGCCGGCGCGATCTTCGTCGAGACCGCCGATCCGACGCGGGAGTGGGAAGGACGCGCGCGGGTCATGGCCGGCAATATCGGGATGCGGCAGGTTTCGGCCGCTGTGAGCGGACCGATCGCAGGCGACGAGCTGGCGTTCCGCCTGTCCGGCGATCTGCACCTCGGCCGGGTGGCAAATGAGATGACCGACGGCATCGATGGCGCGGAGCTGGAACACGACGACTACGGCACCGCCCGGCTCAAGCTGCTCTACCAGCCCGCTTTCCTGCCGCGGGCGAGGCTTGAGACGACCATCGCCTACTCGCAGTCCCAGTCACCGCAGTTCGAGGGGGCGAGCCCTCCGTTCAGCGACCGCCGCCTGCCCGTGCCGAACCAGATGATCGGCGTCATGAAAGTGCGCGCCACCTCGCTGACCACGCGCGCGGAATACGAGATCGAGCCGGGGCTGACCTCCTCCCTGACCCTCTCCTATGGAGATGCGCTGCTGCAGCGCTTCGGACTGCCCGGCCTCGGCCGCACGCGGGCGGAAGTGGACGATTTCACGATCGAGCCCACTCTGCTGTGGCAGCGGCCCGGCGAATTCTCCCTGCTGCTCGGCGCCAACCGCTCGTCCATCGACCAGCAGCAGACGATCAACATTTCCGGCTTCGGCCTCGGCACCGGCACTTTCGACGACGAGCAGGACAGCCTCGGCCTGTTCGGCGAAGCGAGCTGGCACCTCATCCCCTCGCTGTCGCTCACCGGGGGCCTGCGCTACGAGACGGACCGGCAGGTCAGGGTCGGCGGCATCGGCGGCATCGTGCTCGACTACGACGAGACATTCTCTGCCTGGCTGCCCAAGCTGTCGGTCGCGTGGGAGCCGAGCGAGAACCTCACGCTCGGCCTCGTGGCACAGCGGGCATTCAATCCCGGCGGGACGACGATCAGCCTCGCAAGGCGAGCCGCAGACGATTTCGATGCCGAGAAGCTGTGGAACTACGAGGCGTTTTCCCGGGCAAGGTTCGCAGGCGGAAAGGCGACCCTGGCGGCGAACCTGTTCTATGCCGATATCGAAAATGCGCAGCGACCGCAGCTGGTCCCGATCATCCTGCCGAACGGCGTGCCCACGCAGGCGACGGAATTCTCCAATGCCCCGAAAGCGCATAGCTACGGTCTGGAGGCGGAACTGGGCTGGAAGCTGCTGGCCAACCTTTCGGTCAGGGCGGGAATCGGGCTCCTGGAGACCGAGGTGGACCGGACCGAGCAGCCCGTTGATCCGACGCTCGGCAAGTCATTCCAGCGCTCGCCCGGCCTCAGCCTGTCGGGTGCGATCGACTGGCGCCCGGTCGAACCGCTGCAGCTGTCCGCGCAAGTCCGGCACCAGAGCGGCTACTTCAGCGACGACGCGAACACCGAAGCGCTGCGGATCGGTGCGAGCACAATAGTCGACACGCGCGCTTCCTATGATTTCGGGCGGGTGCAACTGGTCGCCTATGCGCGCAACCTGCTGGACCGGTTCACCGTTACCAATCTCTTCAATCCGAATTTCGCCAGCACGGGAAGGCCGCGAGAGATCGCGATCGGGGTGGAAGCAAGCTTCTAGCCGGAAGGGCCGGCAAGGAAGTCCGGCGCGATACCCCGCTTGTCCCAATAGGCGGCAAGACCGATGTCTTCCATCAACGGCATGAAGCGCGGATCCTGCTGCATTGCCCGCATGGTCGGCACGAACAGCATGTTGGTCTTGCGGCGGCGCTGGTCGGGCACCACAGGCTGGCCCGGGCGCCATTGCATGGCGGCGATGATGGGCCCGCGTTCGAGGTAATAGGCATCGGCCAGCGTGAATGCATCGTCGATGGCCCCCATGATATTCAGCAGCATCATCGCATTGATCACCGCAGACACATTCTGGCCCACACTCATCATCACGCGCTGGGTCGCGGCGGCAATCGCTGCAGCTTGCCGGCTCTGGGCCGCCTCGAGCGCAAGTCGCATGGTGTCGAACATGGGCGGTGGAAACGCCGGGCGTGTTGCTTGGTCGGAGACATGAGCCAGCGCGCGGTCGATCCGCCCGGTGTTGGCGAGCACCCAAAGCCTTGCGAACCAGAAACCCGGGTCGCGCGGCCACATGTCGAGGCCGCGCATGGCCGCGCGGTCCGCCTTGGCGATATCCCCCATGAACCAGTGCGCATAGACCTCCTTGTAGCCCACTGCGGCATCGAAGGGCGCGCGCTTGACCAGATCGAACCGATCTTCGGCGGATTCCTTCATCCGGCCGACCGCGCCCAGGAAGAACAGCCGGGAATCCTGGGTGAAGATGTGATCGGGATGCTTGGCCAGGATTTGGTCGAACCGCTGCTCGGTTGCCAGCCAGTCCCCGTAATAGGGGATGGAAATCGCCAGCGCGGCCATGGCATCGGCATTGCCGCTTTCGAGTTGCAGGGCGCGATTGGCCGACCTTTCGATTTCTTCAACGCTGATGGTTGCAGTGTCCAGCGCGTGCTCGTCGACCCGAGCCAAGGCCAGCGAGAGCAGTCCCCAGGCAGGGCCGCTTTCGGGGTACTTTGCCACCGCCTGCCGCAATAGCCCGATCGCGCGGCTCATTGCGTCGGGCGAGCCGGCCCGCATCACGATCCGGGCTTCGTCGATCAGCTCCTGCGCCGGGTCGACCGGCCCGCCCCGGGTCCAGAATACGAGCGCCGCGCCAAGGCCGACAGCCGCACCTCCTGCCACCAGCCAGCGCCTGGATATCCCGCCACTGCTGGCCAGCGGTATCGGATCATCCACAGCGACAGCATCGTCCTCGAGCATCTGCGGACCGTGCTCCGACACGAGCCGGTAACCTGTCCTCGGAATAGTCTCGATGGTGAAACTGTCGTCGGCAAGGTGACTGGCGATGCGCCGCACGCCGGCGACGGCGCGGTTGAGGCTGTCGTCGCCAACGAATACACCCCCCCAACAGCGCTCGAACAGCTCGTCGCGGGTCAGCACTTCATTGGCTGCCTGAGCCAGTGCGATCAGCACCTGCATCACCCGCGGCTCGACCTTTTCGCGCCGGTGACCTGCAGCAACAATGCGGATTGAAGGATAGACAGTGACACTGCCGATCCTGAAGTCGGCCTGTTCTGCCAGGCTGGCAGCTGTCAGCAGTGTTTGACGCGACACATCCATCGGCAATTCCGAGCTGTCGTACAACTATACAGCGTATCGCCAAATATTCGGGAACGCCACAAAGATAAGGAGTGGGAGCCCGAACGGCAATTTGCGCCTCGACCGAACCGAGCGTTCCTGCCGGCCTCGATCAATGTTTACATGGGCTTGCCATTCCGTCGATGGACGATTGGACTCGACGAGCGCATCGATGCTATTGTCTCGCATCATCAGCGCAGAATTCCTGCGGATATTGGCGGGTCGCACTTCCCGATCGAGAGTGCGAGGCCAGGACATGAAACACTACATATTTGGCGCGGCTGTATTGGCCGCTTGCGGAGCCGCTGCGCTGGTTGCTGCGCCCCCCGAAGGCAAGGGTGGCGGTAAGGGCGGCGGCGGAGGCGAAGATCCTCCGGCAGAGCCGTTCGTTCCGGCGATCGCCTATTTCGATTCCACCAAGACAGCCAAGCAATTGCGGCTTGCGAACCGCGCGGGGGATCAGGCGTGCATGGTCGTGGAAACGCCGAACGGCGGACCGACGCTGCGCGGCTTCAACTATCATGCTGCCAGCAAGCGGCTCGCATATTCAATCGGCGAGACCGGCATCTACGTGACCAGTTGGGGCAGTGACCCATGCAAGGTAGACGCGCCTACTCGGGTCAGGGCATTGTCCGGCGGCGATCATCCCGAAGTCATGGATTTCTCGCCGGACGGGCGATACGTCGTCTGGACCGAACCGATCCACGAATACACCGGGTTCGGTTCGCCCTACCTGATCTACATCTACGACTTCGACCAGGACATCTTCTTCCCCGTTCCGCTCGACCAGTGGGGCGGCGAGAGAGTGGAATGGGGCGTCGATGGCGAGTGGGGTACCGGCGGCATAAGGTTCAGTCCCGATTTCGCGACATCCAACGAGGTCATTTTCATAGGTGCACCGCTCGACGGATCGGCCGGCCTCTACGACAGCGTTTTCGCCTACGACATCAGTGGTGGCACACCCCCGCGGCTCATTTATGACGGGGAGAACCTCTCCATCGAGCAGTTCGTTTCGGTCACCAACCCCGAGGGACAGGGCGAGGCGCAAATCGTCTTGGCCGATCGGAATTCAGGCGAGCTGATCCAGCTTGCTCTCGATGGCACCGAGGTGCGCCGCTTCGGCGGAAGCGAACCCGCCTACAGCTGCGACAATAGCGAAATCCTCTACCAGTATTCAGCCGGAAAGAGGCGCAACGGCTGGTTCATTGCCGGTGTCGACGGCACCAATGCCGAGCTGTGGTCGAACAGCGGGCGCTATTTCGACTGGTTCTGCCCGTGAGGCGCGCCAGCGGGATCGCAGCGCTTGCCATCGGCCTCGCCGGAGGGAATGCGGCAGAGGCGCAGGATGGCCCCTCCCCGTCTCCACGCGTAGTCCTGTCGGCAGGCGACAGTGCCAAGGTAAAGGTCGGGCCGCAGTATTCCGGGGCCGGCGAAACCCGCTTTCCGGACCGGTCAGCAGTGGGCGAACAGGGCCTCGTCGTTGCGTGGCGCAATAGCCCGGTGCCGGTGCGAAGCCTCGTCATCGACAGGCCGCCCGCGCCGCTGCTTGCTGACCTCATCGGCAGGCCCGACCGCCAGGCGGCGCTGGACCGGTCTGCACGGCCGGGCGACTGGGTCACTCCGCCTGCCGCCAAGCGCTGACCTTTCCCTCTTCAAGCCGGGGGACACCAGTGGCATCATGCGGTCAACGAGGAGCGACGGCGAAGGCATGCGTTGATTCACGTCAATGAAGCTTTCCGGATGGGTCCTAGACAAGCATCGGTGGGAATATTTGCGGGAGAGCAGGATGAACGCTGTTACAGCCATGACCAAACCGACGCATGTCGACGTGCTGATCGTCGGGGCGGGGATTTCCGGGATCGGGTCTGCCTACCACCTGCAGGACCAGTGCCCGGGCAAGAGCTATGCGATCCTCGAGATGAAGGACACGTTCGGCGGCACCTGGGACACACATAAATACCCGGGCGTGCGCTCGGACAGCGATCTCTACACCTTCGGATACCGCTTCAAGCCGTGGATCGGCGCGCCGATCGCCAGTGCGGAAGAAATCCTCAAGTACATGGGCGAGGTGATCGAGGAGAACGGCATCGGCGACCACATTCGCTACGGCCACCGGATCGACCGGTGCAGTTTTTCGCGCGAGACCGACCTCTGGACCGTCGGGGCGACCCGCCTCTCGGACGGCGAAAGCCTCGTATTCACCTGCAGCTTCCTCTGGATGTGCCAGGGCTATTACGACCACAAGACGCCCTACATTCCGCCGGAATGGCAGGATAAGGGACTGTCCGACTTCAAGGGCGATTTCGTCCATGCCCAGCAGTGGGACCCGGACTACGACTTTACGGGCAAGCGCGTGCTGGTAATCGGATCGGGCGCAACGGCCGCGACGGTCGTCCCTGCGTTTGCCGAGAAGGCGGAGCACGTCACCATGCTCCAGCGGTCGCCGACCTATTTCTTCTGCAGCGAGAACAAGAACGAACTGGCCGACCGCTTGCGCGAAATCGGCGTCGACGAGTCGACCGTCCACCGCGTGGTGCGCCAGCAGATCATGTTCGACCAGGACATGCTGACGAAGCGCTGCCTCGAGGAACCGGATGCGGTCTTCGAGGAACTGAAGGAACTGGTCCGCGCCTTTACCGGCAAGCCCGATTTCGAGTTCGAGCCGCACTTCACGCCGAAATACCGCGTGTGGCAGCAGCGCCTCGCCTTCTGTCCCGAAGGCGACGTTTTCCGATGCGCGGTAGAAGGCAAGCTGACCGTCGTCACCGATACGCTCGACCGCTTCACCGAAAAGGGCGTCATGACGTCCTCCGGCGAGGAAATCGAAGTCGACCTGATCGTCGCTGCCACCGGTTTCCAGCTGTCGGTGATGGGCGACATTCCCTTCTTCGTCGACGGGAAGCGGGTCGATTGGCACGACACGGTGACCTATCGCGGGATGATGTTCACCGGCGTGCCGAACATGGTGTGGGTCTTCGGCTATTTCCGCGCCAGCTGGACGCTGCGGGTCGACATGCTCGGCGATTTCGTCTGTTCGCTGCTCAACCACATGGACGGGAAAAGCGCGCGCCGTGTGGAGGTGCAGTTCCGGCCCGAGGACAAGGGCATGAAGCTCCTGCCCTGGATCGAAGCGGACAATTTCAATCCCGGCTACCTCATGCGCGGGCTCGACCAGATGCCGCGGCGCGGGGACAAGCCCGAGTGGCGGCATAACCAGGATTATTGGCGCGAGCGCGAGGAGATTCCCGCGATCAGCCTCGATGGTCCCGAGTTCGCCTACGCCAGTGGAGCCGGGGTGGCGGGCGCTGTCGAGGCCGAAGCCATCGGCTAGGCGTCAGCGCGCGGTTGCGTAGCTGCAGGACGGCAGTATCAAGTCTCCACGAGGGCACACATTCGTGCCGCGGGAACGGGGTCCGGTTTGCCTGGCTGGAGAGGAGAGGGAAAATGCGTTCTGCCATGCGAGCGATCGGCTCGGCGCTTCTGCTGTGCGCTGCCGGAACTGGCGCGATGACTGCCGTGCACGCACAGCAGGCGGACGCTCCGCAGGTCCGCGCGAGGGACCTCGGCGTACCCTTCGACGGCACTCCCGGCCCCCTCAACGCCATCACCGATGTCGCCGGTATCGAGGTCGGCCATACCACGCTGATTTCCGGCGATGGCGACCTCGTCGTCGGTGAAGGGCCGGTCCGCACCGGCGTTACGGCCATCCTGCCGCGCGGCAAGGCCTATGATCCCGTGTTCGCAGGCTGGTACGCGCTCAACGGCAATGGCGAGCTGACCGGCACCACCTGGGTCGAGGAATCGGGCTGGCTGGAAGGCCCGGTGATGATCACCAATACCCACAGCGTCGGCACGGTGCGCGATGCCACGATCGAGTGGGCACACAAGCGCCGCTTCTTCGCCCCGCTTGCCGGCGAGCCCGATACCTTCTGGATGCTGCCCGTGGTTGGCGAGACCTATGACGGCGACCTCAGCGACATCAACGGCTTCCACGTGAAGAAGGAGCACGTCTTCGCAGCGCTCGACAATGCGGCTGGCGGCCGGATGGCCGAAGGCAATGTGGGCGGCGGCACCGGCATGATCACCCATGGCTTCAAGGGCGGCATCGGCACCTCCTCGCGGGTGGTGAAGGCAGCGGGAGACGACTACACCGTCGGCGTGCTGGTCCAGTCGAACTACGGGATCAGGGACACCTTCACGGTGGCAGGCGTGCCGGTGGGCCGCGAGATCACCGATCTGACCACCACCTATGGCGATCATAACCAGGAAACCGGGTCGATCATCATCGTCGTCGCCACCGACGCACCGCTCCTGCCGCACCAATTGAAGCGCGTGGCCCAGCGCGCCACCATGGGTATCGCCCGCAACGGCTCCTTCGCCTCGAACGGTTCGGGCGACATCTTCATTGCCTTTTCCACCGGCAATCCCGGCAAGTGGGGCCGCGAAGGCAGCGCGGAACTGACCAGCCTGTCAAACGACGCGCTGAGCCCGATTTTCCGCGCCACGGTCGAAGCGACCGAGGAAGCTGTGATCAACGCATTGGTCGCCGCGCGCACCATGACCGGGATCAACGGAAACACCGCCCACGCCCTGCCGCACGACCGGCTGCGTGAGGTGCTGCGCAAATACGGGCGACTGGTGGAAACGGACGCTCCGGCGGCCGAGTAGGCGCTAGTCCTCGACTGCCAGCAAATACAGCTGGCGCGCGGCGTCGATGGGCTTGATCTCGCCGCCGTTCTCGTAGTGCCAGAATGTCCAGCCGTTGCAGCTGGGCGCGCCCTGCAATTCCTTGCCGAGGCCGTGGATGCTGCCGGTCTGCTTTTCATAGGCGAGCGAGCCGTCGGCGCGCACGGTGGCGACCCAGCGGCGCTTCTTGTCGAACACCTGGGTGCCGGGCGTGATGAAGCCGTTTTCGACCAGCGCGCCGAAGGCGACCTTGGGTGCAGTACGCTTCGATTGCATGGTGGTCAGCGCGCTTTCGTCGAGCGGGAGTTCCTTCTCGATCCGTTTCAGAGCGGCATTGCGATAGACGCCCTCGCGCTCGCACCCGATCCACTGGCGGCCGAGGCGCTTGGCCACCGCCCCGGTCGTGCCGGTGCCGAAGAAGGGGTCGAGCACGACGTCGCCCTTTTCCGTGGTCGACAGTAGCACGCGGTAGAGCAGGCTTTCGGGTTTCTGCGTCGGGTGGACCTTGGTCCCGCCTTCCTTCAGGCGTTCCGCGCCATTGCAGATCGGCAGGACCCAGTCGCTGCGCATCTGGAGCTCGTCGTTGAGCGTCTTCATCGCGCGGTAGTTGAAGTGGTACTTCGCCTTTTCGCCTTGGCTCGCCCAGATCAGCGTCTCGTGCGCATTGGTGAAGCGGGTGCCCTTGAAATTGGGCATCGGGTTCGACTTGCGCCAGACGATGTCGTTGAGAATCCAGAAGCCCAGGTCCTGCAGGATCGCGCCGACGCGGTAGATATTATGATAGCTGCCGATCACCCACAGCGCGCCGTCGGGCTTGAGGATGCGTTTCGCCTCGGTCAGCCAGGCACGGGTGAACTCGTCATAGGCGGCAAAAGTGTCGAACTTGTCCCAATCGTCGGTCACGGCATCGACATGGCTGCCGTCGGGCCGGGCGAGATCGCCGCCCAGTTGGAGGTTGTAGGGCGGGTCGGCAAAGACGAGGTCGATCGAGGCGGTCGGGATCGAACGCATGGCTTCCACGCAGTCCCCGTCGAGGATGCGTCCCACCGGCAGCTCGCCGCGCGGCATTTCGAGCGGAAGTTCCGCTTCTTTCTCGATGCGCCGGGCGCGCGATTTCGTGGTCTCGATGACCCCCATGAAGGTTCCCCTGTCCGTAGTTATCCACAGGGTGAGTCCAAACGGAGTCCGCGTCAAGCATCTTCCGGGTTGCATATCGCGGCCAGCCACAAGAGCTGAGGGAGAACGAAAGGAGTCCCCCACAAGATGTTGAGTCTGGCCGGATTCACCGGACTCAAGATGGTGGGGTGTGGCCTCGAAGACTCGACTTTGCCGGGAATTTTTGGAAACTGTGCCCTCCATTCGACCCGGGTCGCTCAACCGGGAGGAATACATGGCACTCAAGGTAATCGGCGCAGGTGTGGGGCGTACCGCAACCTTCACGATGAAGTTCGCGTTGGAGCACATCGGTTTCGGCCCCTGTTTCCACATGGCGGAACTGTTCGCCGATGCGCGGCGGCAGGTGCCGCTATGGCTCGACGCGATAAGCGGTCGACCCGATTGGGACGAAATCTTCAAGGGCTTCCAGTCGACCGTCGATTATCCGTCCGCCTCCTACTGGCGCGAGCTTGCGGACCACTATCCGGATACCAAGGTCATCCTGACCGTGCGCGATGCGGACAGCTGGTTCGAATCCGTCAGCGAAACGATCTTCTCGGACGAAATGCAGGCCCATCTCGTCGGGACCCCCACAGGCGACATGATGAAGGGCACGATCTTCGACCACTTCCACGGCGGCGACATCCGCGACCGGGCCTTCATGACCAAATGGTTCGAAGACCGGAACGAGCATATCAACGCCAGCCTGCCGCCCGACCGGCTGCTGGTGTTCCATCCCAAGGAAGGATGGGAGCCGCTGTGCCGGTTCCTCGACGTGCCGGTCCCGCCCGAACCCTTCCCGCGCGTCAACAGCCGCGACGAGATCACGGCGGCGAACGAGCAGGAAGGCGGAATGGCCAAGGACGACGATTCTGCGGAAAGCTTCGGCAAGTCCTATATCGAGACGCTGCGCGCCAAGGCGTTCGCCCAGTAGGGGCTAGAGCAGCACCATCTGGCTGACCGGCGCAAAGCTGCGGCGGTGGAGCGGCGTGGGACCGTGGACGCGCAGCGCTTCCATGTGCTGGGCCGAACCGTAGCCCTTGTTGCGGTCCCAGCCATATTCGGGGTGTGCCTCTGCCGCCTCGCACATCAGCCGGTCGCGGTATTCCTTGGCGAGGATGGAGGCAGCCGAAATGCACGCTTCCGACCCGTCGCCGCCGACGATGGCGCGGGCAGGCCAGCGCCAGTCCGCGCAGCGCCCGTGCGGCGTCTGGTTGCCGTCGATCAGCACTGCCTCGGGCTCGCTCCCCATGGCCTTCACCAATCGTGATACGGCCAGCGTCATCGCCAGCATGGTCGCCTGGAAGATGTTGATCCGGTCGATCTCCTCGACATCGACCACGCCCAAACCCCATGCACAGTTATCGAGAATTTGCGGTTCCAGTGCGGAACGACGCGCCGCACTGAGCTTTTTGGAATCATCGAGGCCTTGCGGACAGGGGTTGCAAAGCACCACCGCGGCAGCGACGACGGGACCAGCCAGTGGCCCGCGCCCCGCCTCGTCGACCCCGACGACCAGCGGTGCGCGGCCAAGACCATGTTCGGGAGACGATGAAAACATGAAGCGCCTTACCTTGTTCGCCGCCACCCTACCCGGCGCCCTGCTGCTCGCAAGCTGCGGCAGCGGCTATTCCACCGATGGCGGAACGGAAGCGGCTTCGACGCCCGCACCGACCGACATCGAATTCGCAATCACCGAACACGGCAGCTTCAACGAACCATGGGCTTTGGCCTTCCTGCCCGGCACCGACCGCCTGTTCATCACCGAGAAGTCGGGCACGATGAAGTTCGTCAATACGAAGGACGGCACCGTCGGCACGGTCAGCGGTCTTCCGGATGTCGACTACGGCGGCCAGGGCGGCCTTGGCGATGTCGCCTTCCTGCCGCGCGAGGCGCGCCTGCGTTCTGCCATGCGCACGATCTACCTCAGCTGGGCCGAGGCCGGTGAAGGCGACACCCGCGGGGCGGTCGTCGGGCGCGGCAACATGATCTGCCCGACCACGAAGACCTGCGCGATTTCGGACCTCGAGGTGATCTGGCGCCAGACGCCCAAGGTCACCGGGCGCGGGCACTATTCGCACCGCATCGCGGTCAGCCCGGACGGGCAGTATCTCTTCGTGACCAGCGGCGACCGCCAGAAGCAGGAGCCTGCACAGGACACCTCGAACACGCTGGGCACCGTCGTGCGCCTGAACCTCGACGGTACGCCTGCCGCCGGCAATCCTCTCGCTGCGCAGGGCAGCCCGAGCAACGAGATCTGGTCGTGGGGCCACCGCAACCTGCTCGGCATCGATTTCGATTCCGAGGGGCGCCTGTGGGAAATCGAACATGGTCCGGCGGGCGGTGACGAGCTGAACCTCGTCAAGAAGGGCCAGAACTACGGCTGGCCGGTCCGATCCAACGGCGACCAGTACAATGGCACCGACATCCCCGATCACACGGCGGATGATGGTTTCGCGAAGTTCGCGATCAACTGGACCCCGGTCATCGCGCCGGGGAACATGGCCTTCTATCGCGGCGACCTCTTCCCCGGCCTCAAGGGCGACCTGCTCATCTCCGGCCTCAAGACCGAAGCGCTCGTCCGCGTCGCCATCGACGGCGAAAGCGCCCGCGAAGTCGCCCGCTATCCGATGGGCAAGCGTATCCGTTCGGTTATCGAAGGCCCCGACGGAGCACTTTGGGTGCTGGAGGACGGCGAAGGCGGCCGCCTGCTGGAGCTTCGCCCCAAGTAAGGCGAAATTGATCGACTCATGGCGTGCGCGGCCCTAAGCGCCGCGCCGCCATGGCGACCATCGTCCCCCTTTCCGCGATCGACCCCGCGCTGGTCGAAGAGCTGCTCGACGCAGCCTTCGGAGAGCAGCGTCACGCCCGCACCGCCTATCGCATCCGCGAGGGCATGGAGGCACTCGACGCGCTGAGCTTCGCCGCGCTGGACGAAGACGACTATCTCGCCGGCACGATCCAGCTGTGGCCGGTGGCGCTGACCGACCCGGAAGGTCGCCCGCACCCGATGATCATGGTCGGTCCCGTCGCAGTAATGCCGGGGCGGCAGGGCGAAGGGTTCGGCAAGGCACTGATGGCCTCCAGCCTCGGCGCAGTGGAAAGCGGTTTCGAAACCGGCGCTGCTCCGCTGCCGCAGGTGATGATCGGCGATCCAGACTATTACGACCGCTGGGATTTCACCGCTCAGCATACGGGCGGCTGGCACTGCCCCGGCCCCTATGAACAGCACCGCCTGCTGGCCCGCACGAGCAATCCGGCAGTGCTGCCGCGCGAAGGCATGCTCGGGCCCTGGCCCGGTCAGCTCGCGGGATAGGTTGCACCGCAGGCCGCATCGCCCCAAGTAAGGCGGCGATGGTCTATACCCCGCCTCCCGAACTCGCCGGTCTCTCGCTCGCCCAGATCGCGGAGCAGGTCGCGGCGCGCAAGCTGCCTCCGGTTGAACAGTGGACGCCCGAACAGGTGGGCGAGAGCCACATGCGCATCCTTGCCGACGGGACCTGGCTGCACGAGGGAAGCCCGATCTCCCGCCCCGCCATGGTGCGCGCCTTCGCGGGCCTGCTACGCCGCGAGGACGACGGCAGCTATTGGCTGGTAACGCCCTTCCAGAAGCTGGCGATCAAAGTGGAAGATGCCTGTTTCATCGCTACCGACGTGTCCGAGATCGAGGGCAATCTCGCCTTTCGCATCAATACCGACGAACTGGTCGTGGCCTGCCCCGACAACGCCATACGCGCCGCGGGCGATCCCGACGCGCCGGCGATCTACCTCCATGTCCGGCGCGGCTGCGAGGCGCGGCTGAACCGTTCGACCTACGAACAGCTTGCGCGCATCGCTCTGGAGCATGGCGACGACTGGACCGTGTCCAGCGGGGGCGAGGCTTTCTCGCTGGTGCCTGCATGAGCGTAATGTTCGACCGCCTGGCGCATTTGTTCGAGCAGGGCCATGCCGCGCGCTCGCCCGAACTGCTGACCGATGCGCGGTTCGCCGACCTCGAGCGCACGGCCGATGCAGCAGTGCTGATCGCTGTGACCGAGCGGGAAGACCCGACCGTCCTCCTCACCCAGCGCCCGCGCACCATGCGCGACCACCCTGGGCAGGTCGCTTTTCCGGGCGGCAAGCTCGACCATGGGGAAGACCCGGTCGAAGCGGCCCTTCGCGAAGCGTGGGAGGAGCTGGGCATCGAGCGCGACCACGTCCGCATCATCGGCACGACCGACCGCTACCAGACCGGCACCGGCTTCGACATCACTCCGGTGCTTGCCACCGTCCCGCCCGACCTGCCCATCCGCCCCGACCCGCGCGAGGTGGAAAGCTGGTTCGAGGCGCCGCTCTCGCTGCTCATGCAGCCCGAAAGCTGGAGCGAGAACGAGGTGTTCTGGAAAGGCGCCATGCGCCGCTATTACGAGCTCGATCACCAAGGCTACCGCATCTGGGGCGTGACCGCGGCGATCTGCATCAACCTGTCGCGGCGGCTGGCGTGGACGGACTGACCGCTCTAAAGGCACGCACATGAACCGCCTGCCGCAAGCCGCCTGGACCAAGCGCAAGGACCTCGCCGCCCTCGTGGCCGCGCTGGGGCCCGACAACGCGCGTTATGTCGGCGGCGCGGTGCGCGACACGCTGCTCGGCAAGGACATCCACGACATCGACCTTGCGACACCGCTGCTGCCGCACGCGGTGATCGACCGTTGCAAGGAAGCGGGCATCCGCACGGTGCCTACGGGCATCGATCACGGCACGGTAACGGCGATCCTGAAAGGCGGGCCGGTCGAGATCACCACCTTGCGCCACGACGTGTCAACCGATGGCCGCCGGGCAACCGTGGCCTTTGCTACCGAGTGGCAGGAAGATGCAGCGCGCCGTGATTTCACGATCAACGCGCTCTACGCACATCCCGAAACGCTGGAGATCAGCGATTATTTCGGCGGACTTGCCGATCTCGATGTGCGCCACGTCCGCTTCATAGGGGACCCGCACGAACGAATTCGCGAGGATCACCTGCGTATCCTCAGGTATTTCCGCTTCCAGGCGCGCTTCGGAGACGAGCCGAACGCGGAAGCGGTCGCGGCCTGCCAGGAACTGGCGCACACGCTGAAGGGCCTGAGCCGCGAACGCGTGGCGATGGAACTGCTGGGCATTTTCTCCCTGCCCGACCCGCGCGGCGCGGTAGCGCTGATGGCGCAGCTCGGCGTGCTTGCTGTCATCCTGCCCGAGGCGCGCGAGCGCGAGCAGGCGGTCTTCGTTGCGCTTGTCGCACACGAGGCTGCAACCGGCACGCCGGGCGATCCCGTCCGCCGTCTTGCGGCCCTGCTGCCCCCCATCCCTTCCGTTGCCGAGGCCGTATCGGCCCGCCTGCGCCTCTCGCGCGCCCAGCGGGCCCGCCTCGTCTGCGCGGCGGAACGCAGGGACACCGACGCCGGCGCACCGCGCGCGCTCGCCTATGCCGAGGGCGTGGAAGGCGCGCGCGACCGGCTGCTGATCGCAGGCCAAACGACGCGCGAACTGGATGGTTGGGAGGTTCCCGAGCTTCCGCTCAAGGGCGGCGAAATCGTCCAGCGCGGAGTCAGTGCCGGACCCGATGTCGCGCGTATCCTGCGAGCGGTCGAGGCCCGCTGGATTGCGGAACAATTCCCGCCCCGCGAGCGCGTCATGCAGTTGCTCGACGAGGAACTGGCCGCCCGCTGACCCGTTGGAAAGGGTGCAGCGCAACAGCCCTTTTGCCTGACCGCTTGCGCTTGCCCGACAAGCCCTTCAGCCCAGCTTAAGCTGCACTGCAGCATAAAAACCGGGCTAGCGGTTGCCCAATGGCAGCCATTTTGTCATAGAACGCCCCGCTTCTTGAGGGGGCATGCGGCATTCACGTGCTGGGCTTTCGTCCGCCGCCGCTCACATTTTTCGTCGATCCGCAGCGCGCCGCTTCGCGCCGAGGGGTCGATTAGTTTGAACAAGTCTAGGAGTACATTCATGAAATTCGTCAAGCTGGCTGCCGCTGCTGCCGTCCTTGCCGCCACCCCTGCCCTTGCCAACGAACAGGTCGTTGCCGGCGCTACCGTTACCGGTCCCGAAGGCAATGCCGTCGGCACCATCGTCTCGGTCGAAAACGGTCAGGCCGTGCTCGACACCGGCAAGCACAAGGTTCCGCTGGGCGTGGAAATGTACGGTCAGGGCGAAACCGGCCCGACCATCACGGTCACCAAGGTCCAGCTCGACGGCATGATCGACGCACAGCTCGCCGAAGCCGCTGCCAAGCGTGACGCCGCCCTCGTCGTCGGCGCCGAAGCCATGGACGCCAAGCACGCACCGCTCGGCACCGTGCTCGAAATCGACGGTGACAACATCGTCCTCGCCCGCGGCGGTGACGAAACCAACAAGGTCACGCTGCTGCGCGAATACTTCGACGCCACCGACCACGGCCTGATGGCCCGCCTGACCAACGCGCAGATCGATGCCGCGATGGCCCAGGCCGCTTCGGCTGCCGGTAGCGCAGGCGAATAAGCCGACACCGGTTCCCTGAGTTCTTCAGGGTCGCATGAGGCCGGGTGCGCAGCCGCGTTCCCGGCCTCTTTTGATTCAGGTGAAGCGGTTGTCGCGCGGGAAGCCCTGCGGCGGCAGGCGCCCGGCCCCGCCGCGCGCGACCTTCCACTGCCACATGTCGGTTTCGGTGCGCGTCCGGTCGCCCTTGCCGCCCATCGCCCAGCTCAGCCCTTCGGCCAGCGTGAAAGTGGTCGCATCGCTGAGGCCGCCGTCGCGGTAGCCCTGCAGCTTGTTGCCCTGCCCCTTGGCGAGGCGCGGCAGTTCCTCGAGGTGGAAGACCACCAGCTTGCGATTGTCGCCCACCACGGCGACATGATCGTGGCCTGCGGGAATGGGCCGCGCGACCTTGAGCTTCGCATCGCCCGGCAGATTCACCACCTGGCGGCCCTTGCGGGTTTCGGCGAGCATGACGTCGGTCGTGGCGGCAAAGCCCTTGCCCGTGCTCGCGGCCAACAGGACTTCCTGCCCTTCGCGGTGGACGATGACCGACACGATCTGCGCGCTCGCCTCGATGTCGAGCGTGTTGCGGACCGGTTCGCCGAAGCCGCGCGCGCCCGGCAGCTTGTCCGCCCCCAGCGTGAATACGCGGCCATCGTCGCCGACCAGCAGCAGTTTGTCGGTGGTCTGGGCGTGCAGCACGAAGGCGGGCGCATCGCCTTCCTTGTATTTGAACTCCTGGTCCAGCGGCAGGTGGCCCTTGGCCCCGCGGATCCAGCCCTTCTGCGAAAGGATGACCGTCACCGGCTCCTTCTCGATCATGGCGTCCATGCTGAATTCGACAGCCGGCGCGGCTTCCTCGATCGTGGTGCGGCGACGGCCGAGCGCGGTGTCCTCGCCATACTCCTTGCGCAGGGAATTGAGATCGCGCTTCAGGCGGGTGCGCTGGCGGGCCGGGCTGCCGAGCAGCTTTTCCAGTTCGTCCTGCTCTTTCAGCAGGTCGTCCTTTTCCTGCCGCAGCTGCATTTCCTCCAGCTTGCGCAAAGATCGCAGGCGCATGTTGAGGATGGCTTCGGCCTGCCGGTCGGTGAGCTTGAACTCCTCCATCATCACCGCCTTGGGATCGTCCTCGTAGCGGATGATCTCGATCACGCGGTCGAGGTTGAGGAAGGCGATTATATAGCCTTCGACCAGTTCCAGCCGCCGCGCGATCTGGTCGAGCCGGTGCTGGCTGCGACGCTGGAGGATGTCGATCTGGCTGGCGATCCAGTTGTTCAGCAGCTCCTTCAGCCCCATGACCATCGGAGTACGCGAAGCGTCGAGCACATTGAGGTTGAGGCCGAAGCGCGTTTCCATGTCGGTGAGCTTGTAGATGCTCTCCTTCAGCAGTTCGGGATCGACATTGCGGCTGCGCGGGACGAGGACGATGCGGATCTGCTCGTCGCTCTCGTCGCGCACGTCCTCGAGGATGGGAAGTTTCTTGTCGGCGATCGCCTGGGCGATCTGCTCGATCAGCTTGCCCTTCTGCACCTGGTAGGGAATTTCGGAGATGACGAGCTGCCACTGGCCGCCGCCGAGGCGTTCGATCCCCGCTTCGCGGTCTTCGGCCTTGTCGGCTTCGGCGGCATGGAAGCGGCCGCGCACGCGCAGCGAGCCGCGCCCGGTCTCGTAGGCAGCGGCAATCGTTTCCGCACTTTCGGGGACGACGCCGCCGGTGGCGAAGTCCGGCCCCTTGAAAAGTTCCATCAGCCGCGCGTGTTCGACATGCGGGTTGTCGATCACTTCCAGCGTCGCATCGACGATCTCGGCGACGTTGTGCGAGGGGATGTTGGTCGCCATACCGACCGCGATGCCGCTTGCCCCGTTGGCCAGTAAATTGGGGAACAGGCCGGGGAAGATTTCCGGCTCCTGCTCCTCGCCATTATAGGTCGGGATGAAATCGACCGTGCCTTCGTCGAGGCCTTCCATGAGGCGCAATGCGGTCTTGGTCAGGCGGGCTTCGGTGTAGCGGTAAGCCGCCGCATTATCGCCGTCGATATTGCCGAAGTTGCCCTGCCCCTCGACCAGCGGATAGCGCAGCGCGAAATCCTGCGCGAGGCGGACCATCGCATCATAGACCGAGGCATCGCCATGCGGGTGGTATTTGCCGATTACGTCGCCGACCACGCGGGCCGATTTCTTGAACGCGCTCGAGGGGTCGAGCTTCAACTGGCGCATGGCCCACAGCAGGCGGCGGTGGACCGGCTTCAACCCGTCACGCAGATCGGGCAGCGAGCGCGCGGTAATCGTGCTCAGCGCATAGACGAGGTAGCGCTCTGACAGCGCGGAATCGAAAGGTGCGTCGACGATGGCGTCGAAGGGATCGGCGCCTGAATCGTCCATCTCGGTAATGGCCATGGCACTCGCCCTACCAGAGCCACGGCTCGCCTGTCAGCACGGAACGGCCCGCTGTCCCCACACGTTGTACGGGTAACAGCAATTCAAGGAGTTACCCCATGGCACAGGCCACCAAACGCATCATGATCCTCGCCACCGACGGCTTCGAACAGTCCGAACTGATGAAGCCCAAGGCCAACCTCGAAGACGCCGGTTTCGAAACCACCGTAGTCAGCCTCGAAAAAGGCGAGATCAAGGGCTGGGACAACAAGGACTGGGGCGAGAGCGTCGGTGTCGACAAGACGGTCGAAGAGATCGACAGCTGCGAAGGCTATGACGCGCTGCTGCTGCCCGGCGGCCAGATGAATCCCGACATCCTGCGCATGAACGACAAGGCGATCGGCATCGTGAAGATGTTCGCCAGCACCAACAAGCCGATCGCCGCGATCTGCCACGCGCCGTGGCTGCTCGCCGAAGCGGACCTCATCAAGGGCAAGACCGTTACCGCATGGCCCTCGATCCGCACCGACCTGACGAACGCCGGTGCTAACGTCGTTGATCAGGAAGTGGCGACTGACGGCAACCTCATCACCAGCCGCAAGCCGGAAGACATCCCGGCCTTCAGCAAGGCACTGATCGAGATGCTGGGCGAGAGCGTCGAGCAGCGCGAACTCGAGAACGCCTGAACAACATACTGTTTTAAATAGGCAGTCTACCCCGCCGGAGTGAATTTCGGCGGGGTTTTTGCTGCGTCTATGCAGGTACGCAAATCTACAATCTCCACCTCCCTAAAGCCTGTATGACCCTTGCCTAGCGGTCGCTGGTCCTCAAACCCGGGGAGGGGTTAAAATGGCGACTACGGCTCAGGGGGCACCGCTAGCCGGTGCGCAAACCGGTACACCCGACATGCTTCCGACGAAGGCGGACGACCGCATCGTCGCGCTCGATTTCGTTCGCGGGGCGGCGCTTTTCGGCATTCTGCTGATGAATATCACGGCATTCGGCCTGCCCGCTGCCTACAACAACCCGCTGAACGCGGGCGGCGCGGAAGGCGCGAACCTCGGCGTGTGGGTGATGAACGCGATGCTGTTCGAAGGTACGCAGCGCGGGCTATTCTCCATGCTGTTCGGGGCAGGGATCATCCTGTTCACCTCGCGGCTGGAAGCAAAGGGACGCACCGACGTGGCCGACATCTACCTGAGGCGGAACATGTGGCTGACCGGCTTCGGCCTGCTCAACGGCTTCATCCTGCTGTGGTCGGGCGACATCCTCTATTACTACGGCCTCACCGCCGTCCTGCTGTTCGTCTTCCGCAAGCTCGCCCCGCGCGCCCTGCTGGCGATCGGGGTCGCGGGCCTGCTGTTCAATGCCGGCTGGAACGCACTCGACAACTCGCTGCTGATGCGCAGCCACGATGCCTATGTGGCAACGCAGGTCGAGGGTGCCACACCGACAGCGGAGCAGAAGGCGCTTGCCGGCGAGTGGGAAGGCGCGCTGGCCGACCACACGATCACTGCGGAGAAGCGCGACGTGTTAATCGCCGAGCGAACGGCGGGATACTGGAGCGCGCTCAAGCAGACCGCTGCACTGACCGTCCGGTTTGAAAGCTGGTGGTTCTACCGCGATTTCTTCGACATCTTCAGCATGATGATCATCGGCATGGCGCTGTTCAAGCTGGGGGTCTTCACGCTCGAGAAGTCGACCGGTTTCTACCTCGCAATGGTGGCGATCGGCTACGGCATCGGGCTGAGCGTGAATGCCTACGAGACGCGAATGATCGTGGCGGACAACTTCAGCCTGCTCGCTTTCAGCCAGGCGCACATAACCTACGATCTCGGACGATTGGCGATGACTGCCGGGCATCTCGGCCTGCTATTGCTGGTGGTCCGGTCGGGTATCGTGCCCGCCTTCCAGCGCGCGCTGGCAGCGGTGGGACGCATGGCGTTCACCAATTACCTCACCCATTCGGTCGTCTGTGCGATCTTCTTCGTAGGCCTTGGCTATTACGGCCAGCTGCAGCGGCACGAGCTCTACTTCGTAGTGATCGCGATCTGGATCGCGCAGCTCATCATCAGCCCAATCTGGCTACGCGCCTATTCGATGGGGCCGATGGAATGGGTCTGGCGCTACCTGACCTATGGCAGCGCGCCTGCTTTGAGGAAGGCGGCCCCGGCAGTCGCCTAGGCTCGCCGGCCGATCCTGTCAGGCTACGGCATGCAGGATCGGCTCGCGCATCCAGGGGCGCAAGGCACCCGGTTCGATCCGTTCGAGCAGTTCCAGCCGGCGCGCCTGCCGGATTTCGAGGCTGAGCGTGAAAAGGTTCGAGCGCGTGCGCTTGAAGGCACCGGGCGTCACTCCGAAGAAGGTCTGGAATTCCTTGATCTGGTGCGCCTGGTCGAAGAACCGCAGAAGGATTTCCTCCTCTTCCTCGTCGGCCACGCCGCAAATCCGCGCCGCAAGGTCGAGGATGCGGGCGCGGCGGAAGACTTGCTTCGGCGTCATGCCGAAATCGCGCTGCGCCACGCGCTGGACCTGCTTGGGTGAAACCCCGACCCGTTCGGCAAAATCGTCGAGGCGAATATTGGGATCGGCGAAGGCCTGCAGTTCGATCGCCTGCGCCAGCGGATCGGGCGGGGCAACGGCCTTGCAGGCGATGAAATCCGCGAACCAGTCCTCCAGGCTTTGCAACCAGTCGGCCGGTTCCATGCCCGCGCGATAGAGCCCGGTCACCTCGGCATCGGGAATGCCTGTTTCCTCGATCATCCGGATGCAGTCGGCATTGGCCTTCTCGTCGAGACCGAAGAGCGATCGCAGCGCGCCTGGCCGCAGCATCAGGCCTGCCACCTTTATGCCGCCGCGATATTCCAGTTTCCAGGAACGGGTGTGCTGGCCGCACAATATGGTCCGGTCGCGAACGGGTACCGGCCCTTCCCGGCTCATCGCTATCCAGTCCACGTCCACGGCGCTGCGCAGGTAGGACGCATCGTTGCAGAGATACCCCTCCAGCGTCACGTCTGCGGGCCCTTCGGCGACCGCGACCATCGAGCGGGATACCCAGTCCCTCAGCCGTGGATCGGGTTCGCGGTTGAAGGCGAGCGGCACGCCTGCGGTGGTCGCCCCCGTGCGCGGCGCAAGACGATCCGCAGGAGAGGCGTCCACACCGCGGTTCATCGGCTCATGTCATGACTTTCGGCGGGGATCGCGACCGACAACCCGTCTATGTCTGCAGTGAGCAAGATCTGGCAAGACAACCGACTGGTGCGCCGCACGCCGGCGGCGAGGTCGAGCATATCCTCTTCCTCCTCGCTCGCTTCAGGCAGGCGCTCGAACCATTCGGCATCGACGACCACGTGGCAGGTCGAACAGGCCATCTGCCCTTCGCAGGTCCCTTCCAGCGGCATGCCTGCAGCCTGCGCCACGCGCAGGAGGTTATCGCCCGGCTCTGCCTCGGCATCCACGTGACTACCATCGGAGGTGGTGAACCGGACCTTCACAATTCCTGCTCCCGTGCCGCCGAATTGATCGCCTTCGCAGCCTGCTCGATCTCGTCCATCGTCGTGTAGCGGCCGAAGCCCAGCCGGATGGAGCTCTTCGCCTGCGCTTTCGACAGGCCGATAGCCTCGAGCACGTGGCTCGTGCGACCCGATCCGCTGGCGCAGGCGCTTCCGGCCGAGAACATGACCTCGCGGCAGTCGCTCATCAGGCGGTTCACGTCGAGCCCGTCGCGGCGGATGTTCAGATTGCCGTGCCAGCGCGCCTCCGCGCTGCCGTTGAGCTTCCAGCCCTCGAACAGTTCGAGCGCCCGCTTCCAGAGCGTTTCGACATGGTCGCGGTCCTGTTCGAGCCGGTCCTTCGCCTCCGCTGCCGCAGCGCCCATGCCCGCGATCAGCGCGGGGCTGAGTGTGCCCGACCGGATGCCGAATTCCTGTCCGCCGCCCGTTTGCACCTCGTCGAGGTCCAGCCCTTCGCGCACCCACAGGGCGCCGACGCCCTTGGGGCCGTGAAACTTGTGCGCGCTGATCGCGATCATGTCCGCGCCGGTCACCTCGATCTTGCCGTATGCCTGCACCGCGTCGCACAAATAGAGCGCGTTGCTCGCTTTCGCCTTGCGGTGCCATTCGAGCGTGGGCTGGATCGTGCCGATCTCGTTGTTCACCTGCATGACGCAAACCAGCCGCGTATCGGCAGGAAGGTCCTGCTTCGTATTGCACTGGCCGTCGGCGGCCACATTGAGGACATGGCGCTTGCCCGCGTCCTGCGCGGTATCGAGCACTGCGGCGTGTTCGATGGCGGATACCGAGACCGTGCCGCCCTTCCCGCTGCCCCTTATGGCGAGATTGATCGCTTCCGTCGCGCCGGAGGTGAAGACGACCTTGCCGCCTGCCGGAAAGAGCGCCGCCACCTGCTCGCGCGCCAGTTCGATGGCGGCTTTCGCCTGCCGTCCCATGCGGTGCGGGGAATGCGGATTGCCGAAGCCGGTGCCGCCCGGACCGTCGAGCCAGCGCAACATGGCATCGCGCGCTTCGGGGGCAAGCGGGGTCGTAGCCTGGTAGTCGAGGTAGATCATGCCTTCGCCAGTTCTACCCAGACCTCGCAGAAGCGTTCCACTTCCTCTGCGGTCGTGTTCCAGCCGAAGCTGGCGCGGATGGTGCGGTCGGCGATCTCGGGTTCGACTTGCATCGCCTGCAGGACGTGGCTGGTCTTCATCGTGCCGCTCGAACAGGCAGACCCTTGCGAAACCGAAATGCCCGCCATGTCGAACCGCATGACCTGCGCGCTGCCGCTCATCTTCGGCATGGCGATGGCGCGGATGTAGGGCGTCGGGTCGGAGAGCCGGTCCGACAACCACGTCCCTCCGAGATC
Organism: Qipengyuania gaetbuli; assembly: GCF_009827315.1. Classification (NCBI taxonomy): domain Bacteria; kingdom Pseudomonadati; phylum Pseudomonadota; class Alphaproteobacteria; order Sphingomonadales; family Erythrobacteraceae; genus Qipengyuania; species Qipengyuania gaetbuli. Next base: position 1,119,689 of record NZ_WTYF01000004.1, read on the forward strand.
GCGGCATTCCTGTGCGAGCTGGTCGAGCGGCGCGAGGATCGCGGGATCGAGATACGGGTCGCCGCAGGCCCCCAGCGCCGCCGCCATGCCCAGCGCACCGGGCAGGTTTTCGGTCCCGCGCCGATATCCGCGCTCCTGCCCGCCTGCAGGCTCTAGCATGGCGTAATCCCTCACCAGCAGCGCGCCGACCCCGATAGGGCCGCCGAACTTGTGAGCCGAGATGATTGCCAAGTCGCAGGGCGGCAGCGGCATCTTGCCCGCGCTCTGCGCACAATCCGCCAGCAGCAATCCGCCGGCCTCGTGGACAAGTCCGGCGACGGCAGCGAGGTCCTGCCGGTTGCCCGTTTCGGAATTGACCTGCTGCACTGCCACCAGCGGGCGTTCGCGTTGCACGGCTTCGGTCAGCAATTCGAGGTCGAGCGCGCCATTGGGTCGGACCGGTAGCCTTTCGGCATCGGGCGCAGCCTTGAGGATCGCATCATGTTCGACCGCAGAAACCAGCCGCGCGCCTGCCTGTGCGTGGCCCAGCGCCAGCGCTGCCGCCTCGCTGGCGCCGGAGGTAAAGATGACCTCGCCCTCCCAGCCGAGCGCACGCTTCACCCGCTCGCGCGCATCCTCCAGCGCCGCCCTCGCCTTGCGTCCTTCGGCATGCGGGCTGCTGGGATTGGCCCAGAGCGCAAAGCCTTCTTCCAGCGCCGCCCGCGCTTCGGGGCGCAGGGGCGTGGTGGCGGCATGATCGAGGTAGATGCGTTCCGGAATGGGAGGATGCTCGAAATTATTGCGATTTGGACGCGAAACCCTATATAGCGCGCAACCTCGCGCAAGCCCCCAAAAGGCCTCGCGACCCGAAAATTTCCGACAGGGTAAACCTCCCCATGCCGACCGTGATCTTTCCCGGCCCCGAAGGCCGCCTCGAAGGCCGTTTCTCTCCCGCACCGCGTCCGCGCGCGCCCGTGGCGATGATCCTCCACCCGCATCCGCAGGGCGGCGGCACGATGAACGAGCAGATCACGCAGCGTCTCTACAAGACCTTCGTCAACCGCGGCTTCGCCACGCTGCGCTTCAATTTCCGCGGCGTCGGCCGCAGCCAGGGCAGCTTCGACAACGGTATCGGGGAACTGTCCGATGCCGCTGCAGCGCTCGACTGGGTGCAGCAGATCCACCCCGAAGCGCAGGTGACCTGGATCGCCGGCGTCAGCTTCGGTTCGCTCATCGGCATGCAGCTGCTCATGCGCCGCCCGGAAATCCGTGGCTGGATCAGCATCGGCGCACCGGCGAGCATGTACGACTTCTCCTTCCTCGCCCCCTGCCCGGCCAGCGGCATCTTCATCCACGGTGCGCAGGACACGGTCGTCCAGCCGGGCGCAGTGACCAAGCTGGTGGAAAAGCTGCGCACGCAGAAGCACATCACCGTGCACCACGAGGAAATCCCGCGCGCCAACCACTTCTTCGAGAACGAGCAGGAAGAGCTGATGAAGTCGGTCGACAATTATCTCGACTTCCGCCTCGATCCGGCCTGCCCGATCAAGTGACCTGACCAGGCCCGGGCGCGACCCAAGTGCGCCCGGGATTGTCTTCCCAATCCTAGTTGCAACGCGCGTTTCCGCGCCCTCGACCATGCGCGCTTGCAATTTGTGTGTTATGTTGTAACATTGCTCTCTAGAGTCGCAATGGAGAGGAAAGGCCTATGGCTTACGCAGACAACCGCAAGGCATCGCCCGCCGGCATGGCCGCCGCAATCGGCGTCCAGGCCACAATCGGCTTCGCTGTCATAACAGGCTTGAGCGTTACGGCAGGCATCATCGAGAAGCCGCCGATCATCGAAACCTGGGATATCAAGGACGAACCGCCGCCCCCGGCACCGCCGCCACCGGAACCGGACACGCGCACCACGCCCGAGGTCACTTCCTCGCCACCGCTGACGGTGCCCAAGCCCGATATCAGCCTGAGCGATTCAAAACCGCTTTTCCCGACGACGGACCAGATCCTTCCGCCGGTCCCGATCCCTCAACCGGGCCCGACGAAGCTTGCCCCGCCGGCACCCGTCCCGACCGGCTTCGATCCGGTAGGCGCGAAACCGCGCAACGATCCGGGCGCATGGCTCAGTGACCGCGACTACAAACCCAGCTGGGCGCGCCGCGACCTGACCGGAACGGCGACCTTCAAGCTCGATATCGCCGCGACCGGCAAGGTCTCGGGCTGCCAGGTCATCCGTTCGACCGGGCACTCCGAACTGGACGATGCGACCTGCGTACTGGTCCAGAAGCGTGCGAAGTTCGAACCGGCCCGGGGTCGCTCGGGCGAGCCGGTGGCAGGTAGCTATACCGGCTCGGTGCTCTGGCAGCTGCCGGACTGATCCTCCTGCAGGAAAGCAGCGTCAGCGCGTGCCCCGTTCGACCTTGTCGAGCGGGGCTTCGCCGTCAGCGGTGGGCACGGTCCAGATCATGACATTGACCACTGCAATCACCGCCAGCACCACCATGAGCGCCGCATTCTTCACGTTCCCGGTACGCTTCCACAGCATGTAGGCCCCGAACAGCAGCAGGGCGGCAGCAAGGACGACGAGCGAGAGGACGGTGTCGAGCATCCCGCCTACCTAGCCGCACCTGCGCGCGAGACAAGCCTGCGAGGAACGCCAACTCCCCGCGACAGTTGATCCGGAAAGGCCCTGCACAATGCAAGGCCATGTTTTTTCAGGAGTCGCACATGGGTATTTTCAGCAGCATCAGGGATGCAATCTTCGGCAAGAAGAAGAGCGAGCAGAAGACAATGCCGCCTGTCACGGTCCCGGGTCAGGCCCCGGCCAAGCCCGAACCCAAGCCGATCGTCGACGTCGAGAACAGTCTCGACTCCATGCCCGGCGCGGACCGCCTGAACTGGCGGACCAGCATCGTCGACCTGATGAAGCTAATCGGGGTAGATTCCAGCTACGAGAACCGAAAGGCGCTGGCCCAGGAACTCGGCCGCGAGAACTACTCCGGTTCGGCCGATGACAATGTGTGGCTGCACAAGCGTACGATGCGCGAACTTTCGGCCAATGGCGGCAAGGTTCCTGCAGAATTTCTCGATTGATTTGACAGGCATGCGCGCGGGCATCAAACCCGCGCGCATGAACCAGACAAGCTTCGAACTCACCCGTCGCCAGGCCCTTGCCGGACTTGGCGCGACGACCGCCCTTACCCTAGGTGGATGCACGCTTACGCCGCGCCCGGACGGCATCGCGCAGGCCCGCGTCATCGGCGCCGAGCGCCTGCTGGAAGTGGTTGCCTACAACCTCCTCGAACACGAGCCCGAACGCGCCACCGGACTTGGGGTCGACACTGGCCGCTATGCGCATCTGCGCGGCAAGATCGAGGACCAGTCCCCCGGCGGCCAACAGGCGCTTGCTGCCACGCTGAAGCAGGACCTGGAGCGGGTGCGCGCCTACAGCCGCGAGGGGCTCGACAGCACGACGGTCACCAATCTCGATGTGGTGCAGAGCGCCTATGAACTTGCGACCGATGGCCTTGCCCTGCCCTATGGCGACACACCTGTCGGCAGCTGGCGCACCGCCCCTTACGTGGTGATCCAGAACGTGGGCGAATATCTCGCCATGCCGCGCTTCATGCAGTCCACCCACCAGGTGGCGAACGGCGATGATGCGGATGCCTATATCGAACGGCTCGAGGCCTTTCCGGCTTCGCTCGACGGGGAACTGGCCCGCATCCAGAGCGCGCGCGCCATGGGCGTGGTGCCACCCGACTTCCTGCTCGACAAGGCCATCCGCCAGATGGAGCAGACCCTAGCCAGCGCCGGCAAGGGCGAGCTGTTCGCCGACGATCTGCGCACCAAGCTGAATGCCAAGGGCATGCCCGAAAGCCACGCGAACCGCGCACTGACCCTGGAGACAGGCCCGATTGCCGAAGCCCTGTCGCGCCAGCTGGAAGAACTGAAGGCCGAACGCCGTGTCGCCACCTCCGCGCCGGGCATCTCGGCTCGGCCGCGCGGCGAGGAATTCTACGCCTGGGCTCTGCGGTCGAGCACGACCACACGGCTCAGCCCCGACGAGGTGCACCGCCAGGGCCTCGAAGAGCTCGAGGCGCTACACGCCCGCATGGACCCGATCCTGCGCAAGATCGGCTACACCGAAGGCAGCGTCGGCGCGCGCATGACCGCGCTGTCCGAAGACCCGCGGTACAAGTTTGCCGAAGGCGATGCCGGCCGCGCGCAGATCATGGAATTCATCGCCGAGCGGATCGACTGGATAAAGGCGCAGATGCCGCGCGCCTTCAACACGCTGGTTGATCCGAACCTTGAAGTCGTGCGCATCCCTCCGGCAGAGGAGGTCGGCGCGCCCGGCGCCTATGGCGGGGCGGGCAGCAAGGACGGCAAGATCCCGGGCCGCTTCTGGATCAACCTGAGGTCGACCGACCTGCACCGCAAATACGACCTAGCGGACCTCACCTATCACGAGACGATTCCCGGCCACGTGTGGGAGGGCGAATATTCCAACCGCCTGCCGCTGATCCGCTCGATCCTCGCCTTCAACCCCTTCAGCGAAGGCTGGGCACTCTATGGCGAACAGCTGGCGGACGAACTGGGCGCCTACGATGGTTTCGAGGTCGGCCAGCTCGGCTATCTCCAGTCGCTCGCCTTCCGCGCCTGCCGCATGGTCGTCGACACCGGCCTCCACGCCAAGGGGTGGAGCCGCGAACAGGCCAACCGCTTCTTCGTCGAACGCAACGGCTCCAAGCCCGACGAGGTGCAGAGCGAGGTGGACCGCTATTGCAGCTGGCCGGGCCAGGCGACGGGATACAAGCTGGGCCACAGCCGCATCGTCGCCCAGCGCGCACGGGCACAGGCGGAACTGGGCAGCGCCTACGACCTCAAGGCTTTCAACGACGCAGTGGTCCTAGGCGGCAATGTACCGATGGACGTGCTGGAAAAGAACGTCGGCCGTCATATTGCAGCAGCCGGAGGAAATTAGTCACGAATTGCTTGCCTTGCGGCCCCTGATTCGTATCATTCTTGCATATTCAGGGGTCGCGCATGAAAAAATGGATCGCTTTTACTGCCTTTCTGGCGCTCGCAACGCCAGCGAGCGCAAAATGGCATGAGGCTTCTTCGGAGCATTTCGTCATCTATGCCGATGACGGCGAACGGAATATCCGCGAGTTTGCGGAAGATCTGGAGCGCTACCATTCCGCGCTCGAGGTCGTGCTCGGCTGGGAGCAGGCGACCCCCAGCCCGTCGAACAGGCTGGTCATCTTCGTTGCCGGCGACCAGGGCGACATTCGCGAACTGGCGGGGACCGAAAGCCGGACGATCGCCGGTTTCTATTTGCCGCGTGCCGGTGCGTCGCGCGCCTTCGTTCAGGATATCACGCAGGAAAAGGGCTATCCCAGCTTTTCGACTACCGTTCTGTTGCATGAATATGCCCACCATTTCCTGATCTCATCCCTGCGCGAGGCCATGCCGCGCTGGCTGTCGGAAGGTGCCGCCGAATTCTTCGCTTCGGCAGGATTCAATGGTGACGGCAGCGTCAATATCGGCAGGCCCGCGATGCACCGCGCGAGCGAACTGATCTACGCCAAGGACGTCAGTGTGGAGGAACTGCTCGATGCGGACCTTTACGAGGCGCGCAAGGGCAAGCGGTACGACGCGTTCTATGGCCGAAGCTGGGGCCTCTTCCACATGCTGCGGTTCTCCGACGATCGCAGCGGCCAGCTCCCGCACTACATTCGCCTGATCGCGGATGGAAAAACTTCGATCGAGGCCGGGCGCGAAGCCTTCGGCGATCTCGATCAGCTGCAGCGCGATCTCGACAAATATCTTAAGCGCAAGCGGCTGATGAACTATGTTCTCCAGCCCGACGCCATCACGACCAGCCCGATCACCCTGCGCGTCCTGCCCGATGGCGAAGCCGCGATGATGGCAGTGCGCATGAGGTCGCAACGCGGCGTGGACGAGGAAGAAGCGGCCGCGCTGGTCGTGGAAGCACGCGAGGTCGCGGCGCAGTTTCCCTCAGATGCGGCAGTGCAGGCCGCACTGGCCGAAGCGGAATTCGATGCAGGGAACGATGGAGCCGCCGTCGCTGCGGCGGAGGCAGCGCTGATTCTCGATCCTGTAAACAGAAATGCGCTCGTTCAGAAGGGTCAAGCGCTCTTCCGGCAAGCAGACGATGCCGCCGACGAAGCGACCGCCTACCGGCAGGCCATGGCACCCTTCACCAGGCTTAATGCGCTGGAGAAAGATCATCCGCTACCTCTAATCTACTATTACCGCAGCTTCGTCGATCGCGGGCAAGCCCCGACAGACGGTGCCTTCCAGGCTCTCGAGCGTGCGTCGCAGCTTGCCCCCTTCGATATGGGCTTAGCGATGGATGTTGCGCTCGTGCAGGCCCAGCAAGGCAAGATCGCCATGGCGATCCAGACCCTCAAGCCGCTTGCTGCAAACCCGCACGGCGGTGAGCTTGCCGAAAGCGCAAAGCAGTACGTCGCGCAGCTGGCGATATCGACCGAGGGGGAAGCCTGGTATCCCTCGCCCGTCCTGTTGGACGCGGCAGAGGCTGGCGAAGCCGCGGCCTCAGATTGAAGGTCGCCAGCTAGGCAAAGAAACCCCCGGTCCGCGATTACTCGCGGCCCGGGGGCTCTCCTCTCCAAACTCTAGGTAGCGGTCAGGCGGCCGCTGGTGCCGCGTCGCGCACGCCTTGGTCGACATGGGCCGCGAAGGGCTCGAAATTGTCGACGAAGAGCTGCACCAGCTTGTGGGCGGTGCGGTCGTATTCGTCCTTGTCGGCCCAGGTCGAACGCGGGTCGAGGATCTGGCTGTCGACGCCCGGAACCGCGATCGGAACTTCGAAGCCGAAGTTCGGGTCCTTGCGGAATTCCGCCTCGTTCAGCGAACCGTCGAGCGCGGCGTTGAGCAGCGCGCGGGTGGCCTTGATCGGCATGCGGTGGCCGGTGCCGTACTTGCCGCCGGTCCAGCCGGTATTGACCAGCCAGCACTGCACGCCGCCGTCAGCGATGCGCTTTTTCAGCAGATTGCCATAGACCGAGGGATGACGCGGCATGAAGGGCGCGCCGAAACAGGTCGAAAAAGTGGCTTCCGGCTCGGTCACGCCGATTTCGGTGCCAGCGACCTTGGCGGTATAACCCGACAGGAAGTGGTACATCGCCTGGTCCGGCGTGAGGCGCGCGATCGGGGGCAGCACGCCGAAGGCGTCGGCGGTCAGCATGATCACGTTGGACGGCGGCGGCCCCATATTCTCGGCCGAGGTATTCGGGATCGAGGACAGCGGATAGGCACCGCGGGTGTTTTCCGCGAGGCTGTTGTCGTCGAGATCGATCTCGCCGTTTTCGTCCATCACCACGTTTTCGAGGACCGTGCCTTCCATGCGCGTAGTGGCGTAGATTTCCGGCTCGGCCTCGGGGTTGAGGCGGATCATCTTGGCATAGCAGCCGCCTTCGAAGTTGAAGACCGCCGTGTCCGACCAGCCATGCTCGTCATCGCCGATCAGCGTGCGGCTGGCATCGGCCGACAGCGTCGTTTTGCCGGTGCCCGACAGGCCGAAGAAGACCGCGCTCTTGCCATCGGGGCCGATGTTGGCCGAGCAGTGCATCGGCATCACGCCCTTGGGCGGAAGCAGGTAGTTGAGGATGCCGAACACGCTCTTCTTCATTTCGCCGGCATATTTGGTGCCGCCGATGAGGATCAGCTTCTCTTCCAGGTTGACCGCGATCACCGTCTCGCTGCGGCAGCCGTGGCGCTCGGGATCGGCCTTGAAGCTGGGCAGGTCGATGATCGTGTATTCCGGCACGAACCCGTCGAGTTCGGCTTCGGTCGGACGCACCAGCAGAGTGCGGATGAACTGGTTGTGCCAGGCGAGCTCGTTGATGACGCGCACGTTGACGCGGTACTCCGGCTGCGAACCGCCGAACAAATCGGCCACGAACAGCTCGCCCTTGTCGGCGACGGCAGCCATGAAGTCCGCCTTGAGAGCGGCGAAATGGTCCGGCTGCATCGAGGCATTGTTGTCCCACCAGACCGTATTTTCGGTTTCGGAATTGCGGACGATGAACTTGTCTTTCGCGCTGCGGCCGGTGTGCTTGCCCGTTTCCACCACCAGCGGGCCATGCTTCGCGCGGCGGCCTTCGCCGCGTTCGAGGGCCGCTGCAGTGAGTTCTTCCGAAGTCAGGTTCGGATGGATCGTGGCAGAAGTCTCGATGCCCTGCGCGGCAAGCGAGTGGGAAAGCGGAAAGGTCACTGAAATCTCCAGCGCTGGTGAGCGTTTCATGTCCGGGAATCGCTGGCGCATACGAATGCGCCGCCCTTGGACCCGCCTTTAGTCCCGCCTTTCCGCAACGTCAAACCCGCCGACCCCCATTTTCCCTTGGGCCGGGCAGAGCCTGCGTTGTCTTGCCGCGCGAAAAGCGTTACCCGACAGGGCGATGGAAAACGAACCTGCCACCGGACCTTCCCCACAGGCCGACGACCGCACCGTTATCGCGCTGGTCGACGACGACAGGAACATCCTGACCACCGTATCGATCGCGCTGCAGGCGGAAGGATTCGCCACCCGCGTCTATTCCGACGGGGAGGCCGCGTTGTCCGCCCTTCTTCACAACCCGCCGGACCTTGCGATCTTTGACATCAAGATGCCCAAGATGGACGGCATGGAACTGCTGCGCCGCCTGCGCGAACGCTCCTCGCTGCCGGTCATCTTCCTCACCAGCAAGGACGACGAGCAGGACGAGGAAGCCGGCTTCCAGATGGGCGCCGACGATTACATCGCCAAGCCGTTCTCGCTCCGCCTGCTGCTGGCCCGCATTCGCGCGATCCTGCGCCGCAGCGATGCACGCCGGCCGCTTCCGCTGGAGCCTGGCGAAAGCCCCGTCGAGATCATCGAGCGTGGTCGCCTGCGGATGGACCCTGCACGCCATCACGTGACCTGGGACGACAGGCCGGTTTCGCTAACCGTGACCGAGTTCCTCCTCCTCGAGGCGCTCGCGCTCCATCCCGGCGTCATCAAGAGCCGCAACCAGCTGATGGACGCGGCCTATCCCGACGATGTCTTCGTCGATGACCGCACGGTGGACAGCCATATCAAGCGCATGCGCCGCAAGTTCCGCAGCGTCGATGGCACATTCTCCGCCATCGAGACGCTTTACGGCGCGGGTTACAGCTTCAGCGATGGCTGAACAGGGCAGCGTCCTCAGGGGCGACCCGAGGCTCGACAAGCTGCGCTGGTCGCGCCGCCTGTCGCTCACCAGCCGCATCCTCTTCGTCAACGTCCTGCCCCTGGTGCTGCTGGGCGGCGGGGTTCTCTATCTCGACAGCTACCGCAAGCAGCTGCTCGACGAGCGGTTCAAGCTCGCGCTGGTCGAGGCGCAGATCACGGCAGAAGCGCTTGCCGGTGCAACTGTGCAGCGACAGGAAGCTCTGCTGATCCAGATCGGCAAGGAGCAGCGCTTGCGCCTCAGGGTCTACGGGCCCGACGGCAATCTCGAATCCGACAGTTTCGCCCTTGCCCCGCCCAGCTTCGATCTTCCCGAACCGGCCGAGGTCGACCAGCGCGAATTCGCGCTGCGCATGGACCGCTGGTTCGACCGGATCGTCGGAGCGCCTGCCCTGCCCGACTATATCGAGCCGGGAGAGGACATGGCCTCCGCCTGGCCCGAACTGGTCCGCGCGCGGGAAGAAAGTCTGACGCAGATCGTGCTGCGCGATGCTCCCGACGGCACGCACGTGATCAATGCGGCGGCGCCCGTCGGCCTCGATGGCGATACGCTGCTGCTGACCCGCAACCCGGTGGACATCACCGAAAGCGTTCGCTCCGCGCGCACTTCGGTGGCGTTGATCGTGCTGCTGTTCCTCGCCGTGTCGACCATGCTGTCCTTCTTCCTAGCCCAGACCATTGTGCGGCCCTTGCGCGAGCTAGTGCAGGCGGCGGTCCGCGTGCGGCAGGGCCGCGACCGCGCAGTCGAAGTGCCGCGCCTGCCCGATCGCCGCGACGAGATCGGGATGCTGGCGCGCGCCATCTCGGACATGACCGGCGCACTGCGTCACCGCATCGACGCGGTCGAAAGCTTCGCAGCCGACGTGGCGCACGAGATCAAGAACCCGCTTGCCAGCTTGCGCAGCGCGACCGAATCCCTGAGCAAGGTCGAAGACCCGACCTTGCGTGCCCAATTGCTCGACATCGCGGTGCATGACGTGCGCCGGATCGACCGGCTGGTGACCGAGATTTCCGACGCCAGCCGTATTGATGCCGAACTCTCCCGCGCCGAATTCGAGCGCGTGGAACTCGACAGGCTGGTTGCCAATATCGTCGCCAGCCGAGAGGAGCGCGGCGAGAACGATGGGCGCAAGGTCACGGTTCTCAAGTCCGACGGGCCCTTCGTCGTAATGGGTGTCGGTATCCGCCTGGAACGCGTCATCGAAAACCTGCTCGATAATGCGGTATCCTTCTCGCCGCCCGAAGGGGCCATCGAAGTGTCGCTGTCGCGCCGCAATGGTTCGGTCGATCTCGCTGTGCTCGATTCCGGTCCGGGCATTCCGGAAGAGAAGCGCGAGAAAGTGTTCCACCGCTTCCATTCCGACCGGCCGGAGGAAGAAGACTTTGGCAATCACTCGGGCCTTGGCCTGGCAATCGGTCGCACCATCGCGGAAGCGCATGACGGTTCGCTCCATGCAGAAGCACGCCCGGACGGTGCGCCCGGTGCCTGCATGGTACTGACCCTTCCGGCAGCCCGGTGAGCACGACAATCGCCAATGTGACCTGCGTTGCGGTGCGTGGCCGCGGCATCGTGATCGAAGGCGTGCCGGGAAGCGGCAAGAGCGAACTGGCCCTCGCCCTGATCGACCGCGGCGCCGTTCTGGTGGGCGACGACGGCATTACGGTCGAGGTCAGCGGCGGTCAGGCCATCGCTTCCCCTCCGCCAAACACAGCGGGCAAGCTGGAGGTGCGCGGCGTGGGGATAATCGACCTCCCGACCACCTCGGCCCCGATCGCCCTCGTCCTGCGTGTAGTGGAAGAAGCGCCACGTTATCCGCTCGAGATTGGCACGAGCCAAATTGCGGGCGTGGCCGTTCCCTGCCTGCCGTTCACCGCCGGCGATGCCATACAGGCCCTGCGCGCCGAATATGCGCTGGAAAAGCACGGCCTGGCTCTTCCTCATGAGGGCGGCAGCAATGATATGCTGCAAGCATGAGCGACTCGTCCCGCCAGCGTATCCTGCTCGTCACCGGCCTGTCCGGCGCGGGCAAGACGACTGCGCTACAGGTGCTGGAGGACCTCGGCTGGGAGGCGATCGACAACTTTCCGATCCGCTTGCTCTCGGGCCTCGTCGGCACCGAAACGGACCAGCCCGCACCGCTTGCCATCGGCTTCGATTCCCGCACCCGCGGCTTCGTCCCGCGCGAGATTATCGACCAGTGCAAGGCGCTGTCGGAACGGGCCGATATCGAACTCGTCACCCTCTACATCGACTGTGCGACCGCCGAGATCGAGCGGCGCTACAATGAGACGCGCCGCCCGCACCCGATGGCCCGCGGTCGCCCGGTTGCAGGCGGCATCGTCGCGGAACGCGAGCTGCTCGAACCGCTGCGACGCTGGGCCGATATCGTCATCGACACGACCGGTTTCGCGACCAACCAGTTGCAGCAAATAGTGCGCGATCGCTTCGCCGACAGCGAGGCGCGCGACATGACCGTGACAGTCTCCAGCTTCGGGTTTGCCCGCGGCATGCCGCCACTGGCCGACCTCGTCTTCGACATGCGCTTCCTCGACAATCCGCATTGGATCGATGGCTTGCGCGAACAGACCGGGCTTGATCCGGCTGTCGGCGCCCACATCGAGAACGATCCCGCCTTCGCCCCGTCTTTCGAGCGCATCGCCGATACCCTGCGCGACCTCCTCCCGCGCTACGCCGCACAAGGCCGCAGCTACCTGAACATCGCGTTCGGCTGTACCGGCGGGAGACACAGGTCGGTCTACAGTGCGGAACGTGCTGCTCAGGTCTTGCGCGAGGCGGGATTTTCGCCCACGGTCATACACCGAAATCTGGGAAGCCGCCCCGCCGATCCGCTCGAGCGCCGCTGATTCCCTAGCCGGACAATAGTCGACAGACATATCTAAGACCTTCGGAAAGCAGCGCACGGCCAACATCGCATGATCGGCATGATCCTCGTTACACACGGCAAGCTGGCCGAACATTTCATCGACGCGATGGAGCATGTCGTGGGCCGCCAGGAAGGCGTCGCGACTATCTGCATCGGCCCCAATGACGACATGGAACAGCGGCGCAAGGATATCGCCGATGCCATCGAAACCGTCGACGACGGCGATGGCGCGATCATCCTGACCGACCTGTTCGGCGGCACGCCCTCGAACCTCGCCATCTCGCTGCTCGACACCGGCCGGATCGAGGTGATCGCGGGTATCAACCTTCCCATGCTCATCCGCCTTGCCGGCGCGCGCAAGTCGATGAACGTCGTCGATGCCGTTCACGCTGCGCAGACCGCAGGTCGCAACTACATCACCGTGGCCAGCGAATTTCTCGGCCAGGAAATCGGCAACGCGCGGAAGGCAAGTTGAGCGAGTTCCGCAAGCAGCTCACCGTCGTCAACCAGCGCGGTCTCCACGCGCGGGCGAGCGCGAAATTCGTCGGCGCGGTCGCGTCGGCACCGGACGGCTGTTCGGTTCGCGTTGCCAAGGGCGGCAACGAGGCTGCCGGTGGCTCCATCCTCGGGCTGATGATGCTCGGCGCGGCCAAGGGCGACACGATCGAGATCATCGTCGCGGGCGAGAATGCCGAAGGCGTGATGGCCGAACTCTCCGCCATGGTGGAGGACGGCTTCGGGGAGCCTTGAGATGCCCGACCATCGCCGGGTGATCACCGGTTTTTCCAACCCCACGGTAAAGGCGCTGCGCGCGCTGCGCGAAAAGAAGCACCGCAAGGCGGCCGGCAAATTCCTCGCCGAGGGCCTGCGCCTGCTGACCGATGCGCGCGAATGCGGCCATGTGCCCGAGACGCTGGTCCTTGCCAGCGCCCGCGATCCGCACCCGTTGCTTGCCGAACTGGAAGCGGCGGTGGAGGCTGCGGGCGGCGAGGTGATCGAAACATCGCCCGACATCCTTTCCAAGATTACCGGCAAGGACAATCCGCAGGCGGTTGCCGGCGTGTTTGCCGAATTCGATACTTCGCTCGCATCGCTCGACCGCGGCGGTGCAGACATCTGGCTGGTGGCGCAGGCGCTGCGCGATCCGGGCAATCTCGGCACCATGTTGCGCACGGGCGATGCCATCGGCGCCGGCGGCCTCATCCTCATCGACGATTGCGCGGACCCGTTCAGCGTCGAGGCGGTGCGGGCCAGCATGGGCGCGGTGTTCACCCAGAAGATCGCCCGGGCGGAATGGCCCGGGTTCGAGGCCTGGCTGCGCACCGGTCCAGGCCAGCTGGTCGCTGCCAGCCTGCGGGACGCGCAGCCCTATCGCGGGGCGCCCTATGCCGCGCCGTGCTTCGTCATGGTGGGCAATGAAAGCCGCGGCTTGCCCGAGGAATACGAGATGGCCTGCGACCTGCGCGTCACCATGCCGATGAAGGGCCGGGCCGACAGCCTCAACGCGGCAGTCGCTGCTGCGGTGCTCGGCTACGAGGTGCTGGCCGCCCTCGATACCGCTTCCGCTTGATCTTGCGCGGAAAACTTGCTGCCTAGTCGTCCGAGAGGCGTCGAGGGAGGAAGCGTGATGGGCAACAGGGGACGGCAGGCCAGAGGCGCTGCACTGACGACCATCGCGGCGAGCGCTTTGCTTGCCGGTTGCGCGACCGGTCCCGCGCTCGACGACCCTGCCGATCTCATCCTCGTCAATGCGCGGGTCTATACGCTTTCGTGGGGCGATCCGGACGGAGAGGGCAAACCCGCAGCCGACGCCCCCTATCGCGGCGGGGAATGGCATCCCGATGCCGAAGCGGTGGCGATCGATGACGGGCGCATCGTGTTTGCAGGCGACGTCCGTAATGCGCTGGCGCTGCGCGGAAGCGATACGCGGGTGGTGGACCTCGAAGGCGCGACCGTGCTGCCCGGCCTCGTCGATTCGCATACCCACGTGGTGGAATTCGGGGCAAAGCTCGACGCCGTCGACCTGACAGACGTTGCGACCGAAGCCCAGGCGGTCGCCCTGGTTGCTGAGCGCGCCAAATCGGTGCCCAAGGGCGAATGGATCTTCGGCGCAGGCTGGGACGAAGGCGCCTGGGCGAACGATTATCCGGACAAGGCCTTGCTGAGCGCGGCCGTTCCCGACCACCCGGTGGTGCTGCGCAGCCTTCACGGGTTCGCATTGTGGGCCAACCAGGCGGCGCTCGATGCCGGCGGCCTCACGGCGACAGGCGCAGTTCCCGAAGGCGGTGAGATGCAGCTTGGCGCGGACGGACGGCCAAATGGCCTGTTCCTCAACCGTGCGACCACCATGCTCGATGCAGCCATCCCGCCCACCCCGCTGGAAACCGCGAAGCGCCAGACGCGCGCAGGGCTTATGCAGATGGCGCGTGACGGCTTCGTGACTGTGCACGAGGCCGGGGCGGACACGCGCTCGATGGAGACTTTCGAGGCGCTGGAAGCCGAGAGCAAGCTTCCGATCAGGGTCTATGCGATGCTCTCGCTGCGCGACGAGCCCCTGATGCGGCGCTGGATTGCGCGCGGGCCCGACGGCGATGCCGGCAGCATGCTCGTGACGCGTTCGGTAAAGGCCTATTACGATGGCGCGCTGGGATCGCGCGGGGCGCGTCTGCTGGAGGATTACTCTGACAAGCCCGGCCACCGCGGGGTGAGCGGTAGCGGCTACGGCTTCGACCGCGCGCTGAACGATACGGCCATGCAGGCGGGCTTCCAGACCGGCATCCACGCGATCGGCGATGCGGGCAATCGCGAGGCGCTGGACATACTCGAGGCGGAATTCCGGCAGCATCCGCATACGCAGGCCAACCGCCACCGGATCGAGCACGCACAGGTAATTTCTCCGCTGGACATGGGGCGTTTCGCTCAGCTCGGCGTGATCGCGTCGATGGAGCCGCCGCATGCAGTGGAAGACAAGACCTGGGCCGAAGACCGCCTCGGCCCCGAGCGTATCCTCGGCGCCTATGCCTGGCGAACCCTGCGGCGCAGCGGCGCGATGTTGACCTTCAATGCCGATAATCCGGGGTCGGATCACAGCATCTTCTACGGCCTCCACGCAGCCGTCACGCGGCGCGACAAGGACAGGCAACCCGAAGGTGGCTGGTACGGCCAAGAGGCAGTGACCATCGAGGAAGCGATCCGCGCCTATACGATCTGGTCAGCCTACGCCGCTTTCCGCGAGAAAGAGACCGGCATCATCGCGCAGGGCCGCTGGGCCGATCTGACAGTGATGGACATCGATCCCTTCGCTCTCGCGAAGGACAGGCCGGGCGACATGCTGAACGGACGCATCATGATGACCGTCGTGAACGGCGCAGTGGTCTACGAGCGGTAGGGTCTGGGCCTATTCGGCGGCTTCACCCGTCCCATCGGTCAGCAGGTCGTCATTATTGTAGCGCGGCGTAGCCTCGACCTTCGGCACTTCCTCGATCTCGCGCTTGCCGATTTCGATGCCCTTCTCCGCAAGACGGCGTCCCGAGGACAGGACATTGCGTTCGAAACTGCCGACGAACTTGTTGTAATTGTTGACCGCGGTTTCGAGACCGCCGCCCACTCGCTTCATATGTTCGGCGGCCACCGCGAGGCGGTCGTAAAGCTCCGCCCCGGCCTTGCCGATCTCCATCGCTTCCTTGGCAATCGTGTCCTGCCGCCAGACCTGCGCGACCGTGCGCGCAATGGCGACTAAGTTGGTGGGCGTCGCAAGCAGCACCTTGTTGCGGAAGGCGAAGTCCCACAGTTCCGGATCGTGTTCGAGCGCGGCAGCCACGAAATGTTCACCGGGCACGAACATCACCACATAGTCCGGCGCGTCGTCGAACTGGCTCTGGTAGCCCTTCGACCCGAGGGTCTGGACGTGGCCGCGCATCGATTTCGCATGCAGGTCCATGTGCCTGGCGCGTTCGCTTTCGTCGTCCGCCTCGAACGCTGCCTGATAGGCATTGAGCGAGACCTTCGCGTCGATAACCAGCTTCTTCTGGCCCGGCACGTTGACGATGGCATCGGGCCGCAGCCGCCCGCTTTCGGTATCGACCGACTGTTCGAGGATGAAATCGGTGTGCTCCGACAGGCCGCACTGCTCGAGCACGTTCTGCAGCGCCCTTTCCCCCCAGCGGCCGCGCGCCTTGGGAGCATTGGTCAGGCTATTGCCAAGGCGCTGTGCTTCCTTACGCACCTCTTCCTGCGAAAGACGCATACCTTCGATTTGCTGATGCAGCCGCGAGAAGGCATCGGCACGCTGGCGCTCGAGCGAGCCGACCTGCTCTTCGTATTTCTGGAGGCGTTCGGTCACCGGTTGCAGGAGCGAGGCGACCGCTTCCTTGTGCTTGGCCTCTGCTTCGCCAAGCCGCGTGGACGCTTCATTGCTGAACCGTTCCCGTGCCGCTTCGAGCACCTTTGCACCGGTATTCTCAAATTCCTTGAGCAGGTTGGCGCGCGATTCTTCCAGCAGGCGTTTTTGCTCCTCAAAAGCGGCGCGTTCCGCCTTGAGCGCGGAGGCCTCTTCGCGCGCGGCGTCGAGCTTCAAGGCCAGATCGTCCGCCCGCGCTGCCCGTTCGGACATGGTCGCCAGTTCCGGCACCATTCGCGCGAGCTTTTCTTCAGCCGCCTTGGCCTCCCCCTCCGCCTGTCCATGGCGGGCCTTCCAGTCACCCACGGGGCGCGAGCCGATGAACCAGCCGAGTGCGCCCCCGATGACGAGGGCAGCGAAAATCAGAATGATAGCAGTCGTGTCCATCCCGCCACCTTATGCGGAACGGAGAGGGAACGCTACTCAAGATTTGGGGGTTTTTATCCACTCGGCCGAACGACGCGCCGACAAAGCTTTAAATCATGATCGGCTCAATGCCTGCCGCGCATAGCTATACCCGCTGACAAGCTGGGAGACGGCGAACAAGGTGAGCATTGCTACCCAGTACCACGCGCTCCCTCCTGCCATGAACTCGGCAAAAGCCCAATAGGCCCATACGATGCCAAGAAGAATTGCGATCAGGCTGTATACCGCAAACTCGCGTGCCGAAGGCTTGCTGTCGCGAGAGTAGTCATCGCCAACCTCCGACTGCAAGAACCCGACTATGACGAAGAGGACCGTCAAACAGGCTAGAACGAGGAACCCGCTGCCCAGATGGTCGATCCAGCTCACCCGCTACGCCGCTTCGCGCAGTTTCTTCAGCTTCTTCAGCGCCATGTTGCGCTTGAGGCGCGACAGGTGGTCGATGAAGAGGATGCCTTCGAGGTGGTCCATCTCGTGCTGGATGCAGGTGGCCATCAGGCCTTCCATCTCTTCCTCGTGCACGTTCCCGTCGAGATCCTGGTAGCGCACGCGGCAGGTCGCCGGGCGATCGACATCGGCGAAGATGTCGGGGACCGACAGGCAGCCTTCCTGGTAGGTCGCCAGCTCATCCGCCGGATCGAGGATTTCGGGGTTCACGAAAACCCGCGGTTCCTTCTTCGTCGGATAGTGGTGGTGGTGATGGCCCCCGTGGTTGCACTCTTCCGGCTCCGCATCGGTGTCTTCCGGCTGGAGATCGATGACAAGCAGGCGTTTCGGCACGCCGACCTGGATCGCGGCGAGGCCAATGCCGGGCGCGGCATACATGGTTTCGAACATGTCTTCGACAAGCGTCTTCAACTCGTCGTCGAACTCGGTGACGGGTTCGGACACGACCTTGAGCCGGGGATCCGGCACTTCGAGGATTTCACGGATAGCCATGCGGGGTCAGATAGGCGCTGAATGCGACCAATTCAATCGAATTGGATCGGCCAGACTGATCGCCTCACCCCAGAGGCCTGCGTGCGCGGAGCGCCTGTGCGAGCGTGCCTTCATCGAGGTAGTCTAGTTCCCCGCCGACCGGCAGGCCGTGGGCCAGCTGTGTGATGCGGACGGGGAAATCTTCCAGCCGCTCGGCAAGGTAGTGTGCGGTGGTCTGGCCTTCGAGCGTGGCGTTCATCGCGAGCACGACCTCGTCCACCCCGCCTGCTTCGACGCGGGCGAGCAGGCTGGCGATGTTGAGATCCTCGGGCCGGATGCCGTCTAATGCCGAAAGCTTGCCGCCGAGCACGTGGTACTTGCCGGTGAAGAGTTTCGCACGGTCGAGCGCCCAGAGATCGGCCACGTCTTCCACCACGCAGAGCGATTTCGTGTCGCGACGCGGATCGGCGCAAATGCCGCAGGGGTTGCGAGTGTCGACATTGCCGCAGGTCTCGCACTCGACCAGCGCCTCTCCCACCGTTGCCAGCGCCTCCAGCAGGGCAGGGAGCGCGCTTTCGCGGCGCTTGACCAGCCACAGCACGGCACGCCGCGCGCTGCGCGGACCGAGGCCGGGCAGGCGGGCCAGCGCGGAGGCCAGTGTCTCGATCTCTTGCGATGCCATGGAGTGACAGATAGGGGCGCGGGCACAGCAGAGAAAGACCACAAGGCCCGTCATGCGCATAATCTTCATGGGTAGCCCGGAATTCGCGGTGCCGACGCTGCAGGCGCTGGTCGATGCCGCGCACGAGGTGGTCTGCGTCTACACCCAGCCGCCGCGCCCCGGCGGCCGCCGCGGCAAGGAACTGACCAAGACTGCCGTGCACCGGCTGGCCGAACGGCTCGGCATCGAGGTGCGTCACCCCGTCTCGCTCAAATCGGCCGAGGAGCAGGAGAAATTCGCCGCGCTGGAAGCCGACGTGGCGGTGGTCGCGGCCTATGGCCTGATCCTGCCGCAAGCGGTGCTCGATGCGCCGAAGCACGGCTGCCTCAACGTCCACGCCTCGATCCTGCCGCACTGGCGCGGGGCGGCGCCGATCCACCGTTCGATCATGGCGGGCGACGAGGTGACCGGCGTCACCATCATGCAGATGGAAGCGGGGCTCGATACCGGCTCGATGCTCGCCACCGTGCGCACGCCGGTTGAGGACAAGACAACTGGCGAACTGACCGAGGAACTGGCGGAACTCGGCGCGCAGCTGATGGTCGGCACGCTGATCGACCTCGACGCGCTGCACCCGGTCGAGCAGGACCATGATGCGGCGACCTATGCGAAGAAGATCGACAAGGCCGAGGCGCGGATCGATTTCGCGCGACCGGCCGCAGAAGTGGTCCGGCAGGTCCATGGCCTCTCGCCCTTCCCAGGCGCATGGTTCGACCTCGACGGGGTGCGCGTGAAGCTGCTGCGCGCGGAGGTGGCCGAAGGTTCGGGCAAGCCCGGCGAAGTGCTGGACGATACCCTCGCCATCGCTTGCGGGTCAGGAGCCATCCGCCCGGTCGAATTGCAGAAGGCCGGCAAGCCTCGAATGAACCTCGACACCTTCCTGCGCGGCAATGCGGTCGCGAAAGGCATGATCCTTTCGTGACCCGGTTCGCGCTCACTCTCGAGTTCGACGGCACGCCGTTCTTCGGGCTGCAGCGCCAGCCGCACGGGCCGAGCGTGCAGCAATCGGTCGAGAATGCGGCGCAGCGTATCACGGGCGAGGAGGTGACGCTGGCCAGCGCGGGGCGGACCGATACCGGCGTCCACGCGCTCGCCATGCGCAGCCATATCGATATCGAGAAGGACATCGAGCCCTTCCGCCTCATGGAGGCGCTGAACGCACAGCTGCGACCCGACCCGGTCGCCGTGACGCATTGCGAGGTAGTGCCCGACGACTGGCACGCGCGTTTTTCCTGCATCGGGCGCAGCTATGTCTACCGTATCGCCAACCGCCGCGCGCCGCTGACGCTGGAACGCGACCGCGCCTGGCAAGTGCCCCAGCCGCTCGACGCAGGCGCCATGCATGAAGCGGCGCAGGCGCTGGTCGGCCATCATGACTTCACCACTTTCCGATCGGTGCAGTGTCAGTCGGCCAGTCCGGTGAAAACGCTCGACCGGCTCGATGTGGAGCGCGATGGCGAACACGTGCTGATCCATGCATCGGCGCGCAGTTTCCTGCACCACCAGGTGCGCTCTATGGTCGGCTGCCTGGCGCTGGTCGGGATGGGCCGATGGGAAGTCGGCCGCGTGAAGCAGGCACTGGAAGCGCGCGACCGGCAGGAACTGGGGCTCAACGCTCCGCCGCACGGGCTCTATTTCGTCGAGGCGATCTACCCTGACGAAACCTGACGTAACGTCACCCTAGCCAAGCCGCGACGAGGGGCCTAGCGATGGCCGCACACGGACGGGACAGGTTTGGGAGACATGACATGACCACTACCGGCAAGCAGCTTTTCACCACTCTCGCAGCAGACGGCACGCTGACCGTCGAAATCGCCGATGCGACTTTCCCTGACCCGACCGGCAACCAGGTCCTCGTGCGCATGGAAGCGGCGCCTATCAACCCGTCCGACCTCGCGATCCTGACCGGCGCGGCGGATTTCGAGAACGCTGAATATTCGCCCGGCAAGGTTGTCGCCAAGATGCCCGAACCCTTCAATTCGGGCCAGAAGGCGCGCCACGGCCAGCGCCTGCCCGCAGGCAATGAAGGCGCAGGCACCGTTATCGCCACGGGCGACAGCGACATGGCCAAGGCGCTCATGGGCCAGCGCGTCGCCTGCGTCCCGGGCAATGCCTTCAGCCAGTACGCCATGGCCGATGCTGCCATGTGCCTGCCGTTGGGCGATCACAGTTCGGAAGCGGGCGCATCGAGCTTCGTCAATCCGATGACGGCGCTCGGTTTTGTCGAGAATGCGAAGATGGATGGCCAGAAGGCGATCCTCCACACGGTGGGCGCATCGAACCTCGGCCAGATGCTCAACCGCATCTGTCTCGAGGACGGAATGGGCCTCGTGAATATCGTGCGCAAGGACGACCAGGCAGAACTGCTCAAGTCGCAGGGCGCCACGCACGTGGTCAATTCCTCCGACGACGACTTCATGGCCAAGCTCAAGGCTGCAATCGACGAAACCGACGCCTTCTATGGCTTCGACCCGATCGGCGGCGGCCAGATGGTCGACACCTGTTTCAAGGCGATGGAACAGGTCGCCGTGTCGAAGATGACCGAATATTCGCGCTACGGTTCGAACCAGGCGAAGCGCATGTTCATCTACGGCCGCCTCGACTTCGGTCCGACCATCCTGACACCTGCCTACGGCTTCGGCTGGACGCTGTCGGGCTGGCTGCTAACCCCGTTCCTGCAGACCGCAGGCATGGAAACGGTCATGCGGATGCGCAAGCGCGTGCTCGACAACCTGACGACCACCTTTGCCAGCAGCTACAAGACGAAGGTCGACCTCGAAGGCATGCTGACGAAGGACGCGATCCTCGACTACCGCCAGATGAAGACGGGCGAGAAATACCTCGTCACGCCCAACGGCTGAGGCCTAGCGCCCGTCGAAGGCCTGCTGGATGGCGGCGGGATCGCTGGTCCCGCTCGCCAGCAGCAATTGCAGCAGGATCCGCGCCTTTTGCGGGTTGAGCGCCCGCGCGGCGACGAAGCGGTTGGCTTCGTCCTCGCCCTCGCGGTCGACGAGCCCTTCATCGACACGGCTCGACCGGACGACGGCAATGCCGCTGCTTGCCAGGCGAGCAAGTTCGCGCCGCACGGCTTCGGGCATGTTCCCCTCGCCCACGCCGGCCACGACGATGCCGCGCGTTGCCTCGCCCACCAGCCGCAGCGCCTCGTCCGCGCGCATGCCGACGTGGACGAACAGGATCGGCACTTCGGGCAGGTCGCCGTACCAAGGGAACAGCGCTTCCCCGCCCTGTCGCCAAGGCGCACCGAACCATTCGAGCGTTGCAGGAGTGACGAAGCCGATGGATTCGCGCGGAAACCCGCGGAAGGCATCGGTGCCGCGCGTCCGCACTTTGCGCACATCGCGCGCGGCGAAGACACGGTCGCCCATCACCACGAGCACGCCGCGCCCCGACGCATCGCCATCGCTGGCGACGCGCACGGCATTGGCGAAATTGCGCAAGCCGTCATAGCCGACCGCATCGGCAGGCCGCATTGCGCCCACCAGCACCACCGGCTTGGTCGCGGGCAGGGTCAGGTCGAGCAGAAAGGCGGTTTCCTCGAGCGTGTCGGTGCCGTGCGTGACGACGACCCCGTCGCAATCGCCACGACCGAGCGCCTCCAGGATAGCCGCGTGCAGCGGGTTCCAGACCTCGGGCCCGATTTCAGCCGAATCGATATTGGCGATCTGGCGGCCGGACAGTTCCGCCGCCAGCCCCAGCCCACCGACCTTTTCGAGATAGTCATCGATCCCGATCTCGCCCGCGCGATAGTCCTGCGCGATGGCGGAACCCGCGATCCCGGCGATGGTGCCCCCGGTGGCAAGCACGGTCAGTCTGGTAGTCATGGGCGCGAGGGATAGCGGCAAGCCGTCACGGGGTCACGCCTTCATGACCGGGCGCACATGCAGCAGGCAGTAAGTCTTGCGATTATAACAAATGACAATGCGGACAGCATGCTTTGTGCGTATGAATTCCTGAAAAGAACAGAAAGCTAACATCCGTCAATAGACCGCAAACTTCGGACTTGGTTAATCAGCCCCGCAATGGACGCGATAAGAGGTGACATCAGGTCTTCCCCGTTCCCGCTGACCGGCGACTTCCTCGCCGGGCGCCTGCGGGACCAGCTCGACCGGGACGACCTGCAATATATCGAAGACCTGATCGAGACCGTGCAGGATCACGGCGACGGCGCGCGCCTGCTCGAAAGAGGCACGGTTACCGACCGCAGCACCATGCTGATCGAAGGCTTCGTCTTCCGCACGATCGAAAGCGGGGACCGGCGCTACATCGTGGGCGTGCAGGTGCCAGGCGATTTCGTCGATCTGCACGGCTTTGCGCTGAAACGACTGGACCATTCGATCGTCGCTGCCGGACCGGTCAAGGTGGGCACGGTCAGCCATGACAGCCTGCGCAAGGTCATGCACGAGAGGCCCAATGTCGCACGTGCCATGTGGTTCGCGACCCTGCTGGACGCGGCCATCCATCGCAAGTGGATCCAGATCCTCGAACAGCTCGACGCGCCCAAGCGGATCGCCCACCTCTATGCCGAATTGCAGACGCGGCTCGAAATGGTGGGCCGCGATGCCCCGCGCGCATTGCGCACCCCTTTCACCCAGCTCGACCTTGCCGACATGTGCGGGGTCAGTGCGATCCACGCCAACCGCGCGGTCGGCAAGCTGCGCGATCTCGGCATCGCGGAAATCCGCCGCGGCGACCTGTTCTGCGAAGATTGGGACCGCCTGCGCCGCTATGCGCGCTTCGATCCCGACTATCTCTATGGCGATGGCTCGCTGAAGCTGGACAAGGGCTGGTACTGATCGGCGCGCTTGACGCTGCCGCAAAGCGCGCTACATGCCCGCTTCTCCCGCAAGGGGGCGCTTAGCTCAGTTGGTAGAGCATCTCGTTTACACCGAGAGGGTCGGCGGTTCGAGCCCGTCAGCGCCCACCATCCCCCCTCAGGCAAGCCACAGGCGCAGGGCGTAGGCCACGGCCCCCAGCACCGTCACGCTTACGATCCAGATCAGCACCATCCAGCCCAGCCGCTGCCACAGCGGGCGGGCTTGCGCATCCTGCGAACCGGACAGCGGGTCGAACGCCATCAATGATAGCCTTCCGTCCCGACCTTGCCGCGAAACACCCAGTAGGCCCAGGCCGTGTAGGCGAGGATCAGCGGCATGGTGATGGCGACGCCGACCAGCATGAAGGTCTGGCTCCGCTGAGGCGCGGCAGCATCCCAGATGGACACGTCGGGCGGCACGACATTGGGCCAGATCGTCAGGCCGAGGCCCGCCATGCCGAGCAGGAACAGCGCGATGCTGAGCCAGAAAGGCAGGCTCTGCCCCTCCCCGCCCAGCGAGCGCAGCAGCAGGGCAGCCAGCACCAGTGTGGCCACCGGCACCCACGCGGTGAGGTAGATTTCGGGGGCCGAGAGCCAGCGCGCCGCATATTCGGGATCGAGCGCGAGATTGTAGGCGCTCACCGCGCCCATCAGGGCGAGCGTGCCCAGCGCCGCGCGCTTGGCCAGATTGCGCGCATGGACCTGCGCCTTGCCCTCCAGCTTCCAGATCAGCCAAGTCGCGCCGAGTAGCGCATAGCCGACCACGGTCCCGAGGCCGGTCAGCAACGTATAGGGCGTCAGCCAGTCCCACCAACTGCCGGCATAGGCGCGGTCCTGCACCTCGATCCCCTGCAGCAGCGCACCGAGGATCATGCCCTGTGCCATGGCCGCGACGAAGGATCCGGCGGTGAAGCTGAAGTCCCAGAACCTCTCGTGCGCCTTGTCGCGCCAGCGGAATTCGAACGCGACCCCGCGAAAGACGAGGCCCAGCAACATGGCGATTACCAGCGGGTAAGTCGCCGGCAGGATGATGGCATAGGCCAGCGGGAAAGCGGCAAACAGTCCGCCCCCGCCAAGCACCAGCCAGGTCTCGTTCCCGTCCCACACCGGCGCGATCGAATTCATCGCCTGGTCGCGTTCCTGCCCCGGCTCGAAGGTTGGGAACAGCACGCCGATGCCGAGGTCGAAGCCGTCCATCACGACATAGGCGAAGACGGCAAAGGCGATGACGAACGCCCAGATGACTGTCAGGTCGACATCAACGCCCATCGGTCGCCTCCTCCTTGCCTGCGGGAAGGACATCCGGGTCGCGGCCCGGGTTCTGCGTCGGCCCCGGCGTGATGCCGGCGGTCCTGACCGGGCCCTTTTCGGTGCGCTTCACGCCCTTCTCGCCGGTGTGCGGGGACTGACTCATCAGGCGCAATATGTACCAGGTGCCTACACCGAAGACCGCGAAGTAGACGATCACGAACGCGATCAGCGAGGTCGCGACGGCTGGTGCGTCGAGCGGGCTGGCGCTGTCCGCAGTGCGCAGCACGCCGTAGATCGTCCAGGGCTGGCGGCCGACCTCGGTCGTTATCCAGCCCGCAATTACCGCAACGAAGCCCGACGGCCCCATCGCAATCGCAGCGCGGTGGAGCCAGCGCCAGTCGTAAAGCTTGCCGCGCAGCCTTGCGAGCAGGCTCCACGCGCCGATGCCCAGCATCAGGAAACCGATCCCGACCATGACGCGGAAGGCCCAGAACACAGGGAAGACGGGCGGCTGTTCCTCGTCCGCGATCGTGTCGAGCCCGTCGAGCGGGGCGTCGAGTTCGTGCTTGAGGATCAGGCTCGAAAGCTTGGGAATGCCGAAGGCGTAGTCCAGCCGCTGCTCTTCGTCATTGGGTATGCCGAACAGGTAGAGCGGCGCCCCGTCGGGATGGCTTTCGTAATGCCCTTCCATCGCCATGACCTTGGCGGGCTGGTGCTCCAGCGTGTTGAGGCCATGCATGTCTCCGGCAAAAATCTGCACCGGCGCGACCAGCGCAGCCATCCACATGGCCATCGAGAACATCTTGCGTGCGTGCTGGTTGGCGCTGTCCTTCAGCAGGTGCCACGCCCCGACCCCGCCAACCACGAAAGCGGTTGTCAGATAGGCGGCAATCACCGTGTGGACGAGGCGGTAGGGGAAGCTGGGGTTGAAGACGATTTCGAACCAGCTCGCCTCGGGCAGGAACTGGCCGTTCGCGCCTTCGACGAAACCCACCGGAGTCTGCATCCAGCTGTTCACCGACAGGATCCAGAATGCCGAGATGAAGGTGCCCACGGCGACCATCAGTGTTGCGGTAAAGTGCAGCCCCTTGCCGACGCGGTTCATCCCGAACAGCATCACCCCGAGGAACCCCGCCTCGAGGAAGAAGGCGGTCAGCACTTCGTAGGCCATAAGCGGCCCGATCACCGGCCCCGCCTTGTCAGAGAACACCGACCAGTTGGTCCCGAACTGGTAGCTCATGACGATGCCCGACACGACGCCCATGGCAAAGGCGATGGCGAAGATCTTGAGCCAGTACTTGAACAGGTCCTGGTAGACCTGCTTGCCGGTCTTCAGCCACAGCCCTTCGAGCACGGCGAGGTAGCTCGCCAGCCCGATCGAGAATGCTGGGAAAATGAAGTGGAAGCTCACCGTGAAGGCGAACTGTATCCGGGCGAGCATCAGCGCATCGGCGTTCTCGAACATGGTCACCCTATACAGTCACGCCGGCAGCGGTGGGATGAAAGCAATGCACCGGATGGTGCGCGCGGTGCATCACGGCCAGGGCGCAATCAGCCCAGCTTGCCCGGCTTGACCAGCCATTCGCGGCCCTTGAGCATCGCCTCCCAATAGATCTTGGGCAGGATATCGGCCTTGAGCGTCCAGGCGCGCCGGGTCGGTTTGCGCCCGTCGAGCATCCATTCGGGGAAGCTCGGCAGCAGTTTGCCTCCATAGCCGAATTCGGCGAGCACGATCTTGCCGTGCTCCACCGTCAGCGGGCAGCTGCCATAGCCGTCGTAGGCAGCAGGCAGGGACTTATCGAGAATGGCCGCAATCAGGTTCTCTGCCACGATCGGCGCCTGCTTGCGCGCGGCGGCGGCGGTCTTGGCATTAGGCGTATTGGTGCAATCACCAAGTCCGAAGACATTGTCGAACTTCGTGTGGCGCAAGGTTGCCGGATCGACATCGACCCAGCCGCCGTCTCCTGCGAGCGGGCTGGCTTTGATGAAATCGGGCGCGGTCTGCGGCGGGACGACGTGGATCATGTCGAAATCGACTGTCTTGGTGCCGCTTTCGGTAGCGAAAGTCGCGGTCTTGGCGCTGCCGTCGACGGCAGTCAGCCGCTCGTTGAGGTCGAGCGTGATGCCATAGCGTTCGACATATTCCATCAGCGCGGGGACGTAATCGGCCACGCCGAACAGCACGCCTCCGGCATTGTGGAAATGCACGTCCATGTCCTTCAGGCAGCCCCGCCGCTCCCATTCGGAGCAGGACAGGTACATGGCCTTTTGCGGCGCACCTGCACATTTGATCGGCATGGGCGGCTGGGTGAAGAGCGCCCTGCCCGACCGCGTGCGTTGGACAAGGTCCCAGGTGTAGGGCGCAAGGTCATAGCGGTAGTTCGAAGTAACGCCGTTACGGCCGAGAGTATCGGTCAGCCCCTCGATACCGTCCCAGTCGAGCTTCAGACCGGCGGCCACCACGAGGAAGATGTAGCCGACCCGGCTTCCGTCCTCGAGCACGACCTCGTTCTTGTCCGGCTCGAATGCCGTCGCCGCTTGCGAAATCCACGAGACATAGTCGGGCATGACCGATGCCATATCGCGCTCGGTCTGCGACGCCTTGAAGACGCCGCCGCCAACCATGGTCCAGCCAGGCTGGTAATAGTGCTTGGCCGCGGGTTCGACGATGGCGATGCGCAGGCTCGGCTCGCGCTTGTGCAAGGATGCTGCCGTGGCGATCCCCGATGAACCGCCACCCACGATGACGACTTCGAATTCGGCTTTGCTACCTGCCACCGGCCTTCTCCCTGCTATATTAGATAATCCTTATGTATTGGGCCAAGCCTTTGTGCAAGAGGCAATTCAAAGCCCCGTTACCTCGTCGATCGCGGCCCGTGCCTCTTCGCTCGACCAGTCGTAATCGCCGCGCACGCGCCAGACTTCGACGCCCGATGCATCGTATAGCACAGTGGTGGGCAGCGGCGTGTTGTCGTAATGGAAACCCAGCTCGGCATCGGGGTCCATCCATGGCTCCAGATAGCCGAACTCGTTTTCCGCAAAGAAGGCGGCGACCTTTTCCTGGCCGTTCAGGTCCTGGCTGACCGTGATGACCTGCAACTGGTCGTCATAGTCGGCAGCCAGCTGGTCGAGCAGCGGCATCTCCTTCTTGCAGGGCGCACACCAGGTGGCCCAGAGATTAAGCAGCACGGGCCTGCCCTGCAAAGCGCCGAGATTGAGCACGCGGCCATCGAGATCGCGGACATTGGAGGCAGGCATCAGATCGCCTGCATTGCTCCGGTCGATTTCGCCTGTTGCCTGCGCCGAAGCACCACTTTCTTGCGCCGGCTCCGGCTCGCTCCTATCGCAGGCGGAAACGGCAAGACCCAAGGTGACGAGCAGCGTGAGCGAAAAGCGGGACAATCAAGGCTCCAATTCGATGTGGGGCGGCAGGTTCGCCGAAGGACCTAGCGCGATCATGCGCGAAATCAACGCCTCCATTCCCTTCGACAAGGCGCTTTGGCGTGAGGACATCTCGGGCAGTCTCGCCCATGTGGCGATGCTGGCAAAGCAGGGCATCGTCAGCGAGGGGGATGCGGACGCCATCATCAGGGGCCTCAACCAGATCGCCGAGGAATACGCCCGCGACGGGGTGCCCGAGAACTGGGACCTCGAAGACATCCACATGACCGTGGAATCGCGCCTCACCGAAATCGTCGGACCTGCAGCCGGACGCCTCCACACAGCACGCAGCCGCAACGACCAGGTGGCGACCGACTTCCGCATGTGGGTGCGCGAGGCGACGCGCCGCGCGATCGGCGGGGTCGACACGGTACTGGCCGCGCTAGTCGGGCGGGCGGACGAGCACGCCGGCAGCATCATGCCCGGCTTCACCCATCTCCAGACCGCACAGCCGGTCACGCTGGGCCATCACCTGCTCGCCTATTTCGAGATGCTGATGCGCGACCGATCGCGCTTTGCCGATGCGCTGGCGCGGATGGACGAATGCCCGCTCGGCTCCGCCGCACTTGCAGGTACGGGCTTCGACCTCGACCGCGAAATGACTGCCCATGCGCTGGGCTTTGCACGACCGACGCGAAACAGCCTCGATGCCGTATCGGACCGCGATTTCGCGCTCGATTACCTGATGGCGGCCAGCCAGTGCTCGCTCCACCTCTCGCGCCTCGCGGAAGAATTCATCATCTGGGCAAGCCAGCCCTTCGGCTTCGTCAAACTGCCCGATACGCTGTCGACCGGCAGCAGCATCATGCCGCAAAAGCGTAACCCCGACGCGGCCGAACTGGTGCGCGGTCACGCAGGCCGCGTGATCGGTTGTGCGACCAGCCTGATGATCACCATGAAGGGTCTCCCGCTCGCCTATTCGAAGGACATGCAGGACGACAAGCCGCCCGTGTTCGAGGCCGCTGGCCTCCTCGATCTCAGCCTTGCCGCCATGGCCGGCATGGTCGCCGACAGCGGGTTCGACACCGCACGCATGCGCAAGGCGGCAGAGGCCGGCCATGCGACTGCGACCGACCTTGCCGACTGGCTGGTCCGGCAGGCGGATATACCCTTCCGCGAGGCGCATCACATTACCGGTGCGGCTGTGAAGCTGGCCGACCAGAAGGGCGTCGCTCTCGACGGGCTGACGATCGCGGACCTCAAGGCCATCGACGAGCGGATCGATGAGCGGGTGTTCGACGCGCTCTCGGTCGATGCCTCGGTCGCTGCGCGCGCTTCCTATGGCGGGACCGCGCCGGTCAGGGTAAGGGAGCAGGTCGAAGATGCCCGCAGGCGGCTGGAGAAGATCTGATGCGCACCATTGCCCTTGTCACCGCCCTGCTCCTGCTCGGAGCCTGCGGCCAGAAGGCGCAGTTGAAGCCGCTCGAAGGCAATGCGCTCCCGCCGGCTCCGTTCGGGTCCGAAGTTCGCCCCGATGCAGACGATCTGCTCGAGCTGAAGCCGCAGGCCGCCCCGGAACGCAGTGTTGAACTGCGCACCCGTTCGGAAGAGCGCGAGGACGATCCCTTCGACCTGCCGCCCGAATAGGTTGCGCCCCGGCAAGCAAGCCTTGCTCGACTCCGGTGCACGGCTTGTGCAGAGGCGCTGACCATGGACCATTTCCAGCTTCGTGACGGCGTCCTGCACGCCGAAGACGTGCCGCTTCCGCTCATTGCCGAACAGGTCGGCACGCCTGTCTACGTCTATTCGCGCGCCACCCTCGAACGGCACGCGCGCGTGTTCCGCGATGCGCTGTCCGGTGTCGAGAACCCGCACATCGCCTTCGCGGTCAAATCCAATCCGAACCTCGCAGTGCTGCGCGTGCTCGCCAACATGGGCTACGGTGCCGACGTCGTGTCGGGCGGCGAACTGACGCGCGCGCTCAAGGCCGGGATGAAGCCGGAAGACATCGTGTTCTCTGGCGTCGGCAAGACCCACGCCGAACTGCTCCAGGGCCTCGAAGAAGGCATCGGCCAGTTCAACATCGAGAGCGAGGAAGAAGGCTACGAATTAGCCGCCATCGCGGCGCGGCACGGCAAGCGCGCAGCCTGCGCCTTGCGGGTCAATCCCGACGTCGATGCGCGCACGCACGAAAAGATCTCGACCGGCAAGCGCGAGAACAAGTTCGGCGTCCCGCTCGACCGGGCAGCCGATATCTATGCGCGCCTGGCGCAGGAAGATGGTCTCGATATGCGCGGCGTGGCCGTGCACATCGGCAGCCAGCTTGCCGACCTCGAGCCGCTGGAAACCGCTTTCGGCAAGGTCGGCGCTCTTATCGCCGAATTGCGCGGCCAGGGTTGCACCGTGACCCATGCCGATCTCGGCGGGGGGCTCGGCGTGCCGTATAAGGCGGGCGAGGAACTGCCCTCCCCGGCGGAGTATGGCGAGATGGTCGCTCGCGTGACCAAGGGCTGGAGCGTCCAGCTGATGTTCGAACCGGGCCGCGTCATCGCGGGCAATGCCGGCATCCTGCTGAGCCGCGTGATCCGCTCCAAGCGCAGCGGCAACGGCCCGCCCTTCGTGGTGGTCGATGCGGCCATGAACGATCTCGCACGCCCGGCTATGTATGGCGCGTGGCACGATTTCGACGCAGTGGTGCCGACCGGCGACCGGATGACCGCGCACATCGTCGGGCCGATCTGCGAGACCGGCGATACCTTCGCCATGGACCGTGAATGCGATGCGCTGGTCGCAGGCGACCTCGCCGTGTTCCGCACCGCCGGCGCCTATGGCGCGACCATGGCCTCGTCCTACAATTCGCGCGGCTTCGTGGCCGAAGTGCTGGTCGATGGCGACAAATTCGCTGTCGTGGCCGATCGCATCGCCGCCAGCGCGATCATGGATGCCGAGCGCGTGCCGGAGTGGCTCGCCTGATGCTGCATTCGCTGCCCCTGTTCCACCGGATCGCGGGGCAGCGGGTGGTGGTCGTTGGCAGCGGCGACATGGCCGATGCGAAGGCGAGGCTCGTGGAACGGGCGGGCGGCATTCCCTGCGGAGAGACCGAAGCCCACCACGCCCGTCTCGCTTTCGTCGCGCTGGAAGACGAACGCGCGGCCGAGGCAGCAGCCCTGCGGCTGAAGCGGGCGGGCCTGCTCGTGAACGTCGCCGACCGCCCGGACCTGTGCGATTTCACCCTACCGAGCGTGCTCGAGCGCGGCGATGTGCTTGTGGCGGTTAGCACTGGCGGCGCATCGGCGGGTCTTGCCAAGCACTTGCGGCTACGGCTCGAGCGCCTGCTGCCCCAGTCGCTGGGACCGCTGGCCACTGCCCTTTCCACGGCCCGCGACCGCATCCGCGACCGGTTTCCCCGCAGCGACGACAGGCGCCGAGCAATCGATGCAGCGCTGTCGCAAGGCGGCCCGCTCGATCCGATGGTGGAAGGCAGCGATGCAAGGCTCGACCAATGGCTTGATTGCGGCGAGACGCCGGAATCCCGTGCCGTCCTGGAAATCACTCTGACAAGCGACGATCCGGACGACCTGACCCTGCGCCAGGCGCGCGCGCTTGGGGAAGCCGACACGGTGATGCACTATGCGGGCGTCGCCGAAGCCATTCTCGTGCGGGCACGCGCCGATGCGGCAAGAGTGCTCTTGCCTGCAGATCCGCCGCCTGAAGGGCGGACGGTCATTCTAAGGAAAGGCTAGAGCGCGGCTGCCATGGGCGCCGCAACAGCAGCCCGGGTCTCCGCGAAATAACGGGCCATCGCGTCGGCCGTGTCGTCGGAGAGCGCAATGTGTGCCCTGCGGCGATCGAGGGGGTCGGGAATGCGCAGCAAAAGCCCCAACTCCACCATCTGCGAAATCCAGCGCAGGGCGGTGGTCGCCGGCACGCCAGCAGCAATGCAGAGCGAAGTGACCGAAACCCGCTTTCTCTCAGCCCGGGCTGCAGCAAGGTCGAGCAGTATGTCCCAGGCGGGATCGGCGAAAAGTTCGGGATCGAAATACCGCGCTCGCTCCTGCCGGTTGCGGATGACCGCACGGATGACCGAGGCATCGGGTAAGGCCGGACGCGGCGATGCACCGCCATGGGCGACATATTCGTCTCCGGCTGCGCGCCACGCATCGGCAGCCGCTTCCAGCCTGAAAGCCCCACCGCCTGCCCGCTGACCGGGCGAAAGCCGTTCGAGCCGTTCGGCCATCTTGCCGACCTGCTCTGTCAGCCTGAGCAGCATCAAGCGGTCTTCTTCGGCCAATTCGCGCAGGCGAAGGTTCGGAACGTGGGCGAGCACCCGGCCGATAGCGACGATGCGTTCCGCCCTGCCCGGGTCCACGAGGATTTGCGCGCCCGACACGGCAAAGCAGCCGAACACGGTGTCGAGCGCGTCCATGCCGGTCGACACGACCAGTTGAGCACCGGATTTGCCCGCGCGCATATCCAGCCGCGAGAGCAGCGCCATCACGCCGGCATCGGCCGCCACGCAGTCAACCAGCACCAGGTCGCCGAGCGATCCGACAGACCCGCTGGCGTATTCGTCGAGCCCGCAGCATTCCATTACGCGGAAACCGGCCGCCACCGCATCTTCCCGCATCTGTTCGCGCAGGACCTCACGGTCGGCAAGAATGGTCACACCCAGCTGGCATCCGGCACCGTCGCACACCGGTTCGTAGGAAAAGTCCGCCTGCATGGAATCACCTTTCGAGGGTCTGATTGGCGAACGTAGTGAGAACAAACGGTGTCCGTGTCAAGAATTTCAGCGATTTGCGGATTTCGATTGAACCTTTTGGCGCTGGCCTGCGACTAAAGGGTCATGACAGGACGGGCGACAGGACAGGGCGATGCCGAACGGCTGTATGACGAATGGCTCGTCACGCTGGTCCAGTCCGGCGACCGCGCGGCCGGAGAGCGGCTGGCGCGCCGCTGGCAGCCCCGTCTTGCCCGGTCGGCCAGGCGCGTGTTGCGCAGTGACGAGATGGCGTTGGTGGCGGTGCAGGATACGTGGATTTCGATCCTTCGCGGTATTGGCGGCTTGCGCGAGCCGTCCCGCTTTGCGCCCTGGGCATTCGGCATCCTGCGGCGCCGCTGCATCGACCGGATACGCAGCGCGCAAAACAGGCGGAGCCACGAGGCGACAAGCGAGGTGGAGCAGTCCCTTCCGGCGGTTGCCGACGAGCGGGTTGCCATCGACCAGGCCTTTGCCGCGCTGTCGCCCGACCAGCGGCTCGCCGCACAACTTCACTTCGTCGAGGGCCTGACCCTCGCCGAGATCGCCGCCGTCCACGACGTGCCCCTCGGCACGGCCAAGACCCGGCTGTTCCATGCCCGCCAGAAACTGAAGGCGGCTCTTGAAGGAGACGACACATGACCGACATCGACGACCGCATCCGCGGCGCGCTGGACGAGGACGACAGGGCCTTCCTTGCCTCGCTGGACGAAGGGCGGGGAATGTTCAGCCAGATCGGGGATGTCCTGACCGGCCCGTTGGGCGGATGGTCGAAGCTCATCTTCGCCATCGCCTTCGTGCTCGGGATTGCGCTGGTTTACTTCGCCTATCGCTTCTTCACCGCCACCGCGTTCGAGGATTCCGTATGGTGGGGTATCGTCACTCTGGGCGCGCTGCTGATGCAGGGCTTCATCAAGGAATGGTTCTATTCGCGAATGAACATGCTGAGCGTGCTTCGCGAAGTGAAGCGCCTGCAGGTACAAGTAGCGATGCTTAGCGAAAGCGCCCCTAGGGCCTGATCTCGATCGGCGTGCCGTCGGGGACTAGCGACCACAGCTCTGCAATCTCGCTGTTCGACAGAGCGATGCAGCCATCGGTCCAGTCCCCCGGTACGCGCGCATCGAACGGCAGGCCGTTGGGCTGGCCGTGGAGGAAAATCAGCCCGCCCGGCGAACGCCCCTGCCCCTTGGCATATGCGCGGTCGGCATCGTTGGGATAGTCGATGTAGAGGCTGAGGTAGTAGCTCGACTGCTCGTTGCCATAGGTAATCCTATAGCGGCCTTCGGGCGTCTTCTCGTCGCCTTCGAAGCGCTTGTGGCCGACTGGCTGGTCTCCGTATTGCAGGCCGCGATAAGTGCGGATCACCTCTCCGGCCTGATACACCCAGAGCGTGCGGTCCGACTTGTCCACCAGCAGGAAGTCGGCCCGCTCCCCATCCTGTGCCTGCTGGGCGCGCGCCTCGGGCACCACTTGCGAACAAGCGGTCAGCGACAGGACGGCGAGGAGAGGCAGAAGACGCATCGTGCGCATCCTGCCACCCGCAGCCTGATCAGTCTATGAAGGGATCGCGCATCAGGATGGTATCGTCGCGTTCCGGGCTGGTCGAAACCAGCGAAACGGGCGTTTCGATCAGTTCCTGCACGCGCTGGATATATTTCACCGCATTAGCCGGCAGGTCCGCGAAGCTGCGCGCCCCGGCAGTCGATTCCTTCCAGCCGTCCATCGATTCGTAGATCGGCTCGACTTCCGCCTGGTCGGCGGCGTGGCTGGGCAGGTAGTCGTAGACATTCCCGCGCAGACGGTAGCCGGTGCAGATCTTCACCTCGTCGAGCCCGTCGAGCACGTCGATCTTGGTGAGCGCGATGCCGGTCACTCCGCTGATCGCGCAGCTCTGGCGCACGATTACCGCGTCGAACCAGCCGACGCGGCGCTGGCGACCGGTGACAGTGCCGAATTCATGCCCGCGTTCGCCGATGCCCTTGCCGATTTCGTCGGTCAGCTCGGTCGGGAACGGACCGCTGCCGACGCGGGTGGTGTAGGCCTTGACGATGCCCAGCACATAGCCGGTCGCATTGGGACCGAGACCGCTGCCGGCAGCCGCCGTGCCGCTGACCGTGTTCGAACTGGTCACGAAGGGATAGGTGCCGTGATCGATGTCGAGCAGGACGCCCTGCGCGCCTTCGAACAGGATTTTCGCGCCGGCCTTGCGGACCTTCTTCAAGCGTTTCCACACCGGCTGGGCGAACTTGAGCACGAAGGGCGCGATTTCGCGCAGGTCGTTCAGCAGGCGCTCGCGGTCGACCGGAGGCTCGTTGAAGCCGGCGCGCAATGCGTCATGGTGCGCGCACAGGCGGTCGAGCTGCGGCTCGAGGCTGTCGAGATGGGCCAGGTCGCACACGCGGATCGCGCGGCGGCCGACCTTGTCTTCGTAAGCCGGGCCGATGCCGCGACCGGTCGTGCCGATCTTGCCCGATCCGGCAGCGGTTTCGCGCAGGCCGTCGAGATCGCGGTGGATCGGCAGGATCAGCGGGCAGTTGTCGGCAACGGCAAGATTGTCGGGATTGATGTCGACACCCTGGCCTTCGATCTTCTCGACCTCGGCCTTGAGTGCCCAGGGGTCCAACACCACACCATTGCCGATGATCGACAGCGTGCCTGACACGATGCCCGAGGGCAGCAGCGAGAGCTTGAAGACGTTCCCGTCAATAACCAGCGTATGGCCGGCATTGTGGCCGCCCTGGAAACGGACGACGGCGTCGGCGCGGCTGGCGAGCCAGTCGACGATCTTGCCCTTGCCCTCATCGCCCCACTGGGCGCCGATCACGGTCACATTTGCCATTGGAAGGATTCTCGTATTTCACGGATGCACAAACGCGCGTCGCGTTAGGCGCTTGCACGGCGCGGGGCAAGGCGCATCGGGGAAACTTCAGGCGCACTTCTCCATTGTTCCTCCAAAGGAGACCTTATGACCGATTACCCCACCCTCAATCTCAACGACGGCCGCCAGATCCCCCGACTGGGCTTCGGGACATGGCAGATCCCCGAGGACGAGGCGGCCAAGGCCGTCTCCACCGCTATCGATGTCGGCTACTGGCTGATCGACACGGCCGCGATCTACGAGAACGAGCGGGGCGTGGGCGAAGGCGTCGGCGAATGGTCTGACATCTTCCTCCAGACCAAGGTGTGGAACGAGAGCCAAGGTTACGAGCGAGCGAAGCGCGCTGCCGAGAAATGCCTCGAGCGGCTGGGCCGCGACCACGTCGACATGCTGCTGATCCACTGGCCGTGTCCGGAAAAGGACTTGTTCGTGGACACGTGGAGAGCCTTCATCGAACTGCGTGAGGAAGGCTTGGCCAAGTCGATCGGCGTGTCGAATTTCCGCGAACAGGACCTGCGCCGGCTGGTGGATGAGACCGGTGTCGTCCCCGCACTCAACCAGGTCGAACTGCATCCCAGCTTCCAGCAACGTTCGCTGCGCAAGGTCCACGAGGAACTCGGCATCGTCACGCAGAGCTGGTCGCCGCTCGGCCAAGGCAAGGGATTGGAAGACGAGACCATCGCCGCCATCGCCGAGGAGACCGGCCAGCCCGCCAGCGCGGTGATCATCCGCTGGCACATCCAGCACGGCTTCTCGACGATCCCGAAGGCCAGCAGCCGCGACCATATCGAGGCGAATTTCAAGGCCCTGTCTTTCACCTTGTCCGATGAGCAGATGGCGCGGATCGACGCGCTCGACAGCGAGGACGGGCGCATGGGACCCGATCCGTCCGACTTCGGCTGATGCGAAGGGGGTGCGGGGTCGCAAATGCGGTGCTAAAGGCGCGCCGAAATGACCGAGCACCCCATCCGCATCGCCGCGCTCTACCACTTCACGCGGCTCGACGATCCCGCTTCGCTGCGCGCGCCGCTGCAGGCGTTGTGCGAGGAACAAGGCGTGCGCGGCACGCTTCTGCTGGCAGGCGAAGGCATCAACGGGACGATCGCAGGCAGCGACGAGGGCATCCAGGCGGTGCTCGAGCATATCCGCGCCCTGCCCGGCTGCGCCGACCTCGAAGTGAAGGAATCGCGAGCCGAGAGGATGCCCTTCTACCGCAGCAAGGTGCGGCTGAAGAAAGAGATTGTGACCATGGGCCAGCCGGACCTCGATCCGGTGGATGGCGTCGGCACCTATGTCGCGCCGGAAGACTGGAACGCGCTGATTTCGGACCCCGACACGATCCTGATCGACACGCGCAACGACTACGAGGTGCAGATCGGCACGTTCGAAGGCGCGATCGACCCCGAAACGAAGAGTTTCCGCGAATTTCCCGAGTGGTTCCGCGCCAGGCGCGCCGAATTCGAGGCAGAAGGCAAGACACCGCGCATCGCCATGTTCTGCACCGGCGGCATCCGCTGCGAGAAGTCGACCGCCTTCGTAAAGGCCGAGGGACTGGACGAGGTCTATCACCTCAAGGGCGGCATCCTCAAATACCTCGAGGACATCCCCGAGGAAGAGAGCCTGTGGCGCGGCGAATGCTTCGTTTTCGACGAGCGCGTCAGCGTGAAGCACGGCCTGGAAGTGGGCGAACACAGCCTGTGCCGTGCGTGCCGGATGCCCCTGTCGGAAGAAGACAAGGCACGCGACACCTATGTCGAGGGCGTGTCGTGCCACCACTGCCATTCGACACGCACCGACGAACAGCGCGCCCGCTATGCGGAGCGGCACCGCCAGTCGAAGCTCGCCCGCCAGCGCGGCGAGGCCCATGTCGGGCGCAAGCTGGAGCCTCGCGGTGACGGCTGAGACCGTCCTCTACAGCTTCCGCCGCTGCCCCTATGCGATGCGGGCCCGCATGGCGCTCAAGGTCAGCGGCGCCGAATACGAACACCGCGAAGTGGTGCTACGCGACAAGCCCGCGGCCATGCTTGAAGCCTCGCCCAAGGGCACGGTGCCGGTGCTGGTCCTGCCGGATGGTTCGGTGATCGAGGAGAGCCTAGAAGTCATGTTTTGGGCGCTCGCGCAGGACGACCCCGAACGCTGGCTGGACCGCAAGGACGATGATCTCGTCGCAGCCAATGACGGACCGTTCAAGCACAGCCTCGACCGGTACAAGTACCATACGCGTTACGAGGACGTAAATCCCGAGGCGCACCGCGAACAATGCATCGCGCACCTTGCTCGGCTCGAGGAACGGCTGGCAGACCAGCCCTTCCTGTCAGGGCAGGCACGCGGCTTTACCGATATCGCGATTTTTCCCTTCGTTCGGCAGTTCGCCAATCACGATGCCGAGCGGTTCGAGGCCGAGAACCTGCCCCGCACCCGCGCTTGGCTGGACGGCCTCACCGGATCTGAACTGTTTGCAGCCATCATGGCCAAGTTCCCGAAGTGGGAGCCAGCCGAGGCCTAGAGCGGGGTCGCCTCGCCGCCGCGGAGGCTGTGCGTGCAGCCCAGCGCCTGCGGATCTTCGTCGCCCGTTACCGCAGCGACCGTCCGCCAGCCGTCGGAACGAAAGCGGCGAGCTGCTGCCCGGTCGTGATCGAGCGGCAGGAACACGGCCTTGCGCATATCGGTAGCTAGCGCGCCCAGCGCTTCGAGGATCGGCTCCATATATAGTGAGAAGCCCGTTGCCGCCTCCTCGCTGCCCTTGATGGCATAGGTGCCGCCGCGCCCCAGCGCGCCGCGTGCATTGTCGGCGTGCAGCGTGAAGCCGAACCAGCTCTGGTAGCCGAAGCCGTGGCGTTCAGAAGGATCGAGTGTCAGGCGCACGCGGTCGCCCAGTGTCGCGGCGACTTCGCGCAGCGCCGAGGTCCGGCTGGCGAGCACACCGCCAGCGTCCAGCGCTGACAGCTTGTCGAGCGCCTGCTCGAAAGGACCGGCGGCATAGATCAGCGGCAAGTAGGCCTCGCCGCCTGCCGCCTTCAGCCCGGCCGCATCCTTCATATCGAGTTCGCGGCGAACCGCTTCGCGCTGTTCGGGCGCGAGCGGGAGCGCCTCCTCGCTCAACGTATCGACGAGGTCGGGCATGGTGAGATCGACCGACAGGCCGGTGACGCCCGCCGCGTCGAGCGCGTCGAGCGCAACGGCAACGGCCTCGGCTGCCGCCGCGACGCTATCGCTGCCCACCAGTTCCGCGCCCAGCTGGAGGCGCTGGCGAGCGGGGTCGAGCTGGTCTGCCTTGATGGTCGCAACCTCGCCCGCATAGCACAGGCGCAGCGGGCGCGGAGCTTCGCGCAGCGAGGTGGCCGCGATGCGACCGACCTGCACGGTCATGTCGCTGCGCAGGGCCAGCGTGCGCAGGCTTTCCGGATCGGTGAAGCGCACCATGCGGCGCGTCGCCACGCCTTCCATGCGGCCTGCCAGCGAATGCTCAAACTCCACCAGCGGCGGGCGCACGCGGTCGTAACCGTGGGCATCCATCGCGCCGAGGATTTCGCGCAGGGCGCGCGTTATCGCTGCGGCGCGCGCAGGGAGGGCGTCTTCGAGGCCGACGGGCAGGAGATCGTCTGGATGGGTCATCGCGCCGCCCCCTGCCCTATCGCGTCTCAGAATTCCAGCGGGATAACAGTCTTCACGCCTTCCAGCGCGCAAGCCGCCTTGACCACGTCCTGTGGGATCGGCTGGTCGACACTTAGCAGCAGCACCGCTTCCCCGCCCGCTTCGCGGCGGCCGAGGTTGAAGGTGCCGATGTTGATGCCGCTCTCACCCAGCAGCGAACCGATACGGCCGATGAAGCCCGGCGCGTCCTGATTGACGATGTAGAGCATGTGCCCGTCCAGTTCGGCCTCGATGCGCACGCCGAAAATCTCGACGAGGCGCGGCGCCTCGGCCCCGAACAGCGTGCCTGCAACCGAACGGTCGCCTGCATCGGTGCCGACCGTCACGCGCAGGAGGGTGTTGTACGCGCCTTCCTTCTCGTGCCGGATCGAACGGATGTCGAGGCCGCGTTCCTTGGCGAGGAAGGGCGCGTTGACCATGTTCACCGTGTCCGAATACTGGCGCATCAGCCCTGCCAGCACCGCGCCTTCGATCGGCTTGCCCGACAGTTCGGCAGCAGCGCCTTCGCGCTCGATGCTGATCTTGGTGAGGTTGCCATGCGCCAGCTGGCCGACGAGGCTGCCGAGGTTTTCGGCAAGACCCATGTAGGGCTTCAGCTTGGGCGCTTCTTCTGCGCTCAGGCTCGGCATGTTGAGCGCGTTGGTGACGCCGCCGTTGACCAGGAAATCGGCCATCTGCTCTGCCACCTGCAGCGCGACATTGACCTGCGCTTCGGTCGTGCTGGCGCCGAGGTGCGGGGTGCAGATGAAATTGGGCTTGCCGAACAGCGGGCTCTCGTTGGCCGGTTCGGTCTGGAACACGTCCAGTGCCGCACCTGCCACCTGGCCGCTGTCGAGTGCATCGGCGAGCGCTTCCTCGTCGATCAGTCCGCCGCGCGCACAGTTGACGATGCGCACGCCCTTCTTCGTCTTGGCGAGGTTTTCACGGCTGAGGATGTTGCGCGTTTCGTCGGTCAGCGGCGTGTGCAGCGTGATGAAATCCGCGCGGGCCAGCAGCGTGTCGAGATCGACCTTTTCGACCCCGATCTCGATGGCGCGTTCGGGCGTCAGGAAGGGGTCGAAAGCGACGACCTTCATCTTCAGGCCGAGCGCGCGGCTGGCTACGATCGAGCCGATGTTGCCCGCGCCGATAAGGCCCAGCGTCTTGCCGGTCACTTCGACGCCCATGAAATCGTTCTTCGGCCATTCGCCTGCCTGCGTGCGGCGGTCGGCAGCAGGGATCTGGCGGGCC
The DNA here is from genome assembly GCF_009827315.1 of Qipengyuania gaetbuli. Lineage (NCBI taxonomy): Bacteria > Pseudomonadati > Pseudomonadota > Alphaproteobacteria > Sphingomonadales > Erythrobacteraceae > Qipengyuania > Qipengyuania gaetbuli. The sequence goes on from NZ_WTYF01000004.1 coordinate 1,160,239, forward strand.
AGCGCCATGATCATGGCGATGGCGTGTTCGGCCGTGGTGATCGAGTTGCCGAACGGCGTGTTCATCACGACGACGCCCTTGCCGCTGGCATAGGGGATATCGACGTTGTCGACGCCGATACCGGCGCGGCCCACGACCTTGAGATTGGTCGCGGCATCGAGGATTTCGGGCGTGACCTTGGTCGCCGAACGGATGGCGAGGCCATCGTACTGGCCGATCACGGATTTGAGTTCATCCGGGGTCATGCCCGGCTTCACGTCGACATCGCAGCCACGCTCTTCGAAGATGCGGGCGGCATTCGGGTCCATCTTGTCGCTGATGAGGACTTTGGGTTTGCTCATGACGGAATATTCCTGTCGTTCTCCCGGCGATCGGCCGGGCATTGATATTGTGAGAAGAGGCGGCGGCCCGCAGTGGGGCCGCCAGCCGGATCAGCCGTTCTTGACCTGCTCGTAGGCCCATTCGATCCACGGCAGGAGACGCTTCAGGTCTTCCTGTTCGACCGTGCCGCCGCACCAGATGCGCAAGCTCGGCGGGGCATCGCGGTAGCCGTTGAAGTCGTAACCTACATCGCGGTCTTCGAGCAGCTTGACGATCTTCTTCGGAACGCCCGCCTTATCCTCGTCGGACAGGCTTTCGTACCAGTCGCCCTGGAAGACGAAGCACACGCCAGTGTTGGTCTGCTTGGCAGGGTCGGAGACCATGTTGCGCAGCCACGGGGTCGCCTCGATCCAGTCCTTGACGATCTTGGCATTGGCGTCGGCGCGTTCGAACATGGCCTTGCGGCCACCGAGCGCCTGCGCCCATTCGAGCGCGTCGATGTAGTCTTCGGTCGCCAGCATCGAGGGCGTGTTGATCGTCTCGCCGCGGAAGATGCCTTCGTTGATCTTGCCGCCCTTCTTGAGACGGAAGAGCTTGGGCAGCGGCCATTTGGGATCATATTCCTCGATCCGGTTCACTGCCTTGGGGCTGAGGATCAGCATACCGTGTTGGGCTTCGCTGCCCATCACCTTCTGCCAGCTGTAGGTCGTGGCATCCAGCTTGCCCCAGTCCATCTCCATCGCGAAGACAGCGCTGGTAGCGTCGTTGATGGTCACGCCTTCCCGGCCTTCGGCCAGCCAGTCGGTGTTCGGGATCTTGGCGCCCGAGGTGGTGCCGTTCCAGGTGAAGACGACGTCATTGTCCTGCGGGATCGACGCGAGGTCGGGGATTTCGCCGTAATCGGCATCGAGCGCGGTCAGCTTCGGCAGCTTGAGCTGCTTGACCGCATCCTGGATCCAGACATTTCCGAAGCTTTCCCATGCCGCGACCGTGGCCGGGCGGTCGGGGCGCAGCATCGTCCACATGGCGCATTCCAGCGCGCCGGTGTCCGAGGCGGGCATGATGCCGACCAGGTAATCCTCGGGCACGCCGAGCATCTCCTTCGACAGGTCGATGGCATATTTCAGCCGCGACTTGCCGAGGGCGCTGCGATGCGAGCGTCCGAGCGATTCGGTTTTGAGGTTGGAAGCCGACCAGCCGAGATGCTTGGCGGTCGGACCCGACGAAAAGAAAGGGCGCTCAGGCTTGAGCGTCGGTTCGGCAGTCATGTATTCTCTCCTTGCAGAGAGCACGCGCGGCGTTGGGACCGCGTGGCCCGCTGGCGGCAATAATGTTGCAACGCAGCAAGTCAATGCGAAATAGGAATCCATCGACAGGCCGTTCGCCCTGCCGGATCAACGCCCTCTCGCCAAAAACGGTCCTGCGCCTTATGGGCGCAGGCAATGGACGTAACGGATCTTCGCATCGCCCTGTTCAGCGGGAACTACAATTACACCCGCGACGGGGCGAATCAGGCACTGAACCGGCTGGCGGATTACATCCTGCGGCAGGGGGCGAAGCTGCGCGTCTATTCGCCGGTCGTCGAAGCGCCCGATTTCGAGGCTACGGGTGATCTCGTCGACATCCCGAACGTCCGGATGCCGGTAAAGGGGCGCGGCGAATACCGTCTGCCCCTGCGGCTAGGCAGCGCGGTAGAGGAAGACCTTGCCCGCTTCGCGCCGAACACCATGCACCTCTCCTCGCCCGACCCGGCTGCGCACGGGGCGTTGAGATGGGCCCGCAAGCGCGACCTGCCCGTGCTGGCGAGCGTCCATACCCGCTTCGAAACCTATCCGCGCTATTACGGCCTTTCCTTCCTCGAACCGGTGGTCGAGGCAGGACTGCGCCGGTTCTACAATCGCTGCGACGCGCTGGTCGCACCCTCCGACAGCCAGATCGCCGAACTGAAGGCGCAGCGCATGCACGAGGACATCAGCATCTGGTCGCGCGGCGTCGACCGCGAGATTTTCGATCCGTCCAGCCGCGATATGGAATGGCGCCGCGCTAACGGGCTGGCAGACGATGACGTGGCGATCGTCTTCCTCGGCCGGTTGGTCATGGAAAAAGGGCTCGACGTGTTCGCCGACACCATCGTCGAACTGCGCAAGCGGCAGGTGCCGCACAAGGTCCTCGTCATCGGTGACGGCCCGGCTCGCGGCTGGTTCGAGAAAACGCTGCCCGGCGGCATTTTCGTCGGCTTCCAGACCGGCAAGGACCTTGGCCGCGCGCTCGCCAGTGGCGACATCTTCTTCAACCCGTCTATCACGGAGACCTTCGGCAACGTCACACTGGAAGCGATGGCCTGCGGCCTGCCCGTGGTTGCCGCGGGCGCGACCGGCGCGGCCAGCCTTGTCCGCGACGGGGAAACCGGCCGCCTGGTCCCGCCGAGCAAGACCGATGCCTTTGCCAAGGGCTGCGCAGTAGCGCTGGCTCCCTATTGCACGGACGACGCGCTGCGCCTTGCGCATGGCGCGGCAGGCGAACGCGCAGCCCGCGCCTACAGCTGGGACGCGATCAACCAGGCGGTAATCGATACCTACCTGCGGCTGCACACCGGTCGCGCAGCCACAGGCCGGTAGGTTTCAGGTCAGGACAGGACGCCCGACGCTGTCATCCTGCGCGAATACCACAGCAGGAACAGCGTGATCCCGAAGATCACCAGCGTGAAAATCATTGGCGTGGTCGTGTCGGTCATGCCCGGCATCGGGCTGGACCACTGGTGGAGCATCCCCAGCACAAGGCCGATCAGCGAGGCGACGAATGCGTGGAAAGCATGGCGCTTGCGCATCAGCAGCAGGACCGAACCTGCCACCGCGCCCCATACGCCGAGGCCCCAGCCGATATTGGCCCACAGCGGCATGGCATTCATGTATTCGATGGCGGCATCGACCGTAACGCCGGTCGGCTCCATCATGCCGGCGAGATACTCGCGGTTCTCGGTTTTCGACATGAAATAGTCGTAGGCACCGAAACCATTCCAAACCAAGGACAACAGGCCGACCACCCACAGGTGCACCGGCGCTTTCGCAGAAGCGTCCATATCACTTCCCTCCGATTTGCGACCTCTCCGCCGCGCAGACTAGCGGCGCGGACTGGAGGCGCAAGCAGGAGCGTGTCAGAGCCGTTCGACCTTCTTTGCCAGATCGTCGACCAGATCCACGATTTCACGGATCATGGCGTCGTCGAGTTCGCCGCTCCGGGCCTTGTTCTTGAGAACGGTGGCGAGGTTTCCGACCGCTCTGAACATCTCTGGGGTGGCATAAGCCCGGCGGCGCTCGCCGTGGCCTTCGAGACGCGCGAAAAGTGCCTCCACCTCGTCGGCGCGATCGGCCAGTTCGGCCCGGCCCGCTTCGGTCGCCTCGAACGCCTTGCGCGTCTCGTCACCCTTGGCCTGCGCGATCGCGCCTTCGTCTTCCAGCAGCGACAGGGTCGGATAGACCGTGCCCGGGCTGGGTGCGTAGCTGCCACCGGTCAGTTCCTCGACCGCCTTGATCAGTTCGTACCCGTGCCGTGCCTCGTCCGCGAGTAGCTTGAGCAGTACGAGCCGCAATTCGCCCGAGCCGAACATGCGGCGACGACGCGATCCTCCGCGCCTGCCGAAAGGCCCGCCCGGACCGAACGGACCATCGGGGCCAAACGGGCCGTCGCGGCCGAAAGCCTCGTCCCATCCGCCCGCCATCATGTCGACGTAGGGCATCTTTCCGAACTTGCGCCACTTGTATGCCTTGTGCATTGGCAATTCCTTCATATCTTCGATAGCACTAAGATATATCTTACAAAAAGCGATACACAAGAGGGCGCTGCAATTTGTCTGCCGACGCCCTATGTCAGCCGACGAATGACCGACCTGTTTCCCGATGATCTGCCCCCGACGCCTGCAACGGATGCCGTCCGAGAGGACGCGCCGCTGGCCGACCGCCTACGCCCTGCCTCGCTGGACGACGTAATCGGGCAGGACCATCTGACCGGTCCCGAAGGCGCAATCGGGCGCATGGTCGCCGCCGGCCGCCTGTCGAGCATGATCCTGTGGGGGCCGCCCGGTACCGGCAAGACCACCATCGCCCGGCTGCTGGCTGACAGCGTGGGCATGCGCTTCGAAAGCGTCAGCGCCGTATTCAGCGGTGTCGCGGACCTCAAGAAAGCCTTCGCCGCGGCCGACAAGGCCGCCGAGGCCGGGCAGCGCACGCTGCTGTTCGTGGACGAAATCCACCGCTTCAACCGCGCGCAACAGGACGGCTTCCTGCCCTTCGTCGAGCGCGGCACGGTCACACTCGTCGGTGCGACGACGGAGAACCCCAGCTTCGCCCTCAACGCCGCACTGCTCAGCCGCGCGCAGGTCCTGATCCTCCAGCGGCTCGACCATGCCGCGCTCGGCCAGTTGCTAGACCGGGCGGAAGAACTCGAAGGCCCCCTGCCCCTCACTCCCGAGGCGCGCGACGCGCTGGTCGCAAGCGCCGATGGCGACGGGCGGTTCCTGCTCAACCAGGCAGAGATGCTCTACAATGCGAAAATTCCCGAGCCGCTCGACCCGGCGGCACTCGGCAAGTTCCTCCAGCGCCGCGTCGCGGTCTACGACAAGGACCGCGAGGGGCACTACAACCTGATTTCCGCGCTCCACAAGGCGGTGCGCGGCAGCGACGTGCAGGCGAGCCTCTATTATCTCGCGCGGATGCTGACCGCGGGCGAAGAACCGCGTTTCCTTGCCCGCCGGCTGGTGCGCATGGCGGTCGAGGATATCGGCATGGCCGACCCGCAGGCGCTGGTTCAGTGCATGGCGGCGAAGGACGCCTATGAATTCCTCGGCAGCCCCGAGGGCGAGCTCGCGCTGGTACAGGCCTGCACCTACCTTGCCACCGCGCCCAAATCGAACGCGGTCTACAAGGCGCAGAAGGCCTCGTTCAAATCCGCGAATGAAACCGGCAGCCTGATGCCACCGCAGAACATCCTCAATGCGCCGACCAAGCTGATGAAGGATATCGGCTACGGCTCGGGCTATAGCTACGACCACGATGCCGAGGACGGATTTTCGGGCGACAATTACTGGCCCGAAGAAATGGAGCCGCAGACCTATTACGAGCCCGTCGAACGCGGCTTCGAGCGGGAGGTCAGGAAACGGCTCGACTATTGGGACAAGCTCAGGCGCGATCGTGGCTAGGTTCAGCCACTTCCTCGCGATCGACTGGTCGGGTGCGAAGGGGCCGCGCCAGAAGGGCATCGCCCTCGCCATCGCCGATGCCACGGGCGGCCCGCCCGTCCTCGTCGAACGTGGCGCAGGCTGGGGGCGCGAGGACGTGCTCGCGGTACTTGCCGAGGACCTGCCCGGCGATACGCTGGTCGGCGTCGATCTCGGCATTGCCTTGCCGCACGTTGATTGCGGCGCCTTCTTCCCGGGCCATCGCGAGGATATTCCCGATGCGCCTGCACTCTGGTCGGTGATCGACGACGTCTGCCGGTCGGAGCCGCATCTCGGTGCGCAACCCTTCTTGGAGCATCCCGATTTCCGCCCCTATTTCCGCGACGGGATCGAGACCGGCCGCTTCTTCGGATGCGACAATGCCGCGCATGGTCGCGGACGCTTCCGCGCCACCGAGACGGCGCAGGCCAAGATGGGCTGCAAACCCTATTCGAACTTCAATCTCGTCGGCGCGGCGCAGGTCGGCAAGTCGAGCCTGACGGGGATGCGGATGCTGAACCGCCTGCGCGGGCGCCTGCCCGTCTGGCCCGTCGATCCGCTGCCGGGCGAAGGCTCTGCGCTGGTTGAAATCTACACCAGCCTCGCTGCTATCGAAGCGGGACGGAGCGCAGGGCGCGCGAAGATGCGCAGCTTCGAGGAATTGAACGCGGCGCAATCGGCTCTCGGTTCGCCGCCGGTAAGCGGTGCGGGCCCGCTCGACGACCATGCGTCCGATGCCCTGCTGTCCGCCGCTTGGCTGCGCAAGGTTGCAGGCGATCCGTCACGCTGGCAGCCCAGCGGCCTCACCAAGGGCATCGCCCGAACAGAAGGCTGGACTTTCGGGACGCTTTGACCGAAAGGCGCACCCCGTCCTCAAGCAGCGAAGCTATAGGATGGGAAAAACACCCGTCCTCAAGCAGCGAAGCGTTAGGACAATAGGGAATGCCGGCTTAGCTCAGTTGGTAGAGCAGTTGATTTGTAATCATCAGGTCGCGGGTTCGACTCCTGCAGCCGGCACCACCCCCCCTTATTCGTCCTCTTCCGCCGCCTCGCTCGCGGCGAGGAGATCCATGAAATTCCGTGCCGCCTCGCGGTCCTCCTCGCTCTTGAAGGCGACGTCGAGGTCGGGCGCGGCGCCGAGAATGAACAGCAGCGACCACAGGGCAAAGCGTCGGCCCCGGTCCTTTTCCAGGCCCAGGTCGACGCGGGCACGCTCGATCCCCGCTTCGAGCGCGGGGGGCGTGACTTCGCCAAGGTCGTCGGTGCCGAAATAGCGGCGCATCAGATCGTCGAACTGCATGGCAGGCGGCGTAGATGCGTTTGGCCGTGCCCGCAAAGACATTTGGCGTTCCGACGTGCGCCGATACTCGCCATTACCGACAAAACCGACTAGGGGCGCTCCCATGCATTTCCTCGACCAGGCCAAGATCTATCTCAAGAGCGGCGCGGGCGGCCCCGGCGCCGTCAGCTTCCGCCGCGAGAAGTATATCGAATACGGCGGACCCGACGGCGGCAACGGCGGCAAGGGCGGCGACATCGTGTTCGAAGCCGTGCAGGGCCTGAACACGCTGATCGACTTCCGCTATTCGCAGCACTTCAAGGCCAAGCGCGGCGGCCACGGCATGGGCCGCGACCGCACCGGCGCAGGCGCGGACGACCTTGTGATCCACGTGCCTGTCGGGACGCAGATCCTGTCGGAAGACAAGGAGGAAGTCCTCGCCGATTTCACCGAGGTCGGCCAGCGCGTCGTCTTCCTCGAAGGCGGCATGGGTGGCCGCGGCAACGCCAGCTACAAGAGCTCCACCAACCGCGCCCCGCGCCAGCACCAGCCGGGCGAACAGGGCGAGGAAATGTGGGTCTGGCTGCGGCTGAAGCTGCTCGCCGACGTGGGCCTACTCGGCCTGCCCAATGCGGGCAAGTCGACCTTCATCAACCAGGTCACCAATACCAAGGCCAAGGTCGGCGCCTACGCCTTCACCACGCTGGTGCCCAAGCTCGGCGTGGTGCGCCACAAGGGCCGCGAGTTCGTCCTTGCCGACATTCCGGGCCTGATCGAGGGCGCAGCCGATGGCGCGGGCATCGGCGACCGCTTCCTCGGCCATATCGAACGTTGCCGCGTGCTCATCCACCTGATCGACATTGCCGGACAGGACCCGGCCGACGCCTACCAGACTGTGAATGCCGAGCTGGAAGCCTATGGCGAAGGCCTGATCGACAAGCCGCAGCTGGTCGCGCTGAACAAGCTCGACCTCGCCGACAGCGAACTTGGCAAGGCCTTTGCGGACGAATTGCTGGCCGCGGGTGCTGACAAGGTGTTCTCCATTTCCGGCGCCACGGGCGAAGGCATCGACGAATTGCTCGACGCCGTGCTCGGCTATCTGCCCGACCGCACTTCGACCGAAACCAAGGCCGCCGAGGTCGAGGACATGGACGCCGACGACGCGGCCGACTGGTCGCCCATCTGACACCGTCATGGCCATCGCGTCCCTCGCCGAGATCCGCAGCACCCGCCGCCTGATCGTCAAGATCGGCTCGGCACTGCTGGTCGAGCGGGGACAGCCGCGCCGGACCTGGCTCGCCACTCTGGCGGAGGAACTGGCGCAGCTTCGCGCCGGCGGGACCGAGATCATCGTCGTCTCTTCAGGCGCGATCGCGCTGGGCGCGGCCAAGCTCGGCCTCGAAAAGGGCGGCCGGGCGAGCCTTGCCGATGCGCAGGCCGCTGCTTCGGTCGGGCAAGTGGAACTCGCGCGCCTCTGGGCCGATGCGCTGGGCGCGCAGGGTCTCCTTGCCGCGCAGATGCTGGTGACGCTGGGCGACCTTGAAGACCGCAGGCGCTATCTCAATGCCGCCGCCACTTTGGGCCGCCTCGTCGAGACAGGCGCCATCCCGGTGGTGAACGAGAACGACAGCGTCGCAACCGAAGAAATCCGCTTCGGAGACAACGACCGGCTGGCCGCGCGCGTGGCGCAGGCGGCAGGTGCGGAAGCGGTCTTGCTGCTGTCCGACGTGAACGGCCTCTACGACCGCAATCCGAAAGAGCCGGATGCGGCGCTCATCCCCCGTGTTGAAGGTGTCACGCCCGAAATCATCGCCATGGCGAGCGCGGACTCGGGATCGGGCCTCGGTTCGGGCGGAATGCTTGCGAAGCTGCAGGCCGCGCGCATCGCGGAACGGGCAGGCATTGCGCTGGCGATCGTCAACGGGACCCACGACAAGCCTATCTCGCGGGCGCTCGACGCCGGCATCGGCACGCTGTTCGTCGCACAGGGCGATGAAAGCGCGCGCAAGGCCTGGCTTTCGGGCCGCCTCGCGCCTGCAGGCGTGCTGACGGTCGATGCCGGCTGCACCCTTGCGCTGGAGCGTGGGGCCAGCCTGCTGGCCGCGGGCCTGACCGAGGTCGAAGGCGATTTCCGCCGCGGTGACCTTGTTGCGATCCACGGCGCGAAAGGCGAGCGGCTCGGACAGGGCCTCGTCGAATACGATGCCGCGGAATGCCGCGCCATCCTCGGCCTGCGCGAAGACGAGCAAGCGGCACGGCTCGGCTACGTGCCGCGCGCCGCAGTCGTCCACCGCGACCACATGGTGCGCGCATGACAATCGCGCTGTCCGGGGCAACGGGGTTCGTCGGGCAGGCCGTGCTCGACGTGGCGCAGCAGCGCGACATCACCGTGCGCGCGCTCACCCGCAAGCCGCAGCCGCCGCGAAAGGGCGTGGAATGGCTGCCGGGCACACTCTCGGACGAGGCAGCGCTGGCGGCCCTGTGCGAAGGGACCGAGGCCATCGTGCACGTCGCGGGGCTGACCAACGCACCCGAACCTGCCGCCTTCCATGAGGCCAATGTCGCCGGGACCGGGAGGCTGATCGCCGCCGCCAAGGAAGCGCGGGTGAAGCGCTTCGTCTTCGTTTCCTCGCTCTCGGCGCGAGAGCCGGCCCTGTCCGCCTATGGCGCATCCAAGGCGGAGGCCGAGACGCTGGTGGAAGCGAGCGGGCTCGACTGGACGATCATCCGTCCGCCGGGCGTCTATGGCCCGCGCGACGTCGACTACTTCGAGATGTTCCGCACCGCCTCATGGGGTTTCGTGCCGCTGCCGCCGGGCGGGGCCAGCTCGATCATCCACGTCCACGACCTGGCGCGCCTGCTGCTCGACCTGGTCGACGCCCAGCCCGCGCTGGTGCGCCGCCGCACCTTCGAGCCCGATGACGGGCGCGAGGGCGGCTGGTCGCACAAGGAACTCGCCAAGGCCATCGGCGCGGCGGTGAACCGGCGGGTCTTCGCCCCGCACTTGCCCAAAACCGTGCTGGAACTCGCGGCCAAGGGCGACCGGATGCTGCGCGGCGACAAGGCCCGGCTCACTGCGGACCGGGTCGGCTACATGACCCATCCCAACTGGGTCGCCCGTTCCGATCGCAAGGTGCCCCGCGCCGTGTGGGAGCCGGTCATCCCCGGCGAGGAGGGCCTGCGCGAGACTGCCGAGTGGTATCGGCGCGAAGGCTGGCTGCGATAGGCTTGGCATAGGCCGCGCACAGGCATAGCGTGCTGCCAGGGATCGCGAGTCGCATTGGCGGGAACGACCGCCTCAACGATCACGATTTGGGGAAAAAGCATGAAAAGACTTGTACTTGTCGCTGCACTGGCGGCTGTCTCCGCCTGTTCCGAGCCCGCCACCGAAGCAACCGACGAAGCCGCAGTCGAAGAGCCCGCAGCCGAGGAAGCGGCCGCAATGGCTGCCGATGGCGGCCCGCCCTATGGCGATTTCAAGGTGACAACCGCCGAAGGTGAAGTGTGGACCGAAGCGGTCAGCGAAGACGGCACCTACACTTCCACCTCGCCCACCGGCGAAACCGAAACCGGCCGCTGGGTCCAGCGCGGCAACCAGTATTGCACCACCAAGGACGAAGAAGGCGCGACCGAGGTCTGCCACACCGAATCCGTAGATGCGAACGGTGTCTGGACCGCTGTCGATCCGGAAGGAAACACGGTCACGGTCGAGCGCGTAGCCGCCGCCGAATAACATTCGGGCGGGCGTCGCCGGGCGGCGCCCGCCTGTTCCTTTACAGGAAGGGCTCCTCGCCCGGCTTGTGGATGCCGCATTCCACCTTGTCCCAGCCCGACCAGCGCCCCGCGCGCGGGTCTTCGCCGGGGGCGACGGCGCGTGTGCAGGGCGAGCAGCCGATGGAGGGAAAGCCGCGTTCGACCAGCGGGTGGCGCGGCAGTTCGTGCACGCTCATGTAGGCGGCGATGTCTTCCGCTTTCCAGTCGATCAGCGGGTTGACCTTGAGCCGCCCCTGCGCATCGGAGGTATCGACCTCGAAGCGCGGCAGGTTCGCCCTGGTGGAAGACTGGAACGCCTTGCGCCCGGTAAGGCTGGCATCGAACCGCGCAAGCGCCTTTTCCAGCGGCCGCACCTTGCGCAATTCGCAGCAACCGTCGGGATCGTAGGACCAGCGAAGCCCCGTCTCGTCGCGGGACTGGAGATCGGCAAGGTCGGGATAAACATCCACCCGGTTGAGCCCGAGCAGGTCGGTAAGCTCGTCGCGATAGGCCAGCGTTTCGGGGAAATGCTTGCCCGTTTCCAGGAACAGCACCGGGATCGAGTGGTCGATTTCGGACACGAGATGCAACAGAACAGCGCTCTCCGCGCCGAAGCTGGAGACGATCGCCATGTCGCCCACCAGATTGCCCTCGATGACCGCGCGCAGCCATTCCTCGGTCTCGCTGCCGCGGAACATGCGGTTCAGCCGGACCGCGTCATGGTCCGTGAACCGCGGCCCTGTATCGAGCCGATCTATGGGCCGCGTCTCGTTCATGCGGGGCGCGCGCCCTCATGTCGCTTGGCCCAGATAGGCTGGCGGGCATCAGCTGCAGGCTGGTATACTTCGGGCCAGCGATCGAGCGCCGATTCCAGATCGCCTTCGTCGAGCGCGGCATCGGGTTCGAAGGCATCGAAACCGCAGCGCCGCATGTAGGCGACCTGGTCGACCAGCACGTCGCCCACTGCCCTGAGCTCGCCTTCATATCCTGCTTCGCGCAGGATGCGGGCGGAGGAATAGCCGCGCCCGTCACCGAAGGCGGGGAAGTTCACCTCGACCAGCGACAGGCGTCCAAGGTGCGGGATGAGCGCGCGTGCGTCGTCGCCCGGTTCCACGCGGACCGCGCTGGCATCCTGCTGGTCGAGGAAGGAATCGACCGTCACCGCCGCATCGTCGACCTGTTCGTCGTCGCGGAAGCGGATCAGCGTGTCGGTGTCGGAAACGAAGTCAGCCATACAGGGCCTCCTTGAACGGGGTCATGCCGATACGGCGATAGGTGTCGAGGAAGCGCTCGCCGTCCCGGCGCTCGCGCAAATAGACGTCAGCGGCCGTTTCCACCGCGTCGACGATGCCAGCCTCGTCGAAGCCGGGGCCGGTGATCTTGGCGAGGCTCACGTCTTCCGCCTCGCTCCCGCCAAGCAGGAGCTGGTAGTTTTCGACGCCCTTCTTGTCGACGCCGAGGATGCCGATGTGGCCTGCATGGTGATGCCCGCAGGCATTGATGCAGCCGGAAATCTTCAGCTTGAGCTGGCCCAGCGCCTCGGTCTTGCCGTTTGCGGCGAAGCGTTCGGAAATCTTCTGCGCGACGGGGATCGAACGCGCATTGGCGAGGCTGCAATAATCGAGCCCCGGGCAGGCGATGATGTCTTCGATCGTGTCGAGATTGGGACTGCCCAGCCCCGCTGCCTCCAGCGCGGTCCACAGCGCGTACAGGTCGGCCTTGCGGACATGCGGCAGGACGATGTTCTGCGTGTGCATGACGCGCAGCTCGTCGAAGCTGTAATCCCTGGCGAGGTCGGCCATCAGGTGCATCTGCTCGGCCGTGGCATCGCCCGGAATGCCGCCGACCGGCTTCAGGCTGATCACCGCTGAAACATAGCCCGGCGCCTTGTGCGCGATCGTGTTGCGATCGACCCACAGCGCGAAATCGGGATCGCTCCGGTCGATTTCGTCGGACAGGCCGTCCTCGAACAGCGGGTCCTCGAAATAGCCGCGGATACGCTCCAGTTCGGCGAAGGGCGGTTCGACGCCCTGCCCGAGCAGGTGGGCGAATTCCTCCTCGACCTGGCGCGTATATTCCTCCGCGCCCAGTTCGTGGACGAGGATCTTGATGCGCGCCTTGTACTTGTTGTCGCGTCGTCCGTGGCGGTTGTAGACCCTGAGCGCCGCTTCGGCGTAGGTCACCATCCGGTCGAGCGGGACGAAGGCGTTGATGCAGGGCGCGATCATCGGCGTGCGGCCCATCCCGCCCCCGACATAGAACGCCGCGCCCAGCTCGCCTGCTGCGTTGCGCACGATCTGGATGCCGATGTCGTGCAGCCGCATTGCCGCCCGGTCGGTATCGCTGGCGATGACCGCGATCTTGAACTTGCGCGGCAGGTAGCTGAATTCGGGATGGAAGCTCGACCACTGGCGCAGCAGCTCGGCATAGGGACGCGGGTCGACGACCTCGTCCGCCACGGCTCCGGCAAAGTGGTCGGAAGAGATGTTGCGGATGCAATTGCCGCTGGTCTGGATGGCATGCATCTCGACGCCGGCAAGATCGGCGAGGATATCGCCCGCATCTTCCAGCTTGATCCAGTTGTATTGGATGTTCTGGCGCGTCGTAAAATGGCCGTAGCCGCGGTCGTACTTGTCCGCGATGTCGGCAAGCATGTGCATCTGCCGGCTGTCGAGCGTGCCATAGGGGATGGCGACGCGCAGCATGTAGGCGTGCAGCTGCAGGTAAAGGCCGTTCATCAGTCGCAGCGGCTTGAACTGTTCTTCGGTCAGCCTGCCTTCGAGGCGGCGACGGGCCTGGTCGCGGAATTCCTCCACGCGGGCATCGACCATGGCCTGGTCGTATTGGTCATAGCGATACATGTCAGATTACCCAGCTGCCGATATCGGGATCGGCCGGTTTGAGCGTCAGGTCGGGGCGCACGGTGGGGCCAAGCGCCCGAACGCGGTCCTTGATATGCGAAGGGCGCGGGCGGCCCTGGTGCAGCGAAGCATCGATGGCATAGGGCGCGTTGACGCGGCGGGCCGCTTCCTCGCGCCGTGCGATCTCGTCCTCGGTGCCGGTCACATCGACCGCATCCTCTACGTGGAGCGACCAGTCATTGCCGGTCCACCAGGTCACGGCTCCGGTCCTGAGGTCGTTTCCGGTCAGCAGCCTCATCGCGCCACCTCCTGTGCAAGGGTTGAAAGGGTGATGTCGTCGCGCGCGGTCACTTCGCCGATCACGATGAGCGCAGGGCTCACCACGGCTTCGGCCTCGACAAGCTCGGGCAGCCAAGCAAGCGGTGCGCGGAGCACACGCATTTGCGGGCGCGCGCCGTTTTCGATCACCGCAACCGGCATGTCGGGCGCAAGGCCGTCTTCCATCAGCTTCTCGGCGATCATCGGGGCCGTCTTGACGCCCATGTAAATCACAAGCGTGCGGCCCTTGCCGGCAAGGCCTGCCCAATTTTGCTGCTTCAGCCCTTTGCACTGGCCGGCAACGAAGCTGACGATGGACGATGCATCCCGGTGGGTGAGCGCGATCTGCGCGGCTGCTGCGGCGCCGTTGGCTGCACTGATGCCGGGGACGACCTCGACGGGAACGCCGGCGGCGCGTGCCGCCTCGGCTTCCTCGCCGCCGCGACCGAAGATGAAGGGATCGCCGCCCTTCAGGCGGACCACGTCGACGCCCGACAGCGCGATGCGCACCAAGAGGGCATTGATGTCTTCCTGCGGCATGGTGTGGCGCGCACGCTGCTTGGCCACGGAGACGAGCTCCGCATCGGGCCGTGCGAGCGCCAAAATGCTGGGATCGACCAGGCCGTCGTGCACGATGACCGCCGCCCGTTCGATCAGGCGGGCAGCGCGCAGCGTCAGGAGGTCGGGATCGCCCGGCCCCGCGCCGACGAGATGGATGGTTCCGGGTTTTGCCATTGCGCCAAGATGATCGGCACCGGCCTCCCGCGCCAACCAGAATGAGTGCGCATCAGGGAAGTGGAAATTTTGAAATCGGAAATGTCCGCCATGAAAGGCGAAATTTCAAAACCGGCGCTGCGCAGGCGAGAAGGTCAGCTATTCCAGCATCTTCTAATATCGAGATGCGGCTATTCGCCCTTTTCCTTGGCCATGATCGCCAGCAGCTTGTCCAGCTGGTCGCTCGACCGGATGTGCAGGTCGCGCTGCGGGAAGGGAATTTCGATCCCGTTTTCCTTGAACAGCCACCACAGCTTCTTGAGCACGGCGCTGCGCACGTTCCCTACCCCGTCTTCGGGATCCATGATCCAGCAATGGATGGTGAAATTGACCGAATTGTCGCCGTACTCGTTCATCCACACGGTCGGCGGCGGGGCCTTGAGCACGCGGTCGCAGCTGGCCGCCGCTTCCAGCATGAGCTTTTCGACGAGGTTCATGTCGGCTTCGTAGCTGACCCCGACCGGGACCTGCATCCGCACGTTCTTCGACGAATAGGACCAGTTTTCGACCTGGTTGATCATCAGGTTCTCGTTCGGGATCAGGTATTCGCGCTGGTCGCGGGTCGTCACCGAAACCGCGCGCACGCCGATCTTGCGGATCTGGCCGAAGCTTTCATTGCCCGCCATGTCGGTGACTGCGATGACGTCGCCCGGCTTGATCGACTTGTCCATCAGCAGGATGATCCCGGCGATGAGGTTGCCGAAGGTTTTCTGGAGGCCGAAACCGATTGCCAGGCCGAACGCGCCCGAGAACACGGCCAGCGCGGTAAGATCGATGCCGAGCAGGTCGATCCCCATGAAGAACGCCGCTGCCCAGATGGCGATGGTGATGATCTTCTCGACCAGCAATTGCTGCGTGTCGTCGAGGCGCTGGACCCTGCGCACCATGCGGCGGGCAACCCTGCTGGCGAACCAGGCGAAGGCGATGACGCCGAAAACGATGGATGCCACGATGAGCACGTCGAACACCGACACGCGCATATGGCCGAGGCTGATCGCCAGCCCGTCCAGCGTGTCGACGATCGAGCCGACCGTCTCGCTCTTGCCGCTGACCGCTTCCTTGATGCCTTCCGACGCCGCAACCGCCGTTTCGGGCGGTGCAGGTTCTGCAAGGCTCCACGCCTGTTCGACCGGTGCTGCCGTTTCACTGCTTGCGGGTGGTGTTTCGCCCTGCACGTCTACCCCTTGTCCATCGCGGCAAATGCCTGATCCAGATCGGCAATCAGGTCGCTCGCATCCTCGAGACCGATCGATAGGCGAATGCCGCAGCATTCGCCAACCCCCCAGCCATCCTTGGGCCAAGGCATGGTGCTGCGGATCGGGGGAATGTCGAAGGGGATGGCAAGGCTTTCGAAGCCGCCCCAGCTGTAACCGAGGCCGAACAGGTCGAGCGCGTCGACGAGGCGGCAGCGCGCGGCATCGTCACGATCCTTCAGCACGAAGCTGAACAGCCCGCACCCGCCGGTAAAATCGCGCTTCCACAGCTCATGGCCGGGTGCGCCCGGCAGCATCGGGCACAGCACATGCGCCACATCGTCGCGCGCATCGAGCCATAGGGCGAGTGCGAGCGCGGTGGCCGTCTCTCGCTCCAGCCGCACGCCCATGGTGCGCAGCCCCCGCAATGCGAGCGCGGCATCGTCGGGCGAGACGACATGGCCGAGCTGTTGCGCCGTCATGCGCAGCTTGCGATACCACCGCTCGCCGGCACTGGCCGCGCCGAGCATGAGGTCCGAATGGCCGCCGACATGCTTGGTCAGCGCGGTGATCGCGATATCGCAGCCATGCGCGAGCGCGGTGAAGCCGAGCGAGGTCGCCCAGGTGTTGTCCACCAGGCTGACCGCACCCTTCTCGCGGGCAATCCGCGCCAGCGCCGGGACATCGCACACCTCCATCGACAGGCTGCCCGGATTTTCCAGCATGACTGCCTTCGTGTTCTCGCAGAAGGCAGCGGCAAAGCCGTCCACGTCGAGCGGGTCGAAGAAGCGGTGCTGCACGCCGTAGCGCTTGAGTATTCCCATCGCGGTATTGCGGGTCGGCTCGTAGGCATTGTCGGCCACCAGCAGCACGTCTCCGGGCTTCAGGACCGCCATCAACGCGGCGACGATTGCTGCAAGGCCGCTCGGATAGAGCACGGTGCCGGCCGCCCCGGGCTCCAGTTCGGTGAGCGCATCGCTCAGCGCCCATTGGGTCGGCGCGCCGCGGCGGCCGTAGAAGAAATGGCCGTCGTCATTCGACTTCTGGCCCTCCCGCAGCGAAGCGCAATCGGCATAGAGATGCGTGCTGGCGCGCCAGACGGGCGGATTGACGACGTGGGCCGAGAAACTGCCAGAGCGCCCCGTTGTGACCAGCCGCGTGCCCGCGCGAAGGTCCTTGTCCCGATTGCCTGCCATAGTCAGTTTCGCGCCCCGCTTTCCTTCGGTGTGTCGGGGTCTGCGCCCCATTCCATCCAGCTTCCGTCGTACAGGACGGCATCGTCCTTGCCTGCCAGTTCGAGCCCGAACAGCAGGACGCAAGCGGTCATGCCGCTGTTGCAGCTGGTGATGACCGGCCTGTCGAGATCGACCCCCGCCGCTTCGAAGCGGGCGCGGATTGCGCCCGGAGAGCGATAGGTGCCGTCCTCGTTCAGGAGCGATCCGAAGGGCACATTTGCCGCGCCCGGGATATGCCCTTCCGACCCGCTCCCTTCCTCGCCGGCGAACCTCGCGGCATCGCGCGCGTCGACCACCTGCGCCGCTCCGCTGTCTAGATTGGCCAGCATGTCATCCTTGTCGGCAATGGCGCGCGTTTGCGGGGGTTCGGCGTAATCGCGCGGCGCATGGTCCGCGCAGCCTTCGTCCACCTCGCGGCCCTCCGCCACCCACTTGCCCAGCCCGCCGTCGAGGATCGCCACATCGGGCTCGCCCGCATGGTCGAACAGGAACCACGCGCGCGCGGCACTGCGGATGGCGCTGTCGTCGTAAAGAACGATCCGGCTGCCGTGGGTCACGCCCAGTTCGCGCATCCGTTCGGCGAATTGCGCCGGAGTGGGCACCGCCTTGGGTACGCTGGAGGCAGGGTCGATGAAGCTGGCAAGGTCGAGGAAACGCGCGCCGGGTATGTGGCGCTGCGCGAACTCGGCCTGCGCATCGCGCTCGCTGCCGGGGAGATGCATGGTCGCATCGAGGATGACGAGATCCTGCGCCCCCAGGCGGGCGGCGAGCCATTCGGTCGAGACGAGCTTGTCCATCGGGCCGTGCTAGCGTGGCCGCACGGCAGTGTCGATGTCAGTCGAGCGCCCGCGCCGCGACCGGCGACCAGCTGCGCAGCCCCTCGTCCAGCCTGAAGGGAGCGACGCGCCCGCCATCCTCGACGCCCTGGCCGATGACGAAGGTCTTCACCTGCGGCGCATCGCCTGCGCCGTCGACACGGACCCGCAGCAGAGGCACGAGCAGCGCCATCGGGCCCTGACGGATGACCTTTGCCTGCGCCAGCGAGAGGATCAGCTTGCCTTCGTGGCGCACGCTCTGGCCCGGAGCGATCCGGTCGAAGGCATGGCGCTGGTCGAGCATGGAGGCAGGCGTTGCCACCTGCTGTTCGGCAGGCAAATCGCCATGGGCTGAAATCAGGTCCGCCGACAGCTTCACGTTGGAAAGCGCCGAGGTCGACCGGTTGATCAGCGTAACGCGGTAATCGAGCGTCGCATTGGCGAAAGAACGCGTCAGCCTGATCGCCTCTGCCCTGATCTGGATGTCCGCAAGGGCGGGCGCGGCAGGAGCATTGACTGTCGGCTTCACGACGACAGGCCGCTCGATCTCGGGCGGTGCCGCGTTAGCCGTCCTGCGGCGCCAGACAAAGCATAGCCCGCCAAGCAGGACGAGGAGCCCTGCGCCGCCGCCGAACCATGTCCACGGCAGGCCTGCCTGCTCCTCAACCGTCTCGGCACCGGCGTCGGCGGGCGGTGCGATCGGCTCGATATCGGGGAATGGCGTCGGGGTGGGTGGCGTCTCGGGTTGGGTGGATGCCTCCGGCGTCGGTGCAATTTCGCCTGAAACCGGTGCGGACGTGGCTCGAACCGAAGGCGTGGGGGTGGGCCGCACGGCCTGCGCCGGACGCGGCGTGCTGCCGGTGAGGGGCTCGGGCGTGATCCGGGGGGTCGGTGATTGCGTCGCGGTCGGAGCCGGAGTCGGCGTGGTCGTGGGCCTCGCAGTCGGGATCGCGCGCGGACGGCGCGGCACGCTGGCGCCTTCGGTATCGACCGGACCCTGCACATTCGGGCTGGGCGTCGGCGTCGGCGCCGGAGGAAGCTGGAAATCCTGCACGCCCTGCGCGGCCAGGGACGCTGGCATGGCAAGGACGAGCGCGGCGAGAGGGAGGCAGAAACGCTTGGTCATGGGATCGGTCGGGTCTGATCGGGAAGCCGCGCTGAATAGGCCGTGAAGCGACCCTGTCCAAGCCTCGCCTTGCGCAAGCGCGCCATTCGCGGCAGATGCGCGGCATGAGCGACACACCGACCCCCAAGTTCCTGGGCGAAAACAGCCCGCTTCCGGCATCGCCCGAAGAAGCCGAACTCGACTACGTCCCCAACCCGCGCAAGGGCCAGCTTTACCTCGTGCGCTTTGCCGCGCCGGAGTTCACCTCGCTGTGCCCGGTCACCGGCCAGCCGGACTTTGCGCATCTCGTCATCGATTATGCACCGGGTGACACGATCGTCGAATCGAAGAGCCTGAAGCTCTTCCTCGGCTCGTTCCGCAACCACAACGGGTTCCACGAGGACGTGACGGTCGGCATCGGCCAGCGCCTGTTCGGGGAAATGAAGCCCCGCTGGCTGCGCATCGGCGGTTACTGGTACCCGCGCGGCGGCATCCCGATCGACGTTTTCTGGCAGAGCGGTGCGCCGCCCGAAGGACTATGGCTTCCCGATCAGGGCGTCTCGTCCTATCGTGGGCGCGGCTAACGAGTAAGGAGGTTGTCCGAATGATCGCAAAGCTACCCAGACTCGCCCTGTGGCTGGCTGTCCTGCTGACCCTGTGGTTCCTCGCAGCGGTATTCGGACCCAAGTTCGGGATAATCGACTGGCGCTTTGCCCTCGGCACGATGGTCCGCAGCGTCGGCCCCATCCTGATCGGCATCACCGCATTGGTGGCACTGGTCGCCCTCGTTGCGATCCTGTGGAAGGGACCGCGCGGCGAATGGTGGAAGGCCGTGGTCGCGCTGGCCATTCCCGCTGCCCTGATGGCAGGTCTCAATTCGGTCCGCACCACGGCCGAAAGCGTGCCGCCGATCCATGACGTGTCGACCGATGTCGACGACCCGCCGCAATTCTCGCAGCTGACGCTGGAAAAGCGCGCGCAGGTGCAGGCCAATCCGCTCAACGACTATTCGGTCCCGCTCGGCCAGCTCGACCCCTGGAGGGACGCCGAAGAGCCGGTCGCCTCCAGCACGCACGCGCAGCTCATCCGCGATGGCTATCCCGAGCTGGCGACCATTCCCTATTCCGTCGAACAGAGCGAGGCGATGGTGGTCGTCACGCTCGCGATGGAGGAAATCGGCCTGAAGGACGTCACCAGCGACGTTGCCGGTGGACGCGTGGAAGGCGTCGCGGAAACCTTCCTGTTCGGCTTCAAGGACGACGTTGTAGCCCGCGTGCGCGACGGCGAGATCGACCTGCGCTCGGTCAGCCGGGTCGGCCTGTCCGACTTGGGCTACAACGGCGCGCGCCTCAAGAAGCTGTCGGAAGAGATCAGGGCCCGCCTGGGCGAGTGAACCGCCGGATCCAGCGGCGGTCGAGCCAGTCCTTGAGCCGTCGCAACCAGCGGGCTCGCAGGGCGACTCTGCCATAACTCACGATCGCCTCGCCGCGACCCGTGTTCAGCAGGTAGAAGTCCATCCCGCGCCCGCGGTACGCGCCTGACGGCTCGCGTCCCGCAAGCGCAGCGCGCAGGTTCTTGGCCAGCACAGGTCCGGCATAGACGGCATGGACGCCCGAATGCGGCAGGTCGCGATCCGTGCGGCGGGCGATGTCGCCGGCAGCAAAGATATGCGGATGGCCGCAGACCCGCTGGTGAGCGTCGACCTCTATAAACCCGTCCCCGTCCACCGGCAGACCGCTCTGCCGCGGCCAGTCCGGCGCTCCGCTTCCCACGGCCGCGATGACGAGGTCGATGCGGCCCAGCGGCTCGGCCCCGGCGACGAGTTTGCCGTCACGGAATTGCGCCTCCACGGCGATTGTCCTGATTTCCTGCGATGCCAGCTCCTTCGCAACCGACCGGCGAACAGCCGCCGAATGGTCGGGCAGGAGACCCTTGTCGCCGGTCACCAGGATTACCCGCGCCGCATGCGGCAGCGGCGCATTGGCGGCCCCGAAGGCGAGTTCGACGCCGCCCGCCCCGCCGCCGACCACGGCGATCCGCCGCGGCGGGGCGGGCGAATCGCGCAGGGCCCGCCACCGCTCGACGAAGGCGTCGATCGGCCGGATGTCGAGCAGGCGGGGATCGTCACCCAGCAGCCTCGCCGCCTGTCCCGCTCCGCCCGTCGCGATTGAGCACACGTCGAATTCGAGTACGGCGCCATCGGCGAGGGTCGCCTTCCTGGCCTGCGCGTCGAGCGCGACCAGTTCCGACCTGTGCCATTCGATGCCGGTTTCCTCGACCAGCGGCGCCAGCGGGATCATCGCCTCGCTGGCCCGGTATTCCCCTGCCAGCCAGCCGGGCACCATGCCCGAATAATACATCGCGTCGCGCGGCTCGACGAGGATCACGCGCGCGGATGGCGCGCCCTTCTTGCGGATGTCGTCGATGACCCCGAGATGCGCATTTCCTGCGCCCACCAGAAGGAGGGTCCTGCCATCCATCGGGCGGGTCTAGCGGGGATTTACCGGGCGGGGAACCTGGTGGAGCCGAGCGGGATCGAACCGCTGACCTCGTCATTGCGAACGACGCGCTCTCCCAACTGAGCTACGGCCCCGTTCCAGGCAAGGCGCACGCAATTAGCGAAAAGAAAAGCGCCCGAAAAGGGCAAAATCCTAACTGCGGATCTTCCAGCCGGACTTGAGAACACGGTAGACCAGATAGGCCAGCACGAGGTTGAACAGGCCGAGGCCGAGCGCGCTGGAGATGACCGCCTCGTTCGTGTCGCCGATGTCACTTTCGCCGAGGAAACCGAAGCGGAAACCGCTGATGACATAGAAGAACGGGTTCACCCGGCTGACCGCCTGGAAAGCCGGCGCAAGGTTGTCGATCACGTAGAAAGTGCCCGACAGCAGGCTGAGCGGCGCGATGACGAAATTGGTGACCGCGGCGTTGTGGTCGAACTTCTCCGCCCAGATCGACGCCAGCAGGCCGAGGATGGCGAGCATGGCCGCCCCCATCAGCCCGAACCAGGCGACCGCCCAGGGATGGGCGAGCGACAGGTCGACGCCCGGATAGAAGGCCATGGCCAGCGCCACGGCCCCGCCCACCATGATCGCGCGCGTGATCGCGGCGGCGACGATGCCGCCCATCAGTTCGCCCACCGACAGGGGCGGCATGAGGAGGTCGATGATGGTCCCCTGGATCTTGCCCGACAGCAGCGAAAAGCTGGAATTGGCAAAGGCGTTCTGCATCATGCCCATGACAATCAGCCCCGGCGCGACGAAGGTGGCGAAGTTCACGCCGAGGATTTCGCGGTCCGTCCTGCCCAGTGCCACGGTGAAGATGACAAGGAACAGCAGGGTGGTAACCGCAGGTGCCCAGATCGTCTGCGTCTGGACCTTGAGAAAACGGCGAACCTCCTTAATATAGAGGCTCCATAGACCCACGCGGTTGATCCCGGTGATGACCGGCTGACCGCGTTCGGGGAAACGACCCTTCCTCCCGGCATTCTCTTCGGTGAAAGAGGCATCGCCTTGTGGCATGTCCGGGGACGCGGGTTGGACTTGATCGGCCATGGGCGTGCGCCTAGGGCCAAGCTACCCGGCTGGCAAGCCGTGCCGGGCGCAGTGAAGGAATACGGAACGAGTATGAGCTGGACCGACGAACGGATCGCGACGCTGAAGAAGATGTGGGAAAGCGGGTCGACCGCCAGCCAGATCGCCGACGAACTTGGCGGCGTCAGCCGCAACGCCGTCATCGGCAAGGCACATCGCCTCGGCCTGAAATCGCGCCCTTCCCCGGTCAAGGCCGGCGAAAAGAAGAAGGCTGCCAAGCCTGCCGCCGCCGCACCCAAGGCCGCGCCCAAGAAGGCCGCGCCGCGTCCGGTTGCAAAGCCGGCCAAGCCTGCCGCCGCACCGGTTGCAAAGCCTGCCGCCCCGGCGACGAAGGCCGATGCCGTGCCCTCGCAGCCACTGCCCAACAAGACGCCCGACCTGCCCAAGATCGTGTCGGTCGGCCCCGGCGGGTTCCTGCGCCAGGGTCCGGGCGACCAGCAGCCGCCGATCCCGCCGGCACCGCCGCGCCGTCTCGTGCCGGCCAAGCCCGATCCCTCGATCGCCGACAAGACGAGCCTGCTCGACCTGTCGGACAAGGTCTGCCGCTGGCCGATGGGCCATCCGGGCGAACCGGATTTCCACTTCTGCGGCGATGCCGTGAACCCCGGCTTCCCCTATTGCGTCCAGCATTGCGGCCGGGCCTACCAGGCACAGCTGCCGCGTGGTGCACGCCGGCCCCCTCCGCCGCTGCCGTTCGGCGGTCCGCGCGTCCGCTGAGGCGGGTTCTCGTCAAAACCTAAACGGGCCATTTCATCGGAAAATGGGATATTTCCGCCATTTTGGAGGAAATATTTCATCCTTGGCAACCATATCGGTTGACCAGCTTGTCACGGTTGCCTGTCAAAAACGATGACGGAGCGATGCCCAGTTGCGGGTTATCGATACGGGACCTGAGCAATGGAATGGGCTAGCGCCGCATTCGGTGCATTCTTGGGAATAGCTGGGGTCGTCGGGGCAGGTGCCCTGGCGCTCTATCCCCTCGTCCGTCGCAGCTACCTTGTATGGGGCGCGATGCGCATGGCCTTCTTCGCGGCCATGGCACTGGCGCTCCTGCTAACCAGCGCACCGCTCCTGCCCGATATGGGTCTCGACGGACTGCGGCTGAGTGAAATCGCGCTGTCGCTGGGCGTCGCCTGTACGGGCCCGTTCCTGGCAACCTATATCGAGAAGCACATCACCCTCGGCCAGCACCGCCGCCACCTGTGGTACATCCTGCCGCTGGGCCTGTTCGCGGCCATCGCCACGGCGCTGGGCGAACGCCTGCCGATGTTCCACCAGTTCCACGATTTCGCGCTGCTGCTGGCGACCTTCCTGCTGGCCTCCGGCCTCTGGGCGGCGGTCCGCCGCGGCAGCCGCGTGGCGCAGATCCAGGCGGTCGGCTGGGCACCGCTGATCCTGCTGGGCATCGGCGCCTTTAGCTACGAGTTCTTCGTTCGCGAAGACTTGCCCTACTGGCAGGTGGCCGTGCTCGCGGGCCTGACGCTCGACCTGCTCGTCACCTTTGCCGGCATCATCCGCAATTTCGGGCAGATCATGCTCGAACGCGACCGCGCCGTCGCCAATATCGAGGCGGCCGAGCAAATGATGCATATCGACCCGCTGACCAACATCGCCAACCGCCGCGGGTTGGAGCATCACTTCGTCCACGCCCCTGGCAAGCGCCCGGTCGGCCTGGCACTGATCGACTGCGACCACTTCAAGCAGATCAACGACAATTTCGGCCATGACATGGGCGACCGCGTGCTTGCTGCCGTGGCGCAGGCGCTGAAAGGGCATGACCTGTTCGAGGCCCGTCTCGGGGGCGAGGAATTCGTCGTCCTGATCTACAGCGACGACTGGCAGAACCTCGCCGAAACCGCACGCCGCCGGATTACCCATGTGGTGCGCTTGGCCGTGCCCGAAATGCCCAATGCGGTCACCGCGAGCGCAGGGCTTACCGCCATTGCCGCCAGCGACACGCTGGGCAGCGCGCTGAAGCGAGCCGATCGCGCGCTCTATGCAGCCAAGGAAGGCGGTCGCAACCGCAGCCTCGCTCTTACCGAGTTCCGCCCCGACAAGGCGCCGCTATTCGAGGTCGCCTGACGCCGAATTGCGCTTGCGGGCGAACCAGATGGTGTGCCGCGGCCCCTTGTTGTTGGGCCGGGCACGAACGATCCGCTCCTCGACAGTGAAGCCTGCTTCCTTCAGCCGGCGGGTGAACTTGTGGTCGGGCGCCGCCGACCATACCGCCAGTATCCCGCCCGGGCGCAGCGCGTCGCGCGCCTTGCCCAGACCGGTGGATGAATAAAGCCGCTGGTTGCCGTCGCGCACGATGCCGTCCGGGCCGTTGTCGACGTCGAGCAGGATCGCGTCCCACTTGTCGCAGGTGCCGTCATTGGCATCGTCGATCAGCGCCGCCACGTCGCACAGAACCACCTGTCCGCGCGGGTCGGCCAACGTCTCGCCCGTAAGTTCCGCAAGCGGCCCTTCGGCCCATTCGAGGATTTCGGGGACCACTTCGGCGACCACCACCTCTGCCCCCTCTCCCGCCGCCGCCAGCGCGGCGCGGAAGGTGAAGCCCATGCCGTATCCGCCGATCAGCACGCGCGGCCTCTCCTTGCCAAGTTCGGCGAGCGTCAGTTCGGCCAGCTGTTCCTCGCTGAACTGCATGCGCGTGCCCATCAGCTCGTCACGCCCCAGCATGATGATGAAGTCGCGCCCGTGGCTTACCAGCGTCAGCGTATCTCCGCCGGGTATCTGGGCGGTGGCAATGGTTTCGCGGGGGAGCATGGGCAGGCTTTCTCGGCAGGCTTGATGGGGATGGCGGTGCAGTAGCGCCCCCGGCCGGGGTGCGCCACGCCTTAGTCAGGCCCCCAAACCGCGCAAGCTAACGGGGGCAGGCATGAAAAAAGGGGCCGCCGGAAAGCCGGCAGCCCCCTCTTGTTTCGTTCCGCGAAGGATCAGTCCTTCAGGAAGTCTGGCACATGGGCTTCGCCGCCCCCGTGGTCGCCGCCACGGTCGCCGCGATCGCGACGCGGGCCGCGGTCACGGTCGCCGCCACGGCCACCACGACCGCCACGGCGGTCGCCGCCACGGTCGCCGCGCGGGCCACGGTCACCGCGGTCACCGCGCGGTTCGCGCGGCGGACGGGTGTCCTCCAGCTCTTCGCCGGTTTCCTGGTCGACGACGCGCATCGACAGGCGGACCTTGCCGCGGTTGTCGATCTCGAGGACCTTGACCTTAACTTCCTGGCCTTCCGACACGACGTCGGTCGGCTTCTCGACGCGCTCGTTCTTCATTTCGCTGACGTGGACGAGACCGTCCTTGCCGCCCATGAAGTTCACGAAAGCACCGAAATCGACGATGTTGACGACCTTGCCGTTGTAGATCTTGCCTACTTCGGCTTCCTCGACGATGCCTTCGATCCACGCGCGTGCAGCGGCGATTTCATCGGCGTTCGACGAGCTGATCTTGATCACGCCTTCGTCGTCGATGTCGACCTTGGCGCCGGTTTCGGCGACGATCTCGCGGATCACCTTGCCGCCCGTGCCGATGACGTCGCGGATCTTCGACTTGTCGATCTGCATGGTCTCGATGCGCGGGGCATGGGCCGAAAGCTCGGTACGGGCCGAACCCAGGGCCTTCTGCATTTCGCCGAGGATGTGCTGGCGACCGGCCTTGGCCTGTTCCAGCGCCTTGGCCATGATTTCCTGCGTGATACCGGCCACCTTGATGTCCATCTGCATGGTGGTGATGCCGTTCTCGGTGCCTGCGACCTTGAAGTCCATGTCGCCGAGGTGATCTTCGTCACCCAGGATGTCCGACAGGACGGCGAACTCGTCGCCTTCGAGGATGAGGCCCATCGCGATGCCCGAAACCGGGCGTTCGATCGGCACGCCGGCGTCCATCATGGACAGGCAGCCGCCGCAGACCGTCGCCATCGAGGACGAGCCGTTCGACTCGGTGATGTCCGACAGGATACGGATGGTGTAGGGGAAATCGTCATGCGAGGGCAGGACGGGGTGCAGCGCACGCCACGCCAGCTTGCCATGGCCGATCTCGCGACGGCCCGGCGCGCCGAAGCGGCCCACTTCACCGACCGAGTACGGCGGGAAGTTATAGTGCAGCATGAAGTTCGAGTAGGAGAGACCCTCCAGCCCGTCGATCATCTGCTCGCTGTCCTTGGTGCCCAGTGTCGTGGTGCAGATCGCCTGCGTTTCACCGCGGGTGAACAGGGCCGAACCATGCGCGCGCGGCAGGAAGCCGACCATCGCCTCGATCGGGCGGACCTGGTCGAGCTTGCGACCGTCGATACGCTGGCCGTCCTTGAGGATGGCGGTGCGCACGATGTCCGCTTCCAGCTTCTTGACGAGCTTGGTGGCGACCATGGCGGTCTGGCCGTCGGCTTCGGCGTAATGCGCCTTGGCCTTGGCACGCGCTTCGTTGAGCGCGTTGGCACGGGCCGACTTGTCGGTAAGCTTGTAGGCAGCGGCGATATCGTCGCCGATCAGGCTCATGAGTTCCGACTTCATCGCCGACTTGTCGTCCGACTGGTCGATTTCCCACGGGTCCTTGGCAGCCTGTTCGGCCAGGTCGATGATCGCACCGATGACCTTGCGGCTTTCGTCATGCGCGAACATCACGGCGCCGAGCATTTCCTCTTCGGTCAGCTCCTTGGCTTCGGATTCGACCATCATCACGGCGTCCTGAGTCGCAGCGACGACGAGGTCGAGGCGGCCGTCTTCCAGCGCCTTGTCCTGCTTCGGGTTGAGGACGTATTCGCCATCGATGAAGCCGACGCGGCAGGCGCCGATCGGGCCCATGAAGGGCACGCCCGAGATGGTCAGCGCAGCCGAAGCGGCGACCATGGCGACGATGTCGGCCTCGGTCTCGCCGTCGAACGACAGGACCTGGCAGATGACGTTGATTTCGTTGTAGAAACCTTCGGGGAACAGCGGGCGGATCGGACGGTCGATCAGGCGGCTGGTCAGCGTTTCCTTTTCGGTCGCGCCGCGCTCACGCTTGAAGAAACCACCCGGGATACGGCCTGCTGCCGAGAATTTTTCCTGGTAGTGGACGGTGAGCGGGAAGAAGTCCTGGCCTTCCTTGACGCTCTTGGCGGCGGTCACGGCGCACAGCACCACGGTTTCGCCATAGGTGGCCAGAACGGCACCGTCAGCCTGACGGGCGATACGGCCGGTTTCCAGAGTGAGGGTCTTTCCGCCCCACTCCACCGATACGGTTTTCGTGTCGAACATTGATATTCCTTCTGAACCCGCGGGGCCACATTGCGCTCGCGGGGCCTACTGTGCCGGGTATTCCGTCCCGGTCCGGTGCGGGGCTGTCTGCGCCCCATTGTCCGCTCCCAGCCGGATTGCTCGGGAGCCGGATAAACGAAGGGCGGCCCGATGAGCCGCCCTCCGGAAACTCTTACTTGCGAAGACCCAGCTTCGCGATCAGCGCATTGTACCGCTCGACGTCTTTCTTCTTGAGATAGGCGAGCAGGTTGCGGCGCTTGTTGACCATCATGAGCAGGCCACGACGCGAATGGTTGTCCTTGTGGTGGTCCTTGAAGTGATCGGTCAGGTTGCGGATACGCTCGGTGAGGATCGCGACCTGTACTTCGGGGCTGCCCGTGTCGTTCGAACCCTGGGCGTTGTCCTTGATGATCACTTGCTTCTTTTCGGCGGTAACCGACATTTCATTCACTCCGCGACATCCGGCAGGTTGAAACCCCGCACGACCTTGGCCGAGCCACCGGTGAGTTCCATCAGCGCTACGGGAGTATCCTCCAGCTTCGCGAGATAGAGCCCGTCGGTATGGGGCAGTTCCGACAATACCCGGCCCTGGCGGACCGCCTGCGCGCTGTCGGGATCGAGGGATAGAGCCGGGATGTCGTCCAGCCCCGCCTCTAGCGGCAGGAGTAGGTGTTCAAGAGGCGCGCCCTTAGCGATTTCCTCCAGCTTGTCCAGCGAAATCGCCTGTTCCTGGAGGAAAGGGCCCGCCTTGACGCGACGTAAATAGGTGACGTGTCCGCAGCTTCCAAGCGCCTGTGCGATATCCCGTGCAAGGGAGCGGATGTAGGTGCCCTTGGACACGTGGGCACGCAGCGTCACCTCGCCTTCGCCAGCTTGGACGAGGTCGAACGAGTAAATGGTCACAGCACGCAGTTTCATCTCCACCTGCTCGCCGGCCCGCGCGCGGTCGTAAGCGCGCTTGCCGTCGACCTTGATCGCCGAATAGGCAGGCGGTGCCTGCTCGATCGGGCCGGTGAAGTGCGGGAGGATGGCGGAAACCTCGGCGGCGGAAGGGATGACCTCGCTCCGCGCGACCACCTCGCCTTCGGTATCGAGCGTGTCGGTCTGTTCGCCGAAGCGGATCGTGAAATCGTAGATCTTGCTCGCATCGAGCATCCGGCCAGCCAGCTTGGTCGCCTCGCCCAGCGCGATGGGCAGCACGCCTTCGGCCAGCGGGTCGAGCGTGCCGCCATGCCCCACCTTGGTCTTGGCATGACCGCCCTGCCGCAGCACGCGCTTGACCATGCCGACCGCCTGGGTCGAGCCGAGGCCGCGCGGCTTGTCGAGGACGAGCCAGCCATGCGGCGCAGGCTTGGTACGCTCTGACATCAGGCGAGGAAGCGGGCGATGGAATCGGCGACCGAAAAGAACAGTCCGCTCATCCATTCGACCGGCGGCCAGACGGTATTCTCGATCCAGCGGGCGTCGGGAAAGGCCCAGCTGGCCGCGATGATCACGACGAGCAGCAACATGCCGAAGGCCTGCAATTGCTGCCAGTGCCTCGCCCAGCGCCGCGGCAGGAGGCCGCCCAGGATGTGCGACCCGTCGAAGGGCGGGATCGGCAGCAGATTGAAGAAGGCGAGGAAGGCATTGATCAGGATGAACGCGCCGAAAGCGGTCATCGCGAATTCGGGCAGCTGCGTGCCCCAGTTCGTCGCCAGGCCCGAGGCAATGCCGACCAGCACCGCGCCGACGAAGGCCAGCAGGATATTGGTCCCCGGCCCCGCGGCCGCGACCGCCATCATGCCGTAGCGCGGATTGTTGAGCCGGTTCGCATTGACCGGCACAGGCTTGGCCCAGCCGAACACCGGCCCGCCGAAAAGCGCCAGCGCGCCCGGCACCAGCAGCGTGCCGACGGGATCGACATGCTTGATCGGGTTGAGCGTCAGGCGCCCCATGTCGCGGGCAGTGGTGTCGCCGAGAGCCAGCGCGGTCCACCCGTGAGCCACCTCGTGGAACACGATTGCGATGACGAGGCACGGGATCAGGATCGCCGCGAGGATGAGAGTATCTGTCATTGCCGGAATGTAGGAAGTCGGACCGCCGGCTTCACCCCTCGCCCGCCAGTGCCTGCGAGAAATGCCTGCGGCACATGGCGACATAGCGGTCGTTGCCTCCGATTTCGGTCTGCGCGCCTTCGCTGACAGCCTTGCCGGTTGCATCGACGCGCAGGTTCATCGTCGCCTTGCGCCCGCAGTCGCACACGGCCTTCATTTCGACCAGCGCATCGGCAATGCCAAGGAGGGCAGCGGAACCGGGAAACAGCTCGCCCTGGAAATCGGTGCGCAGGCCATAGCACAGCACCGGGATCCCGTGCCTGTCGGCAAGATCGGCCAGCTGCCACACCTGCTCCTTGGTCAGGAACTGCGCCTCGTCCACCAGCACGCAGGCGAGCGGCGTTTCGGCGTGCTGGGCAAGCACATGGCCCGCAATATCAGTGCTGCTCTCGAACCGGTTGGCATCGCTGGCCAGGCCGATGCGGCTGGAAATCGCGCCGAAACCCGGGCGATCGTCGATGGCCGCGGTCCACAGCGAAACCTTCATCCCCCGCTCGCCATAGTTGAACGCGGTCTGGAGGAGCGTGGAACTCTTCCCCGCATTCATGCTGGCATAGTAGAAATAGAGCTTGGCCATCGCTGGGTCCTAGCCTGCTGCGCCAGGCCTGTTAAGGAGACCGTCAGACAGGATTGGGGATGACAATCCCGCGCAAGTAAAAGGCGAGGCACTACAAAGATGGCAGAAGCGAGGACCGCGACCAGCACGCAGACCGGAATTCTCGGATGGGTGGAAAGGACCGGCAATAAGCTGCCCGACCCCGTCTTTATCTTCTTCTACCTGATCCTGGCCCTTGTTGTCGTGTCGATCATTGCAGCGATGGCGGGGGTTTCCGCCCTGCATCCCACCGCGATCGACGAGGCCACGGGCGCAGCGCTGCGCATCGATGCCGTCAGCCTGCTGGCGCCGGAAAATATCCAGCGGCTCTGGGTCGAAATGCCCAAGACCTTCACTCACTTCCACCCGCTCGGTTACGTGCTGGTAGTGATGCTGGGCGCAGGCGTGGCGGAACGTTCAGGCTTCTTTGCGGCAGGCATGTCCAAGGCCGTGAAAAGCGCTCCGAAGGCGCTTCTGACGCCTGTCGTTGCGCTTGTTGCCATGATCGGCAACCACGCGGCCGATGCCGGCTATGTCGTGCTGATCCCTCTCGCAGGCATCCTGTTCGCCGCCGCGGGTCGCCATCCGCTGGCCGGGATCGCTGCCGCATTCGCCGGCGTTTCGGGCGGCTTTTCGGCCAATATCTCTCCCGGCCAGCTAGACGCCTTGCTGTTCGGCATCACCGAGGAAGCGGTCGGCGCGAGCGCGCTCGATCCGACCTGGACCGCGAACATAGCGGGCAACTGGTACTTCATCACTGCCATGACAGTGCTGTTCCTGCCGATCATCTGGTACGTGACCGACAAGGTCATCGAGCCGCGGCTGGGCCCTTGGAAAGGCGGCGCGACCGCCGGCGCGGCCGACACAGCCGATGTCGCCATTCCCGGTGACGAGCAGGCGAGCAAGGGCCTGCGCCATGCCGGGCTGGCCGCACTTTTCGTCATCGCCCTTTGGCTTGTGATGGTCTTCGCGCCGGGCACGCCCCTGATCGACGAAGCTGCCTGCGACACGATCCCGGCCGCCAATTGCTCGATCCACACCCAGCTTGCCCCGCTCTACCAGTCGCTGGTCGCGGCCTTCTTCCTGCTCTTCCTGCTGACCGGCTGGGCCTATGGCCGTGCCGCAGGGACGATCAAGGACCACCGAGATCTGGTGAACATGATGGCCGAAAGCATGAAGGACATGGGCTATTACCTCGTCCTTGCTTTCGCCGCCGCGCATTTCGTGGCCATGTTCGGCTGGTCGAACCTCGGCCTGATTACCGCCGTGCACGGCGCTGCAGGGATCGAGAGTACGGGCCTGCCGCTGCCGCTGGTGATTGGGCTGATGGTGCTGTTTGCTGCCTTGCTCAATCTCTTCGTCGGCTCGGCCAGCGCGAAATGGGCGCTGCTGGCTCCGATCCTGGTGCCCATGCTCATGCTGCTCGGTATCAGTCCGGAAGGCGCCACCGCAGCCTACCGCGTGGGCGACAGCGCGACCAACATCATCACGCCGCTGATGGTCTATTTCCCGCTGATCCTCGTCTTCGCGCAGCGCTGGCAGAAGGATTTCGGCCTCGGCAGCCTTACCGCGATGATGCTGCCGTACTCGCTATGGCTGCTCGTCTCGGGCACGCTGTTGATCGTCGGTTGGGTCTATCTCGGCATACCGCTGGGACCGGATGCACCGGTCGGCTACACGCTGCCCGAAATGGCTGCGCCGGCGATCGCGCAGTGATCGCCGGCTAGGCGCTCAGTCTTCGTCGAGGTCGCGGGCCACGCGCGGGTCGTCGAGCAGGCGCTCGATCCGGTCGGCCTCGTCGAAGCTCTCGTCCGGCTGGAAGGACAGCTTCGGCGCGAACTTGAGGCCGAGGCGCTTGGCGACTTCCTTCTGGAAGAAGGCGGTATTGGTGCGCAGCGCCTTCAGTACCTTCTCCTCGTCCTGGCCGAGCAGCGGCTTCACATATGCTTTCGCATTGCGCAGGTCCGGTGTCATGCGCACTTCGGTCACGGCGATGTTGGAGGCGGACAGCACCTCGTCATGCGCTTCGCCGCGGGCAAGCAGTTCGGACAGGATGTGTCGCACCCGCTCGCCCACCTTGAGCACGCGGACCGACTGCTGTTCGGGAGTGGACTGGTTGCGGGCCATCAGGCGTCTCCTGTCGGGCGCGGGGTTGGAATGGCGGTGCTGGTCGACCGTGCAAGCAGCGTGCCTGCCTCGTCGAACAATTCGCCTTCGAGGAAGATCACGCGGCGGCCGCGGCGCACCACGCGCCCCTTGCCGATGAGCGGTCCAGCCTGGACCGGGCGCAGAAGGGTCATGCTGATTTCGAGGTTCAACGGGGCTTCGGCGTGGTCGGTCGCCCAGACGTGCGCCCAGCCCATCACCTCGTCGAGGAAACCTGCAATGAGGCCGCCCTGCACGCTGCCGCGCGGGGTGATGAAACTGGCCGGGGCATTGAAGCGGAGCGTGATTTCCTCACGCTCCGCATCGAAGCTGTCGAAGGCGACGCCCATCAGGTCCGCATGTGCGGCGCCGAGGGCGTGCCGGGTCAGGTCTTCGCTCACAGCGTGCGTTCACGCTCCTCGACCTCGAACACCTCGAGCTGGTCGCCCGGCTTGATGTCGTTGGTGTCGGCGAGGACCACGCCGCATTCGAGGCCGGCGCGGACTTCGTCCACGTCGTCCTTGAAGCGCCGCAGCGAGGCGATGGTGGTGGCCGAGACGATGACGTCCTCGCGCGTGAGACGGGCATGGAGGCCCTTGCGGATGACGCCTTCCTCGACCAGCAGGCCGGCGGCCTTGTCGCGCTTGCCCGAACGGAAGACTTCCTTGACGGCCGCACGGCCGACGACGTTCTCGATCCGCTCCGGACCCAGCTCGCCAGCCATCTCCTTCGCGATTTCCTCGGTCAGGTGGTAGATGACGTCGTAGTACTTCATCTCCACGCCGTCGCGCTTCACCAGTTCGCGCGCCTTGGCGTTCGGACGGACGTTGAAGCCGATGATCGGCGCGTTCGAGGCCGAAGCCAGCGTCACGTCGCTTTCGGTGATCGCACCCACGCCTGCATGCAGGACGCGGACCTTAATCTCGTCGTTCGAGAGGTTGTGCAGCGCGGTCACGATCGCTTCGACCGAACCCTGCACGTCCGCCTTCACGACGACCGGGAATTCGATCACGTTCGAAGCGAGGTTGTTGAACATGGTGTCGAAGCTGGTCGGGGCGAGCGCGGTGCGCTTTTCGGTCGCCTTTTCCTGGCGATAGGCCGCGACTTCACGGGCACGCTGTTCGTTCTCGACCACGGTCAGGACATCGCCTGCACGCGGCACGCCGCCGAGGCCGAGGACCTCGACCGGCATGGAGGGGCCGGCTTCCTTGATCTGCTTGCCCTGGTCGTTGACGATTGCGCGGACGCGGCCGCTCTCGGTACCCACGACGAAGGTGTCGCCGCGCTTCAGCGTACCGCGATTGACCAGCACGGTCGCCACCGGACCACGGCCCTTGTCGAGCTGCGCTTCGATGACGGTCGCTTCCGCCATGCGGTCGGGGTTCGCCTTCAGTTCGAGCAGTTCGGCCTGGAGCGCGATCTTTTCGAGCAAATCGTCGAGACCGGTCTTGGCCTTGGCCGAGATTTCCACGTCCTGCACGTCGCCCGACATGGCTTCTACGATGACCTCGTGCTCGAGCAGGCGGCTGCGGATGTTGTTCGGATCGGCTTCCGGCTTGTCCATCTTGTTGATGGCGACGATCATCGGGACGCCAGCAGCCTTGGTGTGATTGATGGCCTCGATCGTCTGCGGCATGATGCCGTCGTCGGCCGCGACCACCAACACCACGATGTCGGTCACGTTGGCGCCGCGCTGGCGCATTTCGGTGAACGCGGCGTGGCCCGGTGTGTCGAGGAAGGTGATCAGATCGCCGCCCTTGGTCTTCACCTGGTAACTGCCGATGTGCTGCGTTATGCCGCCGGCTTCGCCCTTCACGACATTGGCGCCGCGAAGCGCGTCGAGCAGGCTGGTCTTGCCGTGGTCGACGTGGCCCATGATGGTGACCACCGGCGGACGCGGCTTCAGCGTATCTTCCGGATCGACGTCCTCTTCGTTCTGGATATCGACGTCGGCCTCGGACACCTTCTGGATATTGTGGCCGAACTGTTCGACGAGCAGTTCCGCCGTATCCTGGTCGATCGTCTGGTTGACGGTGACCATCATGTCGAGGTTGAAGAGTTCCTTCACCAGGTCGGCACCCTTCTCGCCCATGCGCTTGGCCAGTTCGCCGACCGTGATCGCTTCGGGCACGACCACGTCGCGGACCTGCTTTTCACGCGGCTTGTTCGAACCGCCACCCTGCAGGCGGCGTTCCTTCTCGCGGGCACGCTTCAGCGCGGCGAGGCTGCGTGCACGGCGGCCTTCGTCGTCGTTGAGGGCCTTGTTGACCGTCAGCTTGCCCGAACGGCGCTTGTCCGGACGTTCTTCGGCGCGAACCGGCTTGTCGTCCTTCTTCTTGCGCTCGGGCTTCTTGATTTCGGGGCGCTTGACCGGCGTGAACTTGCGCGGGGCAGGCGTCGGCGTGCCGTCGTCGGAGGTTTCTTCCGCATCGACAGGCTGTTCGGCAGGAGCGGCCTTGGCAGCTTCCTTGGCCTGCTTTTCGGCGGCTTCTTCTGCCTTGCGGTTGTCCTCGGCGCGCTTCTTCTCGTCCTCGGCAGCCTTCTTGGCGGCTTCCTCGTCGCGCTTGCGCGCTTCTTCGGCCAGCTTCAGGCGATCTTCCTCGGCCTCGCGCTGGAGGCGGGCGACGCGTTCCTGCGGCGTTTCGGATGGCGGAGCGGGCTTCTTGGGCTCAGCCTTCTTCGCCACCGGAGCCGGGGCTGGCGCAGGTGCCGGTTCAGGGGCCGCGGGCGGCGGAGGCGGCGGCGCCTCGCCCGGTTTCACGAGCTTGCGGCGGCGCTTCACCTCGACCGCAACCTTGTTGGTGCGGCCGTGGCTGAAGGTCTGCTTGACCTCGCCCGGCTGAGCGCCCTTCAGGGTCAGCGGCTTGCGGGCAGGTTTCTTGTCGTCGTCGCTCATTCTTGCTCGTTTCTCTTCGTCTTATCGTTCGTATCGTCAGCGGCGCGCGCAATCGCGCGCCCATTGTCGGCCGGGATGTCTTGCCCCAGGTAATGCATCAGGCGCTCCAGGGGCCTCAGCACCCTTGCGACCGCAGCATCGTCGGCCAGCGCCATGTGGACGACATTGTCGCGGCCCAATGCCACAGACAATGCGTCACGGTCCAGTGGGAGTTCCCACCCGCGCATGCCCGAGCCTTCGGCTTCTTCGCCGACGCGCCAGGCCTGGTCGAGTTTCTTGCGCCCGTCCTCGCTCGCATCGCTGGCGTGCAGCAGCAGGGCCACGCCCCCGCCGCGCGCCGTTTCGGCGATGCGCTGCGTGCCCAAGATAAGGGCTCCGACGCGCATTTCGAGCCCCAGCCGGTCGAGAAAGACGCGCCGTAGCGCATCCTCGATCTTGGCCGGCAGGTCCTGCGGGATTTCCAGCTCGCTCGTCTTGAAGGCACGCGACAGCGCGCCCTTGAGCTTGCCGTTGGCCAGCGCCTCCTCGACCATCGTGCGCGAGGCACAGACCCATGCGCCCCGCCCCGGTGCCTTTTCATGGGCATCGGGCAGGACCAGGCCGGAGGGCGAGACGGCGAGGCGGACCAGCGTCGCGCGCGGTCCGCTCTCCCCTGTCAGGATGCAGCGGCGTTCCGGACGAGACTTGGCGGGCTCCGGTTTACGGGGCCGCAAGTCTTCAGCGATGTCTGGGCTCAGGCGCTCATTGGGTGGAGTCCGCATCGGCGGCCTCCTGCGTGTCGGTTGCCTCGGCCGGGGCCGCAGCGTCCTCTTCGTCTTCGAACCAGTGGGCGCGGGCAGCCATGATGATCTCGTTGCCCTGCTCTTCGGTCAGGCCGTATTCGCCCAGCACGCCGCCCTTGTCCTGCTCGCGCATCGGACGGTCGCGGCGCATCGGCGGGCCGTCGGCATTGTTGCGGCGGCGCGGCGCTTCGCGCTTCTTGGCGATGAGTTCGTCGGTGGCGAGGTCGGCCAGGTCGTCGAGCGTCTTGATGCCCGCCTTGCCCAGCGTCACCAGCATGGCTTCGCTGAGGTGCGGCAGTTCTGCCAGATCATCCTCGACGCCCAGCTCGCGGCGCGTTTCGCGGTGCGCGGCTTCCTGGCGATCGAGCGCTTCCTGCGCACGGCTCTGGAGTTCCTCGGCCAGTTCCTCGTCGAAGCCTTCGATGCCGGCGAGTTCTTCCAGCTCGACATAGGCGACTTCCTCGAGGTCGGCGAAGCCTTCGGCGACGAGCAGCTGCGAAAGCGTTTCGTCGACATCCAGTTCCTCTTCGAACATCTTCGAGCGCTCGGCGAATTCCTTCTGGCGCTTCTCCGAGGCTTCTTCCTCGGTCATGATGTCGATCTGGTTGCCGGTCAGCTGGCTGGCAAGGCGCACGTTCTGGCCGCGGCGGCCGATGGCAAGCGACAGCTGGTCGTCGGGCACGACGACTTCGATGCGGCCGTCTTCTTCATCGAGGACCACGCGGCTGACAGTGGCCGGCTGCAGCGCGTTCACGATGAAGGTCGCGCCGTCTTCCGACCAGGGGATGATGTCGATCTTTTCGCCCTGCAGTTCCTGCACGACGGCCTGGACGCGGCTCCCCTTCATGCCGACGCAGGCGCCGACGGGGTCGATGCTGCTGTCGTGGCTGATCACGCCGATCTTCGCGCGGCTGCCCGGGTCGCGGGCGGCAGCCTTGATCTCGATGATGCCGTCGTAGATTTCGGGCACTTCCTGCGCGAACAGTTTCTTCATGAAGTCGGGGTGCGCGCGGCTGAGGAAGATCTGCGGACCGCGGTTGTTGCGTTCCACCTTGGTGATGAGCGCGCGGACACGCTCGCCGACACGGGCGGCTTCGCGCGGGATCTGCTGGTCGCGGCGGATGACGCCTTCGGC
This sequence comes from Qipengyuania gaetbuli, assembly GCF_009827315.1. NCBI lineage: Bacteria > Pseudomonadati > Pseudomonadota > Alphaproteobacteria > Sphingomonadales > Erythrobacteraceae > Qipengyuania > Qipengyuania gaetbuli. Next base: position 1,197,584 of record NZ_WTYF01000004.1, read on the forward strand.
ACGGCCAAGGTTGACGATCACGTGGCCGAATTCGACCGACTTGATCACGCCGGTGATGACTTCGCCGGCGCGGTCCTGGAATTCGTTGAACTGGCGCTCACGCTCGGCATCGCGGACCTTCTGGAAGATCACCTGCTTGGCCGACTGCGCGTCGATACGGCCGAGGTCGACCGGCGGCAGCGGATCGACGATGAAGTCGCCGACCTTGGCATTGGCGTCGAGCTTGGCGGCCTGCTTCAGGTCCACCTGCTTGAAGTAGTCCTCGACCTCTTCGACGACCTCGACGACGCGCCACAGGCGCAGGTCGCCGGTCTGCGGGTCGAGTTTTGCACGGATGTCGTTTTCCGCGCCGTAACGGTTGCGGGCCGACTTCTGGATCGCTTCTTCCATCGCCTCGATGACGATGGACTTGTCGATCATCTTTTCCGAAGCAACCGCGTTCGCGATCGCGAGGAGTTCTGCCTTGTTGGCGGAAATGGCACTGGCCATCAGTCGTCTGCCTTTTCTTCTTCGATGTCTTCGGCACCGCTCGTGTCGAGCGGCTGGGTGGCGGCGATGAGCGCGTCGGTCAGGACGAGCTTCGCGGAATGGATTTCTTCGAGCGGGAGCGATACTTCGCCCGCCTTGGTATCGACGATCGTCACGCGGCCGTCTTGGAGGCCCTTGAGGTCGCCCTTGTAGGTGCGCTGACCGTCATAGCCCTTGACCATGGAGATCTTGGCTTCGTGCCCGGCCCAGTTGGCGTAATCCTTGGGACGGGTGAGCGGCCGGTCGATGCCGGGCGAGCTGACTTCGAGGTGATAGGCGCCTTCGATCAGCACCTCGCCCTGCTCCTCCAGCTCGTCGATCCGGTCGGACACACGGCGCGAAAGCGCGGCGCACTGGTCGATCACCAGCTGGCCGGTCGCCGGGTCTTCCGCCATGATCTGCAGAGCCTGCCCGCCGTCGCCGGCTTCCGAAGGCATCATCTTCACGCGCACGAGATCGAAACCCAGCGCCTTGGCTTCGGGTTCGATGACTTCGTTCAAGCGTGCAAGATCGGCCATTCGGTCTCCGGTTACGGTTTCATTGCGACACTGGCGTTGCGACAAAGGGTTTTCGGCCGGCCCCTTTCGGCGCCAGCCCCACTCTGTCATCGACAATGTCGGGATTAGGGGCAGATAGGCGCAGGGACCGCGTAAATCAAGCGCAAAGAGAAAGGGCCCGGCGTGAACCGGGCCCTTCCCATTTTCCGATTGGCGGTCGACCTTACTGGACGACGCCGATCACGTCGGAGTTGCCGTCCGGATCGCCGTTGACGCGGCCACCGTTGCCGACAGCACCCTGCAGCAGGATGCCGGCGAGGTGCGGCGTTGCCATCGAGGTGCCGCTGATGGTGTTGTAGCCGCTGCCGGTCCAGGTCGACTTGATCGACGAACCCGGCTCCGCATAGTCGACCGGCGGGTTGCCGTAGTTCGAGAAGCTCGACCAGTTGTCACCGATCGCGAAGGACGAGACGGTGTAGACGTTCGGGCCGTTGGCACGGGCCGGTGAGTGGTTGTTCGCATCGTCACGCTCGTTGCCTGCTGCCAGGGCGAAGCGGACACCGCCAGCTGCGGCTGCGATGACTGCATTGTCGAGCGTGGTGCTGACACCGCCGCCAAGGCTCATGTTGGCAACGTCGCCCGGACGGCCAAACTGCGCCACGTAGTCGATGCCGGCGACGACGCCCGAGGTCGAGCCCGAGCCGCGGCGGTCGAGCACACGGACCGAAACGACCGGCGCACCCGGTGCAACGCCGATGACGCCGATGCTGTTGTCGATGGCTGCGATCGTGCCGGCGACGTGCGTACCGTGGCCGTTCTCGTCATTGGCATCGCCGCGCGAGAGGAAGCTGGCCGAACGCGCAACGTCGACGTTGAGATCGGGGTGGTCGAGCTGGATGCCGCTGTCGATGACCCATGCAGTGGCGAAGTTACCGGCGCCGCCGCCGTTGACGCGGGCGATGCCCCAGGGCGTTTCCTGCGCAGGCTGCGTGCCGCCGCCACCGCCGGGCTTGCCGCGACTCTGGACGCCGATAGCCGTGATGACCTGGTCCTGCTCGCAATAGGCGATGTTGGCATTCTTGCGCTGCATGTTCTCGACAGCCTGCGGAGCCGCGTTCACGGCAAAGCCCTTCACCGCAACCGAATAGACGTGCTTGATCTGGGCACCTTCGGCCTGGGCGGCACGCATGGCTTCGGCCTTCGCATTGCCGCGCGAGACGGTCTTGTCGAAGACGCAGATGTAGCTGTTGGCGATCTTGTCGCCGGCCTGCTGGGCCTGAGCCGGGGCAGCGAGCGCCAGCATGGGAAGAGCCGCCAGAGCGGCCAGAGTCTTGGCTTTCATGTAGTCCCTCCGAAATTCAGCAGCGCGCGACCCGCACTGAACTGATGGGGAAGTTCTAACCGGCAATTCCGACCTGTCGAGTCGAGCGCCGGGCGAAAACAAGACTAATTTTCAATTAAATATATATCTGTTGTGAATTTATCACAGTTCTGGAATTTTTTACTCGCGCAGAGAGCGGGCCGAGAACTAACGCTCATAGCCTTGCAAGTAAAAAGCAGCAATAATTGATAACGTTCTCTTATTCGGGCTGCAATTCTCCGGGCACTTCCGTCTCGTCTTCATTCGGTGGCCGGTTCTCGAACCGGCGATGGCGAACGATGCGCGGAGTTATAACGATGTAGAGTTCGGTGGTCGTGCTGGTCGACCTTTCGGTGCGGAAGACATTGCCGATCAGCGGGATGTCGCCGAGCAGCGGGATCTTCGACTTGGTGGTCAGCACGTTCTCCTGCGTCAGCCCGCCGATCACGAAGGTTTCCCCGTCACGCACCGAGGCGCTGGTTTCCGCCTCGCGCTGGCTGATGGTGGGATAGCCCTGGCTGAAACCCGTCACGCTCGAGACGACGCCATAGATTTTCGAGGTGATGTAGCCGTCAGTGCTGACGCGCGGTGCGATCTGCAGGGTCACGCCGACATTCACGTACTGGACCTGCTGCGACACGCCGTTGACGCCCGACAGCTGGATCGAGGTCAGGATCGGCAAGGCATCGCCGGTGATGATCTTCGCGGTTGACCCGCTCTGCGCCGCAATCCGCGGGCGCGAAACGATCCGCCCCTCCCCTTTCTGGATCTGGGCATAGATGGCGGCCTGGATCTGACCCGACGGCAGGATGTCTTCCGGATCGACCCCGAAAGGCAGGAAGCCGCCGGTCGCGATATTGCCAACCGCGATCTGGCCGTTCGAATTGGTGAAGTCGATGCCGAGGTTGCGCGCACCGGTTTCGGTCAGTTCAACGAATTGTGTTTCGAGAATGACGCTGTCCACGGGCACGTCGATTAGCTCGATCTGGCGCTTGACCCGCTCGATCCGCTCGGGCGTGCCGGTGATCCAGATCGCGTTGAGGCGGCGGTCGACAGCAAGACCGCTGCCGACGTTCTGGCCCAGCGGTTTGGCCTCCTGTTCGACCGGACGGCTCTGCCCGATATAGGAGTTGGCCTGCGTTGCACCCGGCGACCCGAAGCCGGGTTCGCGGCGGATGAACACATCATTGGGCGCAATTTCCGCGCCCTCGGCGAGGAGCCCGACGATTTCCGACACGTCGGCGTATTTCAGAAACACGAGTTCGTAGGAATCGCCCGGCTGGTAACTGTCGACCGGCCCGCGCTGCAATTCCTGCTGCGGCACCACGTCCTCGCCTTCAGAGCCGATGGGACGCGTGCCGATCGTCTCTTCATTGCTGACCTGTTCCACGCGGACCTGCACGGCCAGATTGCCCATCTGCTCCGCCCGGATACGCGCGGGACGCGCGGTGTCGAACCGCATCACGAGGCTGCTTCCCTCGGTCACGAACTGGATCGAGCGCACGAGACCGCGGTAGCTCTGGCGGTTGGGCACACGCCCGACCTTGAGCGTCGTCGCCATAACCAGTTCGGGACGGGTAGGATTTTCATCGAGCGTGGCGATACGGGGCTCGGCAGGGGAAAAGCGCAGGAGGAAATCCGAACCGCCCGCGTCTTCCGACACCAAGCGAACCTCTTCCAGCACCGAGGGCACCACCTGCGCGTGCAAGGGTGCGCCGGCAAGCGCTGCAAATGCAGCGGCTGCCATCAGGCAATAAACAAGTAGGGTATGGCGCCCTGCGACCCGGGCCCTCACCAGTGCCATCGATTACGTATTCCCAGTCCCAGCCCCCTGCATACCGCACTCCTTACGCACGGCAACACTCTCGGGAAGAAATCCCCCGTATCGTGGCAAGATTACGACAGTCCGACAATCGGTTCGCGACGATTTCTTGCACCTGCACCAAATAGAGACTGCCCCGCCGCGGCATCGACCGGGGCGGGCCAGACACTTGGACCCGGCGCGACCTTCTCAATGGCCGTGGTCATGTTCGCCCTCGTCGGGCGCCCAGGTGACATGGGTGACGAATTTCATGCCGTTGCTTTCCTTCACGAAGACATGCGGCTTGCCGTTGGGGAGATAGGCGACGGGGCGCCCCCAGTTGGTCGGCGTGTTGCCGACATCGGGCAGGCTCATTCGGGTGTTCTTGCCCTTGCCGCCGCCCTTTCCGCCGCCGCCCTTGCCGCCGCCCTTGCCACCGCCGCCGGTGTCGCCCCCGCCACCGGTCGAACCGGTGTAGATTGCCACCAGCTCATCGTAGTCGTGGAAGTCGGGATGCTCGTTATCTTGCGGCCAGCTGGTGTATTCCATGCAGGACGTCGTCTCGTCGGTGCTGAAATTCTCGTTCTGGTGACCAAGGCCGTAGTCGTGGCCGATTTCCTGGCAGGTGACGAGCTGGCGCCAGCTATAGGTGTCATAGGCTTCGCGGTTGAAGTAATTGTCGTTCAGCTTGGTCGTGCCGGCGACGATCTTGCCGTTCGACAGCGCTATGCTCGCAAGGCCGAGCCAGCCGTTCGCCCCGTAGTCGGCATTGCAAACCTGGATGGTGTTGGTCGTCATCGCGCAAGACGAGTTGTTGCCGTATTCCAGCGGAGCCTCGATCACTTCCGAGGCATTCCAGTCTCCGACGGCTTCCTGCACGTAGGAGCGCCACTGGGCGCTGGTGTTGTCGACCACCGCGACGCTCACTGCGGTGCCGTCGAAATTCCACGCATAGGTACTCCAGGCATGATGCGCCGAAGCGCCGGTTGCTGCCAGCGTGGCGCAGCCCAGTGCGGTGATCATACCGAAGCGGCGCAGGCGAGTAGTGGTCATGGTATCCCCCCGATGCATTTGCGTTCGAGCGGGGAGAATGCGCGCCAACGGCTAACCGCGGCATAAGGAGGATGGCTGAGAAAGAAGCCTAACGAAACGGGCCCCAGCGGTAACCCTGCTGCCGCGCTAGCCCTGCTCTTCCATCATGCCGTGCTTCTTGATAGCATGACGCAGCTGGTCGTAGCTGAGGCCGAGGGCTTTCGCCGTCTGCCGCTGGTTCCAGCGGTGCTTGCCCAGCGCGTGCTCCAGGATCAGGCGCTCGTGCGCATCGACCGCGGAACGTAAATCGTCGACATTGTCGAGCTCCGCCGCAGGCTCTGCGACGGAAGCAGCGGGCGCGGCATCGGTGCGCGGCTTGGCCGGAGTGGGCGAGAGCGGTTTCCACGGGCTGTCGAAAGGGTCGAACTGGACGTGGCCGATCGGGTTGCTCCAGTCGTCCCAGCGATAGACCGCGCGTTCCACCACGTTGCGTAGTTCGCGCACATTGCCCGGCCAGGGATAGTTTTCGAGCTGTTCGCTCACGTGCTCGCTGAAGCCCGGCCAAGCCTCCCAGCCGAGTTCAGCACCCATGCGGCGCCCGAAATAATCGGCCAGCACGCCGATATCCCCTTCGCGTACGCGCAGGGGCGGAAGGGTGATGACCTCGAAACTGAGCCGGTCGAGCAAGTCGGCGCGAAACTCGCCGCGCTCAGCCTTGGCGGGCAGGTCCTCGTTGGTGGCGGCGACAATGCGCACGTCGACCCGGATCGGCCGCGAGGAACCGATGCGCGTTACCTCGCCATATTCCACGGCGCGCAGCAGGCGTTCTTGAGCACCCATCGACAGCGTGCCCAGTTCGTCGAGAAACAGTGTGCCTTTGTCGGCTTCCTCAAACCTGCCCGCGCGGGATCTGGTAGCGCCGGTAAACGCACCCGCCTCGTGACCGAACAGTTCGGATTCGATCAGGGTTTCGGGCAGCGCGGCGCAGTTCATGGTGACGAGCGGTTCACCCCACCGTGTTGACAGGCGATGGAGACGCTCAGCGATGAGTTCCTTGCCCGTGCCGCGCTCACCAATGACGAGCACGGGACGTCGCATGGGGGCCGCACGGCTTGTCCGCTCGACCGCATCGAGGAAGGCGCCGGACTGGCCGATGAACTGGGTTTCCCGCTCCATGGCCAATAGATAGTGAATTTCACCAAGGGTTGGCAACAGGCGCCAATATGTCGTTCGTCGAATTTCCGTAAAAAGGGCGGAATTCGGGGCAAAATCGAGTTTGGCACGGCCTTTGCTGAACACAGGACAACCAAGCAATCGATGTCAGGGAGGACCACAATGTACAGCCGCCAATTCTTCCGCAGCCAGCTCGGACAGGCCGCACTCGCCAGCATCGCTGCGATGACCGCCTTCGTCGTGCTGAGTTCGCAGATCGCGGTGACTGCGCCCGTGGCGACCTTGGCGTCCTACGAACAGGTAGAGATCGCGTGACCGACAATTCACCCCTAGGGCCGGAGCGCACAACTCCCGACAGTCCCCGCGCTCCGGCCCGACCCCGCGCTCATGGCGGCGTCCGTCTCGCACGGATCGACCGCGAGGCGCAGCGGGCACGCGAGTGGACCAATCCCGAAGCAGTGAATACGAAAATCAACGAGTTCTTTTCAACCGGAGCACCCTTGATGGGCATTTTCAGCCGAACCCGCGACATCATCGCCGCCAACTTCAACGACATGCTCGATAAGGCGGACGACCCCCAGAAGATGATCCGCATGATCATCCTCGAAATGGAGGAAACCCTGGTCGAGGTTCGCGCCAGTGCCGCGCGCACCATCGCCGACCAGAAGGAGATGCATCGCCACACGGTGAAGCTGGACAGGCTCCAGGCCGACTGGGCCGAGAAGGCGCAGCTGGCCCTGTCGAAGGACCGCGAAGACCTCGCCCGTGCGGCGCTGGTCGAAAAGAAGAAGGCTGCGGACATGTCCGACCAGCTCAAGCAGGAAATCGCGGTGCTCGACGATGCACTGCGCGCTTACGAGCAGGACATCCAGAAGCTGCAGAACCGCCTGCGCGAGGCGCGCAGCCGCCAGACCGCCATCGCGGCGCGCCTCGAAAGCGCCGAGAACCGCGTCAAGCTGCGCAGCCTGATGACCGAAGAACGCGTGGACGATGCGCTCAGCCGCTTCGACCAGCTGGAACGCCGCGTCGACTATGCCGAAGGCCGCGCCGATGCGCTCTCGATTGCCGACAACAGCGGCAAGCCCAGCCTCGCCGACGAAATCGCCGCGCTGGAAGGCGCCGATGCGATCGACGACGAACTTGCAGAAATGAAAAAGGCGCTCGGCAAGGGCAGCGCCGACGAACAGGGGAATTAAGACATGGACTTCGAAGACATCCTGGCAATCATGGCGATCTTCGTCTTCCTGCCGTGGATCATCCTCCACTACGTAACCAAGTGGAAGACCGCGGCGACGATCACGACCGACGACGAGGCCCTGCTCGAAGAGCTCTACAACCTCGCCAAGCGTCTCGATGATCGCATGGACACGGTCGAGCGCCTGGTCGCTTCCGACAACCCCGATTTCCGTCCCGCCCGCCTCGTCCACGACAGCGAAAAGGACAACCAGCAGCTGCGCGAACTCGAACAGCTGATCGCCGAAAAGAAAGGAGCATCGCAGTGAATTCGCCCCGCACCACTCTCTACAGGGACAAGCAGAATGCGAAGCTCATGGGCGTGTGCTCGGGCATCGCGGACTACACCGGCGTCAACGTTTTCTGGATCCGTCTCGGTTTCCTGGGCCTGACCTTCATGACCGGCGGTTCGACCATCCCGTTCTACTTCATTGCCGGCATCCTGTTGAACAAGAAGCCCCCGCACCTCTACTCCGAGCCTGCCGAGCAGCGCTACTGGCAGGGCGTGCGCCAGAACCCCAAGCGGACCGCTCGCGAAATCCGCGCCCGGATGAAGGACATTGATCGCCGCCTGGCCGACGTCGAAACCTTCTACGTCAGCAGCAACCCGCGTCTTAACGCGGAAATCGAACGCCTGCGCTGAGCGCCTGGCTTAGGGGAGGGAGTTAGCAATGGAAAACGTCGGGGTATTCATTCCCATCATCGCCCTGATGATCCCGATCGTCGCGATCTGGACCAAGCACCAGCAGAAACTGGCCGAGATGAACATCCAGTCGACGGCCCAGGCAACCGCCGAGCAGGCCGCACAATACGCCAGCAAGGTCCAGCAGCTCGAAGACCGCGTGAAGGTGCTCGAGCGGATCGTGACCGACAAGGGCTACGACGTCGCCACCCAGATCGAAGCGCTGCGTGACCAGCGCCGCGTAGACGAAACCGGCAGCGGCGTGCCGCTCGACATGGCCAAGCGGGAGAACGTGTGATGGAATTTCCGATTACCGAAACTGCGGTGATCGCCGGCGTGGGTATGCTCACGGTTGGCTGGCTGGTTACCACCTGGATGCGGATCAAGAACGGCTATCCGCTGGAAAGCAGTTGGGGCAAGCCGATCTACCCGAAGAACGACCAGGCGGTCGAGCGCGTGAAACTGCTGACGCAGGAGAACGCCGAACTGCGCGCCGAACTCGGCTCGCTCAAGGACCGCCTCGGCAATGTCGAGCGCATCGTGACCGACAGCGGCTATCACCTCACCAGCGAGATCGACCGCCTGCGCGACCGCAAGGAAACCAACTGATGGACGCAAACCTGCTCGTCATTTTCGGCTTCGTGCTGGTTATCTCGACCCTCGCTTTCGCGACCGGGATCGTGATCCACCGCAGCCAGGTCCGGCATGAAGAGCGCAAGCTCGAACTGCAGGCCCGCGCCGAAGAGGCGAAGGCGGAAAAGGCCCGCTACACCAAGGGCGACTACGGCACGCTCGAAGAGCGGGTCCGGGTCCTCGAACGCATCGCGACCGACAGCAATCACGCTCTCGCCTCGCAGATCGAGGAACTGCGAGACCTGCAGGCGATCGAGGACCGCACCGCACCGCGCGAGGCAGCCCGATGAATTTCTGGACCGCAGTCTTCCTGATCGCCGTCGTCTGCGCGGTCGCCGAGGTCTTCAAGGCCCGGTACCGCTCGGAAAAAGGCATCACCCGCGACTTCATGGGCAACGAGACTTTCGGCAGCCCGCAGGTCGACGAAGCGGCCCAGCGCGAGCTGGAGGACTTGCGCGAACGCATCAAGGTGCTCGAACGGATCGCCACCGACGGCAATTCGCTCGACACGACCGAAACGAAAAGGATCGCTGCCGAAATCGAGGCCCTGCGCGACAAGCAGGCTCCGACCGGCAGCAAGGAATAACACGGTCAAGGAGGACATGGGGAAATGTTCGAACCGACTATCGTCGTCGCGGCAGCTTCGCTGATCGGCCTGGTCATCGTGGCAGGAGCCCTGCTCCGCGCATGGCATGACTGGATGGAGTACAAGCGCCGCGAACTCGAACGCGAGGAAGGCCCGCGCGACGACGAGGGCAGCGCGATGGGCGCCGCCCGGATCGAGCTCGCCGACCTGCGCGAACGCATCAAGAAGCTCGAGGCGATTGCCAGCGGGGTGGACCTGTGAGCGCGACCAACAATGCCGCGCAGGCCGGCATCGGCCTTGGCAGCGCCATCGCGGTCGCCATCTCGTGGAGCCAGCACCAGTCGATCCTCTGGGCCATCCTCCAGGGCTTCTTCGGATGGTTCTACGTCATCTATTATGCATTCACCCGTCCCGGCGGGCTGTCCGGCTGACGCCGATGGACGCAGCGTGTTTCGCTGGCTAGATGCCGCGCCCATGCGCACTCTTTCCGACATTGCCGACGAATACGACTTTCTCGAAGGCGACGAACGCTATCGCCTGCTGATCGAGCTGGGCCGCGAACTCGAGCCCATGCCCGACGCGCTCAAGACCGATGCGACGCTTGTGCGCGGATGCTCCGCAGCAGTCTGGGTCTATCCCACGGGCGACGCGGAGCGGCTGCATTTCCTTGCCGACAGCAATGCGGCCATCACCAAGGGCATCGTGTCGCTCGTCATCGCGGCCGTGCAGGACAAGCCGGCGGCGGAAGTGGCGCAGATGGACGTGACCGCCGCGCTCGAACCCTTCGACCTCAGGAACCAGCTGTCGAGCAACCGTACGCAGGGTGTGCCCAACATGATCGCGCTCGTCAAAGAGCATGCGGCGCGGATAGCTGCGGGGTAGGATGCGCCGGCATATCTACCGCGCATTCGGTTTCCTTGCCGTCGGCCTCGGCGCGATCGGCGCGTTCCTGCCGATCATGCCGACCGTGCCTTTCCTACTGCTGGCGGTCTATTTCTTCGCCCGCTCAAGCCCGGAACTCGAAAAGAAAATCCTCGACCATCCGCACTGGGGCCCGCAGGTGCTCGACTGGCGCGAGCGGCGCGCCATCAGTCGGCGTGCAAAGACGATGGCTATCGGCGCCATGGCGACAGGCGCGGTGTTCACCTGGTTCACGCTGGGCGCGCCCTGGTACTACATCTCGCTCGCCATCCTGGTGATTGCCGGAAGCTGGATCGCGACACGCAATGAATAGGCTTGCGGGAACGCGCGCAGTTTCAGCCCGTTAGAGTGCCACAAGACGGGAGGGTCGACTGAAAGGAACACCCTCAATGGCAATTCTGATTCTCATCGCCACGATCCTGCTTCCCCCGCTCGGCGTGGCAGCCAAGCACGGCCTAGGCGGAACGACGCTGCTCAACCTGGTGCTGACGCTGCTGGGCTTCATTCCGGGCCTTATTCACGGTCTCTACGTGAACTACGCCCGCTAATAGCGATCGGGATTTGACGGAAGCGCCGGGGCCTCAGGCTCCGGCGCTTTCGCGTACGACCGCGATGCCCGCTTCCTTCTGTGCCTTGAGTTCCGCCTTCAGCCTGGCGGGATCGCGCGCGAAGACGAAGCCGAAGCTGACGCCGCCTTCCTTGCCGATGGTCGCGTGGTGCAGCTTGTGCGCCTGCACCAGCCGCTTGGCGTAGCCCTTTTTCGGGACCCAGCGGAAGTAGCGCTGGTGGACGAGCCCGTCGTGAACCAGCGTGTAGATGACGCCGTAGCAGGTGATGCCGAAGGCAATCCACCACAGCAGGTCCGACACGACATAGCCGATGGCGAACATCGCGAAGACGATCGTACCGAAAGTGACGGCGTAGAGGTCGTTCTTCTCGAAAGTATTGTCATGCGGGTCGTGGTGGTCGCGGTGCCAGCCCCAGCCCCAGCCGTGCATGATGTATTTGTGCGCCCACCAGGCGAACAGTTCCATGCCGACGATCGACAGGAACACGGTCAGGAGGATGGCAAGCAGGCTCATGCGTTTAACTCTGTTTGCGACATCGCGCGGCGCGCCCGCGGAAGGCCCCACCAGGGGACGTGCGGGGCGCGGTGATGTTCGTGATGATAGCCGAAATGGAAGCAGCTGGCGAGCGAGGCGAGCACGCCGAACCCGTCGCTGCGGGCATTGTGTTCATCGGCGAACCCCTCCCCGTCATGGCGGTGCGGGCGGAAGGTGCCGAAATAGAACAGCTGCATGGACGATGCGATGGCGGGTGCGCCGTAGAGCAGGACGATCTTCTCTACCGGAATACCCAGCACCAGCCAGTAGACCGTAACCACGGTGCTGACGAAGAGGATCGACCGCCAGCCGAAATAGCGCCTGAGGAATGTCGCGTACCATGGCCAGAAGCTGGTCGGGTGGTCGGCGCTGAAGTCGGGATCGCGCTCGGTCCCCGGGGCCTTGTGATGGTCGAAATGGGCATCGCGCATCCGGGTCCAGCCGAAGCCTGCGTAAAGGAACAGCAGGCTGCCGCCGATCGCCCCGTTGATGCGCTTGTGCCCCGGCACCAGCGAGCCGTGCATCGCGTCATGACTGACGATGAAGAGGCCGACGGAAAGCCAGCATTGCACCACCGCCATCAGGAGCGCGAAAGGCAGGCTCGTCCAGGTGAGATCGAACACGAACATGGCGTAGGCGTGGATCGCCAGCCAGCTTGCCACGATGCCGAGCGCTAGGGTCAGGCCGATGGTGGCCTGCCCGCTGCGCGGGGCAGCCGAAAGCCGGATTTGCTGAGCGCTTGCCATATCGCGGATATAGTGGCCGCTGCGGGCCAGTGCAAAACGCTATTCTGCGCGGGCCTTGCGCGCAGAAGTGAGGCCGAAGAACTTTTCCGCCACTTCGCTGCTGATACGCGCCGGACGGTGGGTTTCGCTATCGAGGCAGCACCACATGCTCTTCACTTCGGCCAGAACGTCTTCGCCGCGGCGAATGACCGTGTTGTAGAAGCTGCGCGCGCCCTTGATCTTTTCGAGCACGGTTTCGGCGATCACCTCGTCATCGAGGAAAGCGGGCTTGCGATAGGTAATCTCGTGCTTGAGCGCGACCCACGCCTTGCTCGCCACTTCTTCTGCCGGGGCCAGCTTCTGCCAGTGCGCAAGCACCACGTCCTGCACCCAGCTGAGATAGCGGGCGTTGTTGACGTGACCCATGAAGTCGATGTCCGTGGGGATGACCTTGATCGGGAAGGCGAATGGCTTTGCTGACATGAGTGTCAGTAAAGCAGAGAAAGGTTAAGTTTGGAAGACTCTGGAATTGCCTTTTTGCGCGCGTGACAATCGTGCCGCACATCTTGCCCCGACATGGCCAGCAAACCGCGCACACTCTACGAAAAGATCTGGGATGCCCACGTCGTCGAACGCAGCGACGATGGCACCTGCCTCCTCTATATAGACCGGCATCTCGTTCACGAGGTCACCAGTCCGCAAGCCTTCGAGGCGCTGCGGGTTTCGGGCCGCACAGTGCGCCGCCCCGACCTCACGCTGGCCGTGCCAGACCACAATTTGCCGACGACCGCGCGTCTCGATGCTGCCGGCAACCGGCTTCCAATCGCCGACCCGCAAAGCGCCGCGCAGCTCGCCGCTCTCGAAGCCAACGCACCGGCATTCGGGATCGATTATATCGATGCCGTCGCGCCCGAGCAGGGCATCGTCCACGTGGTCGGCCCCGAACAGGGCTTCTCGCTCCCAGGCACGACTATCGTCTGCGGTGACAGCCATACCGCCGCCCATGGCGGGATCGGCGCGCTGGCCTTCGGCATCGGCACGAGCGAGGTCGAGCATGTCTTGGCGACTCAGACGCTGCTCTTGCGTCAGAGCAAGACCATGGAAATCCGCGTCGAGGGCGAACTCGGCCCCGGCGTGACGCCGAAGGACCTCATCCTCCATATCATCGGCGTCATCGGGACCGCCGGCGGTACCGGCCACGTGATCGAATACCGCGGCAAGGTGTTCGAACGTATGAGCGTCGAGGGACGGCTGACCGTGTGCAACATGAGCATCGAGGGCGGCGCGCGAGCCGGCCTCATCGCGCCCGACGACAAGGTCTTCGCCTATCTGGCTGGACGCAAATACGCACCGCAGGGTGCCGACTGGGACCGCGCGGTCGAATGGTGGCGTTCGCTGGCAACGGACGAAGGGGCGCAATTCGACAAGACCGTGGTGATCGACGCCGCCGATATCGAACCAACCGTCAGCTGGGGCACGAGCCCCGAAGACGTCGTGCCGATCGGCGGCGCGGTGCCGGCGCCCGAAAGCTTCTCCGACCCGTCCAAGCAGCAGGCTGCCCGCAAGAGCCTCGATTACATGGGGCTCGAGCCCGGTGTGCCGCTGGAAGAAGTCGCCATCGAGAATGTCTTCATCGGTTCGTGCACCAACAGCCGGATCGAAGACCTGCGGGCCGCGGCGGAGGTCCTCAAGGGCCGCCGGAAAGCGCCAGGCGTACGCTGGGCTATTGCCGTGCCCGGCTCCGGCCTCGTCAAGCGGCAAGCGGAGGAAGAAGGGCTCGACCGGATTTTCACCGATGCCGGTTTCGAATGGCGCGAACCGGGCTGTTCCGCCTGTCTCGCGATGAACCCCGACAAGGTCCCGCCGGGTGAACGCTGCGCCTCCACCAGCAACCGCAATTTCGTCGGCCGTCAGGGCCCGGGTGCGCGCACCCACCTGATGAGCCCGGCGATGGCTGCCGCTGCTGCGGTTACGGGACGGCTGACCGACGTTCGCAAGCTGGTCGGCTCGTAACCCTCTTGCCCTTCCCCGTTCGCCATCCCATGAGGGCAGCATGACCAAGCTACCCAAAGGCAAGGCCGCCATCGCCGGTGCGATCGGTTCGGCTGCAATCGCCGCAGCGCTGCTCTATGCGAACAAGCGCCGCGAAAAGAAAAACCAGCCCAAGCAGCCCGGACCGATCCCTTCGGGCGAGAAGCCGGAGACAGACTGATGGACAAGGTGTCGACCATTGCAGGCCGGGCGATCCCGCTGGGGCTCAAGAATGTCGACACCGACGTCATCATTCCCGCGCACTGGCTGAAAACCGTTAGCCGCGAAGGGCTTGGCAAGGGCGCGTTCGAAACGATCCGCCAGGCACCCGGCAATCCCTTCGATGTCGAGGATTTCGCCGGTGCGCCGATCCTGATCGCGGGCGACAATTTCGGTTGCGGGTCCAGCCGCGAACATGCCGCATGGGCTATGCTCGACCTTGGCATTCGCGCGGTTATCGCGCCGAGCTTTTCGGACATCTTCTCAGGCAATGCCTTCAAGAACGGCATCCTGACCGTTGTCCTGCCGCCCGAACAGGTCGATCGCCTGCTCGAAGTGGCCAAGGATCACCCGATCACGGTGGACCTTGAAACACAGACCGTCACTACGCCCTTTCAAGACCGCTTCGAATTCGAAGTGGATCCGTTCCGCAAGCACTGCCTGCTCGAAGGGCTGGACGAAATCGGCCTCACGCTCGAAAGCGTCGATGCCATCGAAAATCATGAGAGAAAGCGCGCGGCGGACCTACCCTGGCTCGACGCGCCGCAGAGGAGAGATGCAGCATGAAAGCAGTCCTGTCGAAAGAGGTCGGCGGCCCCGAAACCCTTGTCGTAGAGGACATTGCAGAACCCGTGCCCGGCGCGGGCGAGGTGCTGATCAAGGTCGCCGCCTGCGCGATCAATTTCCCCGACACGCTAATCATCCGCGACATGTACCAGTTCAAGCCGCCCCGCCCGTTCAGTCCGGGCGGCGAAATCTCGGGCACGATCGAGGCGCTGGGTGAAGGCGTCGAAGGCTTTGCCGTCGGTGACCGGGTGATCTGCGGCGTCGGCAATGGCGGCCTGCAGGAAAAGGTCGCGGTTTCCGCAGCCCGCCTGTTCCGCGTGCCCGTCGGTATCGACCTCGTGCAGGCGTCGGCACTGCTGATGACCTACGGTACGACCATCCATGGTTTGAAAGACCGCGGCGACATCAAGGAAGGCGAAACCGTCCTCGTCCTCGGCGCTGCCGGCGGCGTCGGCCTCTCGGCCGTCGAACTGGCCAAGGCCTACGGCTGCCGCGTGGTCGCAGCCGTCTCGACTGAAGAGAAAGGCGAGGTCGCAAGGAAAGCGGGCGCGGACGAAGTCGTCATCTATCCGCGCGCACCGTTCGACAAGGACCAGTCCAAGGCGCTGGCGCAGGCTTTCAAGGACGCGGTCGGGCCCAATGGCGCGGACATCGTCTACGACATCGTCGGCGGCGACTATTCCGAACCGGCGCTGCGCTCCATCGCCTGGGAAGGCCGCTTCCTCGTCATCGGTTTCCCCGCCGGTATCGCCAAGATGCCGCTAAACTTGACCTTGCTGAAGAGCTGCGACATTCGCGGCGTGTTCTGGGGCGCGTTCACCGCGCGCGAGCCGAAGCGCAACAACGCCAATATCGCCGAGCTGTTCGACCTCTGGAAGGCCGGCAAGATCAACCCGCTGGTCAGCGAAACCTATCCGATCGACCGGGCCCACGAAGCCATCGCCAAGCTCGAAAACCGCGGCGCGATCGGCAAGCTCGTGGTGACGATGGACTGATTTTGCCTGTCGGGGGCCTTGCCGCTCGGCGGCAGCGCCCCTATTCGGCAAGGCAGCTTCTTCCAAGGGGATAGACATGACCGACTTCAAGGATCGCGAACGCGGCGAGGAAACCAAGTTCGCATTCGACCAGGAAACCGAATTCAAGATCGCGGCGCGCCGTAACCGCCTGCTGGGCGAATGGGCTGCGGGCCTGATGAGCCTGACCGAGGAAGAAACCGACGCCTACAAGAAGGCCGTCGTGCAGGCGGACTTCGAGGAAGCGGGTGACGAGGATGTGATCCGCAAGCTGCTCGGCGACCTGACTGCCGCGGAATGCGATATCAGTGAAGCCGATATCCGCTCCAAGGTCGAGGAATGCGCCGTCGAGGCACGCCGCCAGTTCATGAGCGACCAGAAGTAATCCCATGCCGATGAAATCCGAGGATATCGTCGCGCTGATCGAGGAAGCGCTGCCCGGCGCAGTCGTCGAGATGCGCGACCTTGCCGGCGACAATGATCACTGGGCGGCGAAGGTCATCGCCCCCCAGTTCGTCGGCAAGACCCGCGTCGCCCAGCACAAGCTGGTCTACGATGCACTGGGCGGCAGGATGGGCGGGGAACTCCACGCCTTGCAACTGACGACCCAAGTTCCCAACTGACGATTTAAGCAAGATTCACTTCAGACAAAGGCAGGGCAATCATGTCCGATGTAAATTCGCGCATCGCCGATCTGGTCGGCAGCAACGACGTGGTCCTCTTCATGAAGGGCACGCCACTTTTCCCGCAGTGCGGCTTTTCCAACCGCGCGGTCGCCATCCTCGACCATTGCGGCGTGGCTTATGAAAGCGTCGACGTCCTGCAGGACATGGAAATCCGCCAGGGCATCAAGAGCTTTTCAGACTGGCCGACCATCCCCCAGCTCTACGTGAAGGGCGAATTCGTCGGCGGCAGCGACATCATGATGGAAATGTTCGAAGCAGGTGAACTTCAGCAGATGATGGAAGAAAAGCAGGTCGCCAAAGCCGAAAGCTGACTTTCCGATCCTGAAACGGGTAAGGCCCGCCGGGGGGACGTCCTGGCGGGCCTTTTATTTGGTTCGAGACGCACCGGGAGACCAGGGTGGTCCGTCTCGTGAAGACCAAACGTTCTGACAGAAATGATGCAGACCCCGTGCCAAAACAGCGAAAGCGCCTGTTCTGGCCGCTCACGATGGTTAACACCCGGATTCACTCTGATCGTTCTGTAAATATTCCCGACACGTCCGGGAAAGAGGCGCTTGGCAAGCTGCGAGCCGCGCGGCACAACATCTCCCGATGAGCGCACCTGACCAGACTGTCGAACCGATTCCGGCCGCAACGCTGGTCATCTTCCGCAAGGGCCGCACCGGACCCGACCCGCAGATCCTCATGACCGTCCGATCGCGCAACATGAGCTTTGCCGGCGGCATGGCCGTATTCCCCGGCGGGCGTGTGGACCCGCAGGACCGCGCATTGGCGCGCACGCTTGCATCGCATGATCGCGAAGACGAGGTCGCCCATCGCATCGCTGCGATCCGCGAAACCCTTGAGGAAACGGGGCTCGCGCTCGGGCTTACCGGCGACATGGATGCAGGCCGCGCAGCCGAAGCGCGCGCAATGCTGCTCGAACGCGGCGAACTAGCGCCCGTGCTTGCCAGTTTCGACCTCACTCTGGACCTTGATGCGCTGACGCCTTTTGCGCGCTGGTTGCCCCTTGGCCTCGCACACAACCGCATCTTCGACACCATGTTCTACCTCGCCGACCTTGGTACTGGAGCGGTGGAAGTCGAGGTTGACGAGACGGAGAACACGCGCCTGTTCTGGGTCAGCGCGAGGGAAGCGCTGGCCATGGCCGATACGGGCGAAATCGCGCTGATCTTCCCCACCCGCCGCAATCTGGAACGCCTGGCGCAGTTCGCATCCTTCGACGAAGCGCGCGATCATGCCCGCGCGACGCCGGTCAGGACCATAACGCCGGAAATCGTCAAGGAAGCGGAGGGTTCGTTCCTCACCATTCCCGACGATCTCGGCTATCCGGTGACCCGGGAACAGCTGACCAGCGCGATGCGGGGGTGAGGCAAGGCTGGCGCGCCCGGCAGGACTCGAACCTGCTGCCTCAAGATTAGAAGTCTCGCGCTCTATCCAGATGAGCTACGGGCGCGCGCGGGGCGAGCCATAACGCGGCTTTGCGATTGCGCCAATCGGCGATAGTCAGCGCGCTATGGAAAAGCAGGACCACCCCGCCCCGGCGCAGGCGCCGCAGTTTCGCTATTACGACCTGGTGATGGCGGCTTTCGTCACTATCCTCCTGCTGTCGAACCTGATTGGCGCATCCAAGCCCAGTTACGTCACCCTGCCGGGGATCGGCGAATGGTCTTTCGGGGCGGGCGTGCTGTTTTTTCCCGTCAGCTATATTATCGGCGACGTGCTGACCGAGGTCTACGGATACGCCCGCGCTCGGCGTGTGATCTGGACCGGTTTTGCAGCGCTGTTGTTCATGGCCTTCATGGCCTGGGTTGTGGTGCAACTCCCACCGGCGGATGGCTGGCCGGGGCAGGAAGCCTACGAGTTCGTGTTCGGAAACAGCTGGCGCATCGTGCTGGCGTCCATGGTCGCCTTCTGGGCCGGCGAGTTCGCCAACAGCTTCGTCCTTGCGAAGATGAAAGTGTGGACGCAGGGGCGCCATTTGTGGATGCGCACCATCGGCTCGACCGTGGTGGGCCAGGGGCTCGACAGCCTGATCTTCTATCCGCTTGCCTTCTGGGGCCTCGCCGGTTGGCCACCCGAACTGCTGTGGCAGGTCGTCCTGTCCCAGTGGCTGATCAAGACCGCATGGGAAGCGATCCTGACGCCGGTCACCTATCTCGTCATCAATTCGCTCAAGCGCGCCGAAGGCACCGAGGTGTTCGATACGGACACCGACTTCTCGCCCTTTGCGACCAGTAGCAACCGCGCATAAAAAAAGGGGCGGCACAAGGCCGCCCCTTCCCCCTCCCTTTGACAGGGTTACTTAGAACTTCGCACCGATCGCGACGCCGTAGCGGCGCGGGTCGAGCGTGAAGATATTGGTGAAGTTACCCGATGAGGCATCGGTCAGGTAAAGGCCCGTGACCGAGTCCGAATCGAACATGTTCTGGACGAATGCCCGGACGTACCAGCGCTCGTCGGCGGAATTGAGCTGGATCTGCGCATTCGCCTGAACGAAAGGTTCGATCCGGTTCACATTGCCGTTGAACACGTTGCCGTACTGTTCGCCGGTCAGGGCGATGTCGAAGCGCGGCACCAGCGTCATGCCGCTGCCGAATTCCGCCGTATACTGCACGCCCAGCGACGCCTTGTATTCCGGCGCCTGCGGGAGCTTGTTGCCCTTAAGGTTCACTTCCACACCGGGGCTCAGCACCGAGACGGGGCCGAAGGCATCGATGAAGGGCTGCAGCGGAGCCAGAGCCGGGTTCACCAGTCCGATCGCCCCGGCAGTCGCTGCCTGGTAGATCGAGCAGATACCGAATGCGCCGGAGGAGGCGATACCGCCGTCAGCCGGGAATTCGCTGGTGCCCTGAAGCCCGAAATAGGGGTTCAGGAAGTTGACCAGGCCATCGGCCCCCGCACCGGTGAGTGCGCAGTGCGAACCGTTGCCCAGATCCTTGATGATCACGGCGTCGGGATCGCCGCCGCCCGGATCGCGCGGGTTCGAGAAGAACTGGTCGCCGGCAACCTCTGCATTGAGGTAGCTGAGGTTCAGGTTGATGAGCCAGTTCCTGCTCGGCGACAGGACGGTTTCGAGTTCGACACCCCAGATCTTGGCATCGATCGTGTCGTTGACCGAGGTACGTGCGACGATGCGGCTAAGCTGCAGGCCGCTGTAGTCGTAGTAGAAACCGGTCAGGTTCACCTGCGCAGTGCCGTCGAGGAAAGTGTTCTTCGAGCCGATTTCGAACGCATTGATTGATTCCGGACCGAAGCTTTCCGACACAGCGAAGATCGGCGACAGCGGCGGGTTGATACCGCCCGACTTGTAGCCGCGCGAGTAGGAGACGTAGAGCGTGTTGTCTGGCGAGATCTCGTAGTCGAGCACGGCACGACCGGTTATCTCGTTGAACGACACCTCACGGACCTGGAACGGTTGCGCTCCGTCGATACCGGGGTCGGCATCGAACCCTCCTGCGAACGGCGAATCGAAAGGATCGCCATCGTTGCTGAAGGGGTTGAGGAAGCTTGCCAGCGTGGTGCGTGCTTCGACGGTCTTCTTGTCGTCGTTGTAGCGCAGGCCGCCGGTGAACTTCAGGCGATCGCTGATGTCGAAGTAGACTTCACCGAAGATGCCGAAGCTCTGCAGTTTGAAGTCAGTCGTGTTGTTCCGGTACATCGACGTGGCAAGATAGGACGGCGGCAGACCGTTCGCAAAGGACGAGAACGTGCCGAGCATGGCGGTGGCATAATCGAGACCGAACGAGTTCACGTAATAGCTATTCTCGCCCACCTCGGATTCGGCATAGATGCCGCCGACGAGGAAGTTGAACGGCCCGTCATAGTCGCTCGACAGGATGACTTCACCCGACCACGAGGTCTGTTCCTGGTAGGAACGGTCGAATGCCAGCGGCGCGTCCGAACAGATCGATTGGCCTTCGAATACGCCCTGGTTTTCGGTCAGGTTGTCCGAGGTACACAGCACGCCGTTCGGCCCGTTGGGGATCAGCGCAGCCGCAATGGGTGCGAAATATGCGCTGGAACCCGGGATGAACGCCGGCGAGGCGACGCCCGTCGGAATCCCGTTCGCGGCAAAGAATGCCAAGGTATTCAGGCCAGTGGCATACCCGCTGCGGTCGAGGATGCCGAGGTTGTAGTCCTGGCGGCTGTCGACCGTGGTTTCCTGGTAGATACCGGTCACCGACAGGTTCATTGCGCCGATTGCCTGGTCGAGGTGTGCCTGGATCTGCAATTCGTCGGCGTAATATTCCGGCGTGAACGGCGTATTCACGACGCGCACGTCGTCCGGCTCGTCGAAATTGGCGAACCCGTCTGGACCGTAGACGCTGCCCAGTGCAAGCGCGGTCGGCAGGCCTTGGATGGCGAAGAGTTCGGCCGAGGTCAGGACCGAAGCCAGTGTCGAGTTGGCATTGGTGCTGTCGAAATCGCGGCGCCCCGCAAGACAGCCCAAGACGCCCGTGGGATCGCGCTGACAGGTCTGCTTCTGGATACGCATGCGATCGTCGTCTTCACGGAAGTAGAAGCCCATGAGGTCGATAGTGGTGGTTGCGGTCGGTTCGAACCGCAGCGAACCGCGGATCGCATACATCTCGCGGCCATCGATATTCGAGCCGTCGTACAGGTTCTCCGTGAAACCGTCGCGGTCGAGATAGTAGCCCGCGACGCGCATACCGACCGAATCGCCGATCGGAATGTTGACCATGCCCTTCACGCGCATGCTGTCGAAGCTGCCGTATTCGAATTCGGCAGCGGCGCCGAAGCCGGATAGGTCGGGCTTCGCCGTCACGACGTTGACCACGCCCGACGTCGCGTTACGTCCGAACAGCGTGCCCTGCGGGCCACGAAGGACTTCGATACGCTCGAGATCGAAATACTCGGTTTCGAACAGGCGGGTGCCGAACAGCGGCGAACCGTTTACGTGGATTGCCGTTGCGGCATCGCAGGTCACACCGACGCAGAGGTCGCCGATGCCGCGGATGGTGAAGCTGGAGCTGGTGAAGTTCGACTTTGTGAACGAGACGTTCGGCAGCGTCAGCTGGAGGTCGCTCGCATTTTCGATCTGCTGCGCTTCGAGCGCTTCGGCATCGAAGGCGCTGACCGCGATCGGAACTTCCTGCAGGCTCTGTGCCTGACGCTGTGCGGTAACGATGATGACGCGGGTATTGTCGGTGGTTTCTGCAATCCCGGACTCGCTGGAATCGCCGGTGGTGTCCTGCGCATAGGCCGGAACGGCGAGCGCGCCCGCACAGATGCCGGCCAGGAGGCCTGCCCTGATTTTCATATTCCCTCTCCTCTTCCCCTGACCGCTCTGATGTCGGCCTAGGGGCAGAAAGCTAACATGAAATCGTATTCAGGCAAGGGATTGCGCAGTAATGTTGCGCTGCAGCAGCGTTTTGCAATGGATATGTTGCGATAGCGAAACAAGCCCAGGCTCGGGTGACGCTACGGCATGGCGGTTTGGCGCGGAGTCCGGCGATTATCGGCCACTTTCGAGCAAATCGCGACTTTCGGCGATTTGCGCGATCCCGCGACGCCCATCGGGGTCGCGCGACAGCTGCACGACCACATCGATGACGCTTGCGGCATAGGCAATCGTGTCCTGCCGCGTGAGGCCGATGCCGGTCTGCATCACCATCAGCGCAAGCTGCTCCAGCGCCCCGCGCAGGCTGTTTGCGTGGATGGTCGAGAAGCTGCCGGGATGGCCCGTGTTGATGGCGCGAAGGAAGCTGACGCTCTCGGCTCCGCGCAATTCGCCCAGCACGATCCGGTCGGGTCGCAGGCGCAGTGCCGCCTGAAGCAATTCGTTGGAAGTGACCTTGGCTTCGCCGAGTTCGCCCTTCACCGCCACTAGGCCGACGCCGTTTTCGCCCGGCAGTTTTAGCTCCGGCGTATCTTCAACCAGCACGACGCGTTCGTGGCGCGGGATTTCGCCCAGCATGGCGTTGAGGAAGGTCGTCTTGCCCGTGCTGGTGCCGCCGGAGACGAGGATCGTGCGGCGCTGGCGGATCGCTTCGCGCAGGAACGCGACAGGCTCGGCCTGCGGGTCGGGCATGGCCCCGCGCTCCGGACGGGAAAGCGGGCCGGTGTCATAGGCATCGAGCGGCAGGTCGAGCCTGCGATGACGGCGGATCGCCATGGCCCAGTGCTTGCGGGCAGCAGGCGGACCGCAGAACTGGACACGTGCACCGCCCGGCAGGGTCGCACCCAGCAGCGGGTGTTCGCGGTTGATGCCCTGGTGGCTGACGCGGGCGACCTGCTCGGCAAGGCGCTGGATCAGGCGGTCATCGATTTCGGGGCGGCGGAGCTTCTGCATCCCGCCGGCCGAGGCGTCCTCGATCCAGACCTCGCCCGGCCGGTTGACGAGGATTTCCGTTACCGTGTCGCGTTCGAGCCATTCGGCGAAGGGCTTGAGGTACGCGTCGAGATAGACGCTGCGTTCGCCGTGCAGGTCGACTGGCGGTTCACCCTCGTCAGCGGCGCCCTGGTGGGCAAAGGGATGGATATCGGCGCTCATCGCCCCAGCCAGCCCTCAGCTGACCCGCGAGAAATCGAGGTCGCGCGCAGTGAAGATGCGGATCGGTTCGCCCATGCGCACGCGCACCGTCGGTCCGCGCTGACCGTCCTGCTGTGCCGCAGTGGAAGCGGCCGACTGGCCCGCTCCGCCGATGATCACGCCGCCTGCACCGCCGCTGGCGATGGTGCCGAGCCCGCCGACGACCGAGAGGAGGAGCGCGGAGCCGAAACGCTGGAAGAAACCGGCGCCCGAAACCTTGCCTTCGAGGCCCGTAGTGCCATCGAAACCGATGGCGGGCGAGGCGAGATTGACGGAAGCTCCATCCGGACGGATCAGGCGCGTCCAGATGACATAGGCGCGCTTCTGGCCGTTCTGCATGCCCGACTGGTACTGACCGATGAGGCGGCTCGAACGCGGCACCAGCACCTTGGTCCCGTCGAAGCTGCGCACATCCTGGCTGACGACTGCGCGGACATAACCGGGTACATTCGTATCGATCGCGGTTTCGAGGATCGCGGGAATAAGCGTGCCCTGCGTGACCGTGGTCGAGGGATTGGTCATGGCTTTCGCCTGGGCGGGCGCGCCGCCCACCCCGCCCACGCGGCTGGCGAAATCGGATGCGGAATTGCCCGTGGCGCTGGCTGCGCCTTCGCTCGTTGCCTCCGCAAGGGCGGCTGCCGGGCCGCTCACGACACCGCTGCCGGAATCGAAGACCACCGTCGGATTGCTGTAGGGGTTGGGCCCGGGCATCGTCTGCGGAGCCGCCGCGAGCACCGGCGCAGGTGCAGGATCGGCCATGGCGGCCTGCTGCTGCGGCGTGGGCGGCGCGATGGCCGCGTCGGCCGCCGGCGCTTCGACCGGTGCAGCCGCGACAGGTGCCTGGACCTGCGGATTGCCCACGCCTTCAGGTTCGGGAAGGCGGGCCGAATTCATGCTCCACAGCGTGATCGCGCCTAGACCAGCCACGATGGCGATACCGGCCACCATGCCGAGCGCATCGGACTTGCCGCCCGGGCGGGCGACTGCCGGAAATGCATTGCGCTGGGCCAGGTCGATGACGTCCGCATCGGCTTCGTCGCGCGGGTCGACATCATTGGCGATTCCGGCGCTGCCGGGCTTCTTCTCGGGAAGGCGCATGGCGAGACGCATCAGTTATTCCCCTTCTGGGCCAGCGCCGCATCGGGGCTGCGCGCAGGCGTCGCCGCCCGTTCGGGCCCGGTGTTGACCAGCGTGGCGCTTTCCTTGCCCGCTCGCAGTATGATCGTGCGCGGCACTCCGTCGATGACGATGGTTTCGCCGCGAACGGTGTAATTCACCGGCCCCTCGTCACCCTTGGCGTTGGTCACGAGAATTGCGGGCACATCCTTGCCGGTCGGCCAGCTGAGGAAAACCGCCTGTCCGTCATCGAAAGCACGCTCGGGCAGAAGGGCTGCATCGCCGTCCCCGCTCCAGGCGAAGTTGAGGTCTGCCGGATCGACCGCCGCGAAGGGTTCCGCTTGCGCTTGCGGTTCGGCAGCGGACTGCGCCAGCTGGGTTTTCCGGGCCTCCTCCTCGGGATCGACCGGATAATCGAAGCGCAGGACATACAGCGGCTTGGCCGTCGGCGAGGCGACGAGGTCGAACAGATAGGTGCGCTTGCTGGTCACGACCGTGAGGTTGGTCGTGGCGCGCGCCTCGAGCGGTTTCACGAACAGGATATTGGCGCGCTTGTTGGGCGTGACCTGCCAGGTGGTCGAATTGCCGATGGCGACATTCTCGATCACCTCGTCCTCGCCGAAGACGATGCTGGCCTGCACGTTCACGCGGCCCGGAATGGTGACGACGCTGAACTCGTCATAGGTGACCTCGACGAGGCGGGAGTCCGCAAATGCGGGCGTCGCTGCCAGGGTCAGGGCGAGCGCGGGGAGCACTGCGCGTTTCATCGTGATTTCTCCGTCGAAGAAGCGGGACCGCGCGCGGGCGCGGGCTTGAAGCGGCTGCCGATACCCATCGTCCGGCTGGGCCCTTCACTGGCCGGTTTCGGCTGACCGGCGGCTGAAGCGGTCGCATAGACCTTGGTGGTGCGCACGGTGCTTGACGATCCGCCCGCATCGTTTGCGGCAGGAGCGGTCGCGGTGGCCGAGACATCGATACGGCGTGCCTGTTCGCTCGCCTGGGTGGCGGCCTGTGCTGCCGCAAGCTGCTGGTGGTAGAGGGGCGATGCAGCAGGAGCCGGCGCGCTGTCGCGCTCCTCGCCGCTATTGGCGAGACCGAACACGGTCCAGCCTGCCACCATGGCTCCGGCAACCTTGAGCACCAGCACCATCAGCGCCACATGGACCGCGCCGATCATGAAGAAGGCCATGCCTGCCTGCGCTGGGACGAACCCGGGGTTGGCGGTGAGCGAGGTCAGGATCGGCACGGCGAGTTCGAGCATGATCGATCCGCCCAGCACCGCGAACAGCGGCGCGAGCGCGCACATCACCACGCCCTTGATCCAGCCGGTGAACAGGCCGCGCGTCCCGTTGAACAGCGCCATGACGACGAATACCGGCCCCAGCGCGATCAGGATGCCGAGCGCGATCTTGGTCGTGACCAGCAGGCCCACCGTGCCGAGCATGAACAGCATGGCGCCAAGCCACATCATTCCGTCGGGCGAGAAGGCGGAGAAGTCGGAATTGCCGCCGCTTGCCTCCTGGATCGCCATGAAGACCACGTCGATCTTCTGCGCGAATGTGTCGGTGGCCGAGCCACGCGTGCCGGTAAGAATTCCGGCGAGGTAATCGGGGGTCCCGATGGCGAGGTTCCACACCACGCTCTGGTAGGCGACCCAGCTCGTCGCGAAGGTCAGCACCAGTCCCAGCGTCATCATGCGCGGTACCAGGCTGCGCACGCCGAGATTGGTGCGCCCGGTCAGCAGCAGGAAGCCGAAGATCGCGATATAGAGCGTGAGGATGATGGTCAGCGTCATGCCGAGCGCGCCGCCGGGCGCGAACAGGCGCCCGAAGGCCATGGCCGAGGCCTCGCCCGCCACGCAGTCCACACCGCGCAGGGCGGCGGCGACGCCGTTGCCTACCTGCTCGGCGGCCTGCTGGCAGGTCGCGCTCGTCATTCTGCCGCCAATGCGAGATTGAGGTCGTCGTCATGCAGCAGATCGTTCGCCCCGCCCGGCCAGGCCTTGCCGGTGAGGGCCGGGAACCAGTCGGCAGGCGCATCGCCCATCGCTTCGCGCAGCAGGTCGAGGCGGCGGACCGAACTTTCGCGGCCCGAGAGCAGCGTCAGCACTTCGGGCGCACCCGACAGGTCGAGGCGGACCACCACGCTGGCATCCGGCTGGCGCACGAGGAAGCAGCGGCTGTGTGCCGGCAGCGTGCGGATGAGTGCGAGTTCGTGGCTCGTTAGACCGAAGCCGTCGCAATAATCCTCTGCCCGCGCGCGGCTGTTGGGCATGAAGACCATGGTCGCCGTCTGTTCGACCAGCGCGGTCGAGATACGGCTTTCCAGCGCGTCACGCGCCGACTGGGTGGCGAAGCCGACCAGCGCATTGCGTTTGCGCAGCGTCTTCAGCCAGTCGCGGATACGGGCGGCGAAAACCTCGTCGTCGAGCGCCTTCCAGCCCTCGTCGATGAGGATCATCGTGGGCTTGCCGTCAAGGCGTTCCTCGATCCGGTGGAAGAGGTACATCATCGTCGGCGTGCGCAGCTTGGGGTTTTCCAGCAGCGCGGTCATGTCGAAACCCAGCACGCGCGCGGTGAGGTCCAGCTTGTCCTCCCGGTTGTCGAACAGCCAGGCGTTCTCGCCCTCTCCGATCCACGCCGAGAGACGGTCCGCCAGATCGCCCGGCTGTGGGCGCTTGCTGCCGGACAGCAGTTCGCGGAAGTGGCGCAGGCGGCGCAGCGAAGCGTCATTGGCATAAGCAGCGTCGACCGCATGGGCGATCGTGGTGTCCTCTTCCGGCCCTTCGGCCTTGAGAAGGACACCCAGCCAGTCGCGCAGGAACGCCCTGTTGCCGGGCGTATCGGGCAGGGCCAGCGGGTTGAAGCCGGTCGGCTCCCCGCTGCGGATGCTGTCGTAACGCCCACCAATGCCGCGCACGAACAGTTCCGCGCCGCGATCCTTGTCGAACAGGATCGTGCGCGGGCTGAACTTCTGCGCCTGCGCGGCGAGGAAATTCATCACCACGGTCTTGCCCGATCCGCTCGGCCCGATGACCGAGAAATTGCCGAGATCGCCGTGGTGGAAATTGAAGAAGAACGGCGTCGCGCTGGTGGTTTCCAGCAGCGTGACCGCGTCGCCCCAGTGATTGCCCTGCGCCTGCCCCAGGGCGAAACCGTGGAGCGAACCGAAGCTGGCCATGTTGGCGCTGGAAATCAGCGCGCGGCGCACGAGATAACCCTCGTTGCCGGGGAACTGGCCCCAGAAAGCAGGCTCGAGATTGGTGTCCTCGCGCACCGCGATCGCGCCCGTGTCTGCCAGCGCGGCGGCGCAGGCGGCGGTCGCGTCATCGAGGCGGCCGAGGTCGCGTTCGCGCACCATAACGGTCAGGTGATGATCGCCGAACCCGACCGCGCCGTTACCCAGCGCGTCGCGCGCGGCCATCATGTCGGCCCGTTCCGCCATCGCTTCCTCGTCCGCGGACTTCAGGCGGCGGATCGAGAGATCCATCCGCTCGCGCGCGGTCTGGCGTTCTGCCGGGGCGTAGCTTTCCGATACGACCATCTCGTAGGGAAGGCGCAGCAGGCCATCGAGCAGGCCCGGGCTGGTCGCTTCGGGATAGTCCTTGAGGCCTAGGATCGCACCGAAATCGGGCGAGCCCGACCCGCGCAGTTCCATCGCGTCGAGGCCGAAGCTGACGCGGCGATAGGGCAGCATAAGGCCGATATCGACATCGTCCGAAGGCTTGCGCACGGGGCGCATCTCGCCGTTGTAGAGCGCCGAGAGCAATTCGAGCAGTTCCGAGTTCAAATTGCCCTGCGGCCCGACATATTCGCCCAGCGGCACCGCGCCATAGGCCTGCAGCGAAGCCACCAGGCCCTGCGAGGCAGCGCGCAGCGAGCGCAGGTCCTTGGGATCGGGTTCGAGCCCTTCCTTGTTACGCCGGGCTTTCTTCGAAATCTTCTCGACCCAGCCCGCCTTGCCGCGCGCGGGGCGGCGGATGAGCGTGATGAACTGGTCGTTCACGAACAGCTGTCCGGACCCGAGGCGCTCCTTCCAGCGCGCATCGATGTGTCGGCTGATCGGATCGGGGAACTGGGCGTCGAGTTCCACCGCGACGCGGCGGCGGATCACGTGATGATAGAGGACGAAGCGCGCATCGAGAGTCGAGCGCAGCATCACTTCGCGCGTGGCGGCATGGGCGTTTAGCGCCTCGCTATCCTCGGTCTCGAAAAGGAGGCCGGGGACCTGGATGGCGGTCATCACGCTGCCGTCGCGCAGCAGCAGCGTGTTCTCGTCGACGAGGCGTGCATAGGGCAGGCGGTCGCCCGCACGGGCTTCCTTGGCGCTCCACGAGGCCGGGCCGATCCATTTGTGATCACGCGGCATAGCTGTTGCATCCCCAGCGCTTGTAATTCGGCACGCGCGGGCACTTCGACACCTTGGTGATCCACAGATCGAAGATGCGCGGTTCGCGCAGGCAGGCGAAATAGCCGACGCCGTGCATGACCACGAAGGTCAGCACCGCGAGCCAGCTGCCGGTGATCAGGAATGCCTCTGTTGTCACCACCCCGTTGATGATGAAGTAGTTGAACGTCACGCCCGCGAACATCTGTGGGCGGGTGAGCGCTCTGTGGACGGGATGGCGGACGAGCGCGGTCATGTCAGGCCGCGACGCCCTGGATACCGGCGACGATCGATGCGGCACCGAACAGGATGAAGACACCGATGATGACGGTCGCACCGAAGCGCCAGTTGAGGCGACCGGTCAACATCATGAAGCCGACGGCGGCCACGGCCATCACCGCAACTGCAGTGGCAACATTGCCGAGTAGCGTGCCCTGCAGCCAGCCGAGCGCATTAACGATCGGGCCGGAGCCGGCCGGATCGGCAGCCTGCGCCATGGCGGCGGTGGGGCTGAGAAGCAGGGCCAGTGCGGCCGCGCGGGTAACGATCGATTTCAAGTCGGACTACTCCCTTGAGTGATCGGCCAAGCGACCCATGATCGCGGCCACGTAATTCTGCGTTTCGCGGATGCGCGGAATGCCGTTCGCTCGCTCCACCCGGCCGGGGCCGGCATTGTAGGCGGCAAGCGCCTTTTCGAGGTCGCCGTCGAAGCGGTCGAGCTGTTCGCGAAGGTACCGCGCGCCGCCTTCCAGATTGGCGAAGGGATCGCGCGGGTCGACACCTAGGTCGCGCGCGGTGCCGGGCATCAACTGCGCCAGGCCCTGCGCCCCGACAGGGGAGACGGCATTGTGCCGCCAGCGGCTTTCCTGCCAAACCACGGCTTCGATTAGCGAGGGCGAGAGGTCGAAACGGGCAGCCAGTTCATTGACCTTGGCGCGGTAGGCATCGGGAACGCCTGCTGCATGGCGCGCGGTATCGCCGATAATATGGTCCGGAATTTCGACTTCCGCCGGGACTGCGGAAAGCTCGTTGGTTGTCGCGATTTCCGAAAGGTCAGCCGGCTGCGCGGCGCCAGCACCGGATATCCAGCGCGCGCCGTCCGCATCGATCTCCATGACATCCGCCTTCGCCGGGAAGGCGGCGGGCAGCGTACAGGCCAGTCCTGCAGCTATTGCCCAGTGTGTACGAATCATCGTCGAACACCCTCCGTGCGGCCCCTCTGCGGACCTTACATGACATCAAGGTGACAAGAAGCTGAATGCAGGGGAAATCCTCAGCTTTCGACGTAGCCGCAAAAGGAAACGGCCCGCCTCCCAGGTCGGAAAGCGGGCCGCAAAGGCTCGGTGTTTAACCTGTCAGCGGCTGGCGAGTGCCGCGTAATCCTTGAAGTCCTGCCCATCGACCATGGCCAGCCCCCGCCGTGCAAGGACGCGCGAGTCGACCCACTGGCCGCCCGCAGTCTCGAGCCGATAGCGATCCCTTAGGGCAGCAGCCTCGGCAAACTTGGCGCGCGCCGCGTCTTCCTGGCCCAGGCGCGCAAGCGCGATGCCGTGATTGATCAGCCTCGCCGGATCGTCATTGGCAAGGTCGCTGTTCTCGATCGCGGCGAGCGCGGCGAGGTCATTGCCGGCGACCAGTTCCTCGTAGCCCACATCCATCGAAGGTGCGGGGCTCGCCACGACCTCGATCGGGCCCGAACCCATGACCATCAGCGTAGCGGCAGCGATGAGCGACATATGATTTTTCTCCCAAGTTCTTTGATGAGAATATGCGGGTTTGTTTTAGCGCCTGCAACAAAACCGTAACATTGTCACAAATCTGCAATGGAGGGCCTGAGCCGGATTTCCTGTTGAAACTGCAACAGAACGGTCACGAAGCATCACAAACTGTCACACGCCGCCCCTAGCCGGCGAATCGCGATCACGAATTCGCATTCGAGTTTTCCGATTCACCCGGTTTTTGAGGGGACCGTATCCGTGACCAATTTTTACCGTTCGCTTGTTCTTGGCTGCTCCGCACTGGCGCTGAGCGCCTGCGGGGCCGACGAAATCGTTTCGCCCGGCACCGGCGGCAACATCACCATCAACAACCCGACGCCGACTCCCACGCCGACGCCGACGCCCACCCCGACAAGCTCGCTCGTCACCCCGGCCAACGGCTGCCCGACGATCAGCGACCCGCAGGGCCTGACCGACAGCGGGACCATCACCGGCCCGACCGGCGAATACCGCGTCTGCACGCTGCCGGCGCGCTTCAACGCCAGCTCGACCCTGCCCTACATCAAGGGCTTGCTCTATCGCATCAACGGCCGCGTCGATGTCGGCACCGATGGCGGTCCGGCTCCGGACGCCAGCGACGGCTTGTCGGACACCAATGTCGAACTGACCATCGAGCCGGGCGTGATCCTCTACGCATCGGGATCGAGCTTCCTCAACGTAAACCGCGGCAACACGATCGAAGCCAACGGCACGGCCGAGCGCCCGATCGTCTTCACCAGCCGCGACAACGTCCTCGGCCTCAACGGCGGCAGCTCCTCGGGCCAGTGGGGCGGTGTCGTCCTGTCAGGCCGTGCACCGGTGACCGACTGTATCGCTTCGGGCGCGACCCCAGGTAGCGTGAACTGCGAGCGTCAGGTCGAGGGTGCCGCCGATCCGGCGATCTTCGGCGGCGCGACGCCGGGCGACAGCTCGGGCAGCATGAAGTTCGTCCAGATCCGCTATTCGGGCTTCGTCCTGTCGGGCGACAACGAACTGCAGTCGCTCACCACCGGCGGCATCGGTTCGGGCACGACGCTGGAGAACATCATGAGCTACAACAGCTCGGATGACGGCGTCGAATTCTTCGGCGGTCGCGTCAACGTGAAGCGCCTCGTCGTGGTCGGCGCGGAAGACGACAGCCTCGACACCGACACGGGCGTGAAGGCCAACATGCAGTACGTCATCGCCATCCAGCGCCCCGGCGCCGGCGACACGATCATCGAGGCCGATTCCGACAACGCCTTCAACGATTCAACCCCGCGTCAGGACACCCGCATCTCGAATGCGACCTTCGTCCACCAGAACGCCATCGACCAGGTCGTGCGTATCCGCGGCTTTGCCGACTACCGCATTGCCAACTCGGTCATCTGGTCGCGCAACGACACGCGTTGCCTGCGCATCGACGGCCAGGAAGAACTGACCCGCGCCGCCAATGCCGCCATCGACGAAGCCGGCCCCGTCGCCTTCGACTCGCTGGTTCTCGACTGTGCCATGCCCTTCCGCGACAGCTCGGGCGCGACCGCAGCCGACATCAAGGCGGTGTTCGATGCCGGCACGAACAACAATTCGGCCTTCACCAACACGCTCTCGATGCTGTTCGTGAACGGGGCGAACGAGAATGCCGTGCCGGTGTTCAACGTGACCGCCTGGTCTAGCTTCTTCGAGCTCCCGACCAACATCGGCGCCGCTTACCCGGGCAACAACAGCTGGGTGAACGGCTGGACCTGCAACTCGGCCACGGTGACCTTCGACAATGCCGTGACCGCCTGCACCAGCCTGCCGGTCTACAACTAATCGCCTTTGCGGGGCGGGAGCGGTGCATCGACGCATCGCTCCCGCCTTCAATCCAATCAGCGGGGGCACGTCTCCCGTAACGACACCGACCTAGTTCAAGGGGGTCATTCCAATGTCCACTGGCAAGCAGCTTGCAGGGCTGCTCCTGCTTACCACCGCCCTCACCTATCCCGCCGCCGCGATCGCGCAGAGCACCGGTGATGAGGATGAGGTTTTCGACACCCAGCCGGCTGAAGAGGCCGCGGAAGAAGAGCAGGTCGAAGAACAGGCGCAGCCCGATATTTCCGTGCCGGGCGGCGCGATCATCGTGACCGGTCGCCGCCAGCGCGACGTCACGCGTTCGTCGAGCCAGGTCATCACCGTGCTCGACACCGAGAGCATCGCCCGCACTGGCGAAGGCGACATTGCAGGCGCATTGGGCCGCGTGACCGGCCTTTCGACACAGGGCAACGGTCTCGTTTACGTGCGCGGCCTCGGCGACCGCTATTCGCTGGCGCTGCTCAACGGCCTCCCGCTGCCCTCGCCCGAGCCGCTTAGCCGCGTGGTCCCGCTCGACATTTTCCCGACCAACGTGGTCGCATCGAGCCTCGTCCAGAAAACCTATTCGGCCAACTTCCCCGGTGAATTCGGCGGCGGCGTGATCAACCTCACGACCCGCGCCATCCCGACGGAAAGCTTCGTCACCATTTCCGGCTCGATCAGCGGCGACAGCGAGACCACTTTCGGTCCCGGCTACAGCTATTACGGCGGCGCCTACGACTGGACCGGCTTCGACAATGGCCGCCGCGACATTTCCAACTATGCCGCGCTGCAGGGCTTCTTCGACAGCGGTGCGCGCATCGGCGATGACGATGTCGACCTGCGCGGCATCCTTGGCGACCTCAACGACCCGAACCTGATCCTGGTCCAGAAAATCGGCGACCTGCCGGTCAATTTCTCTGCCGGCCTCACCGCCGGCACGGCCGTGGACGTGTTTTCCGACGGCCAGTTCGGCGTCATCGCAACGGCATCGATCAGTAACAAATGGCGCAACCGCTTCATCACGCGGCAGACCGCCAACAATGCCGAACTGGAACTCGACAGCGACTTCCGGGAATTCGCGACCGACAACCGCATGCTCGTGAACGGACTGCTCGGTTTCGGGCTGGAAGTCGGGCAGCACCGTTTCCGCCTGACCAACCTCTTCATCCGCGATACGCTCAAGCGCGCATCGCTGGCGGAAGGGACCGACCTGCAGGATGACGATGACGAGCTGATCCAGGAGACCGGCTGGTACGAACGCCAGCTGTTCAACACGCAGGCCGTGGCCGAGCTGGAGTTCAACGATCTCTCGATCGACCTGCGCGCCGGCTATGCCCAGACACAGCGCGAGGCGCCGTTCGAATACCGCTTCGAATATGCCGACAACAAGAACCCGAATGATCCGTTCGCCGGCATCTTCCTCAACACGCTCGACCCGCAGCGCGGCGGCGCACTAGTGGCCTTTTCGGACCTGACCGAGGACCTCTACTACGGCGGCATCGATGTCGGCTACGTGTTCACCAACTGGCTTTCGGCCACGGTCGGCTATGCCTATACGGACACCAGCCGCCTATCGAGCCGCCGCGAATTCGACATTCGCGCATCTACCACCTTCCCCACGGTCTTCGGCGCCTTCCGGCCCGACAATTTGCTGGGTGATGCGCTGCTCGACCTCGCGTTCGACCGCGAGGCGCAGGCAGCCGCAGGCCTCGAGCCCTACGAACTCAACATTTTCGAGACGACCCAGACCGACCCGGCCTTCCAGGCGGATCTGACGATCCACGGCGCCTATGCCAAGGCGACGCTGACCCCGATCGACGTGGTCTCGCTCGACCTCGGCGTGCGCTACGAGGATGCCGACCAGTCGGTCCGGGCAGTCGAGGTCTTCGCCGACCCGATCGGTTCGACCAGCAGCACCGCGCTGGCCAACAGCTATTGGCTGCCGGGCGCGACGCTGACCTGGGAGATCACCGACGACCTGCAGTTCCGCGCCAGCGCGTCCAAGACCATTGCGCGCCCGCAGTTCCGCGAGCTCATTTTCCAGACGTATTTCGATCCGGAAACCAACCGCCAGTTCAACGGCAACCCGCGCCTGGTCGACAGCGAGCTGATCAACGCCGAAGCCCGCCTCGAATATTACTTCGATGCCGGCAGCAGGATCAGCGTCGCGGGCTTCTACAAGGACATCGAGAACCCGATCGAGGTCTTCACCAGCTTCTCGGACAACGACATCATTTCCGGCTTTGCCAATGCGCCCAAGGCCCAGCTGTATGGTGGCGAACTCGAGATCCAGTGGAACTACGATCTCTATGACCTTGGCGAATGGTTCGACACCAAACGCTTCGTGGCGATTGCGAACTATACCTACACCCAGTCAGAAATCAGCGTCGGGCCGGACGATATCGCGCAGGTCTTCCCCTTCGCAGGCCAGCCGGCGACGAACTTCTTCGACGACGGGGTTCCGCTTACCGGTCAGTCCGACCACCTCGTGAACGTCCAGCTGGGCCTCGAGGACACGGAAACGCTGAGCCAGTTCACGGTGCTGCTGAAATATGCCAGCGAACGTGTGACCAGCCGCGGTGCAGGCCCGCTGCCCGACATCATCGAGGAGCCGGGCTTCCAGCTCGACCTCGTGGCAAGGCAGGGTTTCGATCTCTTCGGCAGCGAGCTCGAACTCAAGCTTGAGGCGCGCAACCTCACCGGAACCGACCACCAGGAATTCCAGACCAATGGCACGAACCGCGTGGACGTGAACAGCTACACGGTCGGTCGCAGCGTCAGCCTCGGGGCTTCGCTGAAGTTCTGATCATCGTTCGCAAGCAAAATGAAAGGGCCGCCCCCACTCGGGAGCGGCCCTTTTTTTGTGCCTTCGAAGGTCTCAGTGGCTGTCGTAGACATACCCCATCGAACGCACGGTCCTGATCGGATCTCCTGCACCAACGGCCCGCAGCGCCCGGCGCAGTCGGCCGATCCAAACGTCCACGGTCCGCTCGTCTATCGGGGGTTCCTGCTTGCCGAGCCCGTCGATCAAGTCCTGCCGTGACAGGACGCGGTCGGCATTCTCGGCGAAATAGCGCAGGAGGCGGAATTCGTTGGGCCGCAGCGATATGGCCTTGCCGGCCCAGCGTGCCTGCAATGCGCCCATGTCGATTTCCAGCTCGCCCAGCATGAACGGTCGCCCGGCAATAAGGCCGGTCTTGCCCGTCCCCAGCGCGAGCACGCGATCAAGCACCGTGGTGCGATCGACCGGACCGACGAGGTAATCGTCGGCGCCGGCGGCCAGCGCGCGCCGCTTGTCTTCAGCATCGCAGCTTTCGAGCACCATGGTGATATGCGCATGGGCCGTGCGCGGGTCTGCGCGCAGGCGGCGGCACATCTCGAGGCCCGAGAGATCCTCCAGCACCCAGTCGACGAAAGCGCATATCGGCCCCTCGATCAGCCGTTGCGGGCCGGCGGGCGTCAGCCGGTCGAAGCGGTAGATCGCCTCGCCGTGATCGAATTCCGGAAAATTGGCCCCATTCTCGTCGGTCATGAGGATCGTAATGACTTCCACCCGCAGCACCCTTCAGCCCCGTTGCAGAGGCTTCGATGGCGCACGGATGTGACTGCGATGTGACCGTAAAAGGCGGGTTGTAACAAAACGGCGCCCGACCCGATCAGGGACGGACGCCGCCGGTTGTTTGCTTGGACGAAAAGCGGTTTAGGCCGCTTCTTCCTTGGTCTTCTTGCCGCCGTGGACCTGGATCGGGTCCTTCTTGCCTTCGACAACGTCGGCATCGATCACGATTTCGGTCACGCCGTCCATGTCGGGCAGGTCGAACATGGTGTCGAGCAGGATGCCTTCGACGATCGAGCGCAGGCCGCGCGCGCCGGTCTTACGCTTGATGGCCTTTTCGGCGATCGTCTTGAGCGCGTCTTCCTGGAAGGTCAGTTCCACGTCCTCGAGCTCGAACAGCTTCTGGTACTGCTTGACCAGTGCGTTCTTCGGCTCGGTCAGGATGGTGACCAGCGCTTCCACGTCGAGATCGCGCAGCGTGGCGATGACGGGCAGGCGGCCGACGAATTCAGGGATGAGGCCGAACTTGAGGAGATCTTCCGGTTCGCCCTTTTCGAGCAGCTCGCCCACACGGCGCTTGTCAGGATCGGCGACATGCGCGCCGAAGCCGATCGAACGCTTCTGCAGGCGGTCGGCGATGATCTTTTCCAGCCCTGCGAACGCGCCGCCGCAGATGAACAGGATGTTCGTCGTGTCGACCTGCAGGAATTCCTGCTGCGGGTGCTTGCGGCCGCCCTGCGGCGGGACGCTGGCCGTGGTGCCTTCCATCAGCTTGAGCAGCGCCTGCTGCACGCCTTCACCCGACACGTCGCGGGTGATCGAGGGATTTTCCGCCTTGCGGGTAATCTTGTCGATCTCGTCGATGTAGACGATGCCGTGCTGGGCCTTCTCGACGTTGTAGTCGGACGCCTGCAGCAGCTTGAGGATGATGTTCTCCACGTCCTCGCCCACGTAACCGGCT
The DNA here is from genome assembly GCF_009827315.1 of Qipengyuania gaetbuli. Lineage (NCBI taxonomy): Bacteria > Pseudomonadati > Pseudomonadota > Alphaproteobacteria > Sphingomonadales > Erythrobacteraceae > Qipengyuania > Qipengyuania gaetbuli. Next base: position 1,234,521 of record NZ_WTYF01000004.1, read on the forward strand.
TCGGTCAGCGTGGTGGCGTCGGCCATGGTGAAGGGCACATCGAACGTGCGCGCCAGCGTCTGGGCCAGCAGCGTCTTGCCCGAACCGGTCGGGCCGACCAGCAGGATGTTCGACTTGGCGAGTTCGACGCCATCTGCCTTGCCGCTGTGCTTGAGGCGCTTGTAGTGGTTGTGCACCGCGACCGAGAGGACGCGCTTGGCGCGGTCCTGGCCGATCACGTAATCGTTCAGCGTGGCGAAGATTTCCGAAGGGGTCGGGACGTCCCCGTCCTTCTTGCCGGAGATGCCGGCCTTCGTTTCTTCGCGGATGATATCGTTGCACAGCTCGACGCATTCGTCGCAGATGAACACGGTCGGGCCCGCGATCAGCTTGCGCACTTCGTGCTGCGACTTGCCGCAGAAGCTGCAATACAGCGTGGATTTGCTATCGGTACCGCTCAACTTGGTCATATCCTGCTCTGTCCCGCTGTTTCTCCCGTTTTACGGGGATTCGCCGACATTAGGCCGGTGCGGGATTGGGTCAATATCATAGGTACAGTCATCCCCTTGCCACAAGCTGAAGCGGCAAGGTTGCCCAAATCCTACGACGATTTCGCAACAGTCCGGTTGCGGGACGGTAAAAACCGCTCCGCCACGGTGCTGTCTTACTCGGGCGCGCCGCCCGAGCCCTTGTCTTCGTCCTTGGTCGGCTCCTCGCCGCCTTCGGTTTCCGGACGGGCTTCGAAAACCTTGTCCACGATGCCGAACTTCATCGCTTCGTCGGCTTCGAGGAAGGTGTCGCGGTCCATCGCCTTCTCGATCGCGGTGAGGCTCTGGCCGGTATACTTTACGTAAAGATCGTTCATGCGCTTGCGGATGCGCAGGATCTCGCGAGCCTGGATCTCGATGTCCGACGCCATGCCGCGTGCACCGCCCGAGGGCTGGTGGACCATGATACGGGCGTTGGGCAGCGCGATACGCATGCCGGGCTCGCCCGCCGCCAGCAGGAAGCTGCCCATCGAGGCGGCCTGGCCGATGCAGACGGTCGAAACGCGCGGCTTGATGTACTGCATGGTGTCGTGGATCGCCATGCCGGCCGTCACCACGCCGCCGGGCGAATTGATGTACATGCTGATCGGCTTCGAAGGGTTCTCGCTCTCGAGGAAGAGCAGCTGCGCCACGATCAGCGACGCCATGTTGTCTTCCACCTGGCCGGTCACGAAGACGATACGTTCGCGCAGCAGGCGGCTGAAGATGTCGAAGGCCCGTTCGCCCCGGCTCGACTGCTCGACCACCGTGGGCACCAGCGCCCCGGTTACGGGGTCGTGGGTGAACTGGCCCTGGGTGCCGTGCGCATCGTTGCCGAACAGGTTGATCATGTAGGTCCTCGTCTGGATTGGTTCGGGCCTATGTCGCGATAGCTGGCAGGATGTTCAAGGCCTTTAACCACCCCGCCAGTCCGCACCTGTGGGTTCCATGTCGTTCGTCGGGGGACAAAGCGCTTCGTCGGCATCGATCCCGTTTTGGTCGAAGGTCGATTCAAGCAATCGGCTACGGTTGTAAACGACAACCATGGAGAGAACGACAAAACAGCCATTTCGCAGGACTTTAGCGCTCACGACGACCGCGATTGCGGCGTTGATCGCAAGCCCTGCCCTTGCGCGGAACACCGCACCTACCAATCCCGCTCCGCCCAGCGAACCCGCACCCGCCACCACCGGTGCGCGGGTGTTCGAACCGTCCTATTTCGACCAGTTCGCGCCGCGCAATGCACTCGACATGGTCAGCCGCATCCCGGGCTTCACCATTTCGGGCGGCAACGACAACGGCCAGCGCGGTCTCGGCCAGGCGAACCAGAACGTGCTGGTCAACGGCCAGCGGTTTTCCAGCAAGTCCGACAGCCTGCGCGACCAGTTGGCGCGCATTTCCGCCGACGACGTCGTGCGGATCGAGCTGGTCGACGGCAACATGCTGGAAATTCCCGGCCTCACCGGCCTCGTCGCCAATGTGATCTACGAGAATACCGGCGCATCGGGCCAGTTTCGCTGGAACACCGGCTTTCGCGCGCACAATACCGAGGCGCAGCTCTACGGCGGCGAAATTTCGCTTTCGGGCACCAGCGGCAAGCTCGACTTCACCGTGGCCCTTTCGAACGACAACAACCGCTTCGGCGCAGACGGTCCGACATGGATCTACGGCCCTGACGGTGCGCTGCTAGAAGAGCAGAGCACGAAGTTTTCCGGCGGGTTCGACAATCCCAAGCTCGCCACGAACTTCACCTACCGCTTCAGCGAACACACCATCGCCAATCTCAATCTGAGTTACGGCGAAGACTTCTTCTTCCGCGACGAGCCGGAAATTGGCACGCCAGTCAGCGGCCCCATGCGCTTTCGCGACGTGGTGGTGCGCGAGAACGGCCCCGAATACGAAATCGGCGGCGATATCGAATTCCCTCTCGGCCCGGGCAAGCTCAAGCTGATCGGGCTGGAGCGGTACGAACGCGACAATTTCTCGAGCGAAGTAGTCGACAGTTTCGACGACGGGTCTCTACCCACCGGCTCCCGCTACGAGCAGACCAACGGCATTGGCGAACGTATCGGCAGGTTCGAATACGGCTGGTCGATGCTGGACGCGGACTGGCAATTGTCGGGCGAGGCGGCTTTCAACCGGCTCGACCGGGCAGCTTCGCTGTTCACGCTGGCACCGGACGGCCGGTTCGAGCCGGTCCCCTTCCCCTTCGGCAACGGCGAGGTGAGCGAGGACCGCTATGAAGGTGCCTTGAGCTTTTCCAAGGCGATCACGCCGAAATTGTCCGTGCAGGCGATCGCCTCGGGCGAATTCTCGACCATCGAGCAGACCGGCGTTGCCGCCAATTCGCGCAGCTTCCGGCGCCCCAAGGGCTCGCTCGCCTTCACGTGGAAGCCCGAGGGGGATTTCGACGTCTCGCTGACCGCCGCGCGGCGGGTGAGCCAGCTTTCCTTCGGCGACTTCCTCGCCAGCGTCTCGCTCAACGAGGACAACGAGAATGGCGGCAACAACGAGCTCGTCCCCTACCAGAGCTGGGACCTCGAACTGGAGGTCAACAAGGGGCTGGGCGCATGGGGATCGCTCAAGTTCCAGGCACGCCAGGCCTGGTTCGAGGATTTCATCGACTGGTTCCCGCTGCCCGACGGGCGCGAGGCACGCGGCAATATCGGCGATGCCGACCGCCTGCATCTCGCACTTTCCGGCACGATCAAGTTCGACCCCATGGGCCTCGAAGGTGCCCGCTTCGATTTCGAGGCGGTGAAGCGCTGGATGAGCGTGACCGACCCCTTCACCGGAGAAGACCGACCCTTCTCCTACGATCTGATCGACAGCTTCTCGGGCGATTTCCGCCACGACATTCCGGATACGGACTTCGCGTATGGTGCAGGCGTCTTCACGAACAACCAGGCGCCCTATTCGCGGCGCTACGAGATCGGACGCAACTGGGAAGGGCCGACCTTCGCCAATGTGTTCATCGAGCACAAGGACGTGATGGGCCTGACCGTGCGCGCACTCGTCGGTAACGTGCTGGGGGCCCGCAACTACTTCGAACGCACGGTTTTCGACGGGTCGCGGCCCGATGGCGACGTCCTGTTCCGCGAAGTGACCGACCGGCGTATCGGCCCGATCTTCCGCTTCACGGTGAGCGGCGACTTCTAAGCGCGTTTGCAAAGCGGCGGCCCTGTGGCAGGAAGGCGGCATGACGCCTCGCCTGCTCAGCGCCGCCGCGCTTCTCGCCGCCGCCTCCCCGCTTGCCGCGCAGGAGGTTGCCACCCCGCCCGTGGCCGAACGCTCCGCCGCTGACGGCGAAAGGCTTTCGCCGGGCGATACCGCCGCTCGCTATGCCGAGCGGATCGCGGCAATCGACGATGCAGGGCCGATGCTCAATTCGGTCATCGTCTACGATACCAATCCGCGTGACGGTGCAGACGCGCTGGGCGGCGCAAGCCTGCTGGCCGGCCGCACAGTGCTGGTGAAGGACAATATCGAGACAAGCGAATGGGCCACCACGGCTGGCAGCCTCGCCCTGATCGGCAACAAGACCGGTCGTGATGCGCCCCTCATTGCCAATCTGCGCCGCAATGGTGGTTTCGTCCTGGGCAAGACCAATCTCTCCGAATGGGCAAATATCCGCGACAATGATTCCACCAGCGGGTGGAGCGCGGTGGGCGGACTGACCCGCAATCCCCACGCCATCGACCGTAACGCCTGCGGCTCGTCTTCGGGCAGCGGCGCGGCAGTGGCAGCAGGCCTCGCCTGGGCCGCCATCGGGACCGAGACCAACGGATCGATCACCTGCCCAGCGAGCATCAACGGCATCGTCGGTTTCAAGCCCAGCGTGGGACTTGTCAGCCGCACCCATGTCGTGCCGATTTCGAGCACGCAGGACACGGCGGGACCGATGACGCAGAGCGTCGCCGATGCGGCACTGCTGCTGAGCGCCATTGCGGGCGAGGACAGCGTGGATGCGGCCACCATCGGCGTGCCGCGCCGGGCGGACTATTGGTCGGGCCTTGGCGATTTCAGCCTGCAGGGCGTGCGGATCGGCGTCATGCGCAAGCAGGTCGGCAATCGCGACGATCTGAAGGACGTCTTCGAGACAGCCCTCGGGGACCTCGAAAGAGCAGGAGCGATCCTCGTCGACATCGAGTTCGATCCGAACTCCGAAATGTACGGTGACAGCTTCACCGTGCTGATGTTCGAATTGCGCGAGGAAATGGGCAAATACCTCGCCAGCCTGCCGGGCGAAAACCTGCCCCGCAGCTTGGCCGAGCTCATCGCCTTCAACACCTACAATGCGGGCGAGGAAATGCGCTGGTTCGGGCAGGACCTGTTCGAGCTTGCGGAAACCACCACCGACCGCGCCGCTTACGAAATGGCGCGCGAGAATGCCGTGCGCATCGCGGGCGTCGAGACGCTCGACAAGCTAATGGCGGACAATGACGTGGCCTTTCTGGTAGCTCCCACCCGCGGCCCCTCGTGGACGACCGATCTTGTCAACGGCGACAATTTCAATGGCAGCATCGGCTTCGGATCGCCTGCAGCGATTGCGGGCTATCCGCACCTGACCGTGCCGATGGGCCAGATCGAGGCCCTGCCGGTCGGCATCAGTTTCTTCGGCGGCAAGTGGCGCGATTTCGACGTCCTGCAGCTGGGCGCCGCCTACGAACGCGTCCGCAGCGCCGAACTGGCAACGCCATCGCTGGAACGGTGGAGTCCCCCGGCAGAGGCGGACAAGTAAGCGCGGATGGAATTCGATCCGCGCATCTTCCTGTTCGTCCTGTTCGGTCTCGGGCTGACCCTCGCGGTCACGCTGGAAAAGTGGCTGGCAAAATACTGGCTGTCGCTTCCCATCGTCTATGTGGCGGCGGGTTATCTCGTCTTCTCGCTCCCGATCGGATTGCCGCACATCAACCCGACCGTCGACGGCTTCGATGCGGTGGCCCTCGAATATGTGACAGAGTTCATCGTCATCGCCTCGCTGATGGCGGCGGGCATCGCGATCGACCGCCCGGTCAGCTGGAAGAACTGGGGCCAGATCTGGCCCTTGCTGCTGGTGGCCATGCCGCTGACAATCGCAGCGGTGGCCTGGCTCGGCTGGTGGGCACTGGGCCTTGCGCCTGCCTCCGCCTTGCTGCTGGGGGCGGCGATGGCACCGACCGACCCGGTGCTTGCCCGCAGCGTCCAGGTAGGCCCGCCGGGCGAGAACAAGCGGCACGACGTACGCTTCTCGCTCACCGTCGAGGCAGGCCTCAACGACGGCCTCGCCTTTCCTTTCACCTACCTCGCGATTGCCGCGGTCGGCATGAGTTCGCTCGGCGCCTGGACGCTGGAGTGGGCTGCGCTCGACCTCGTCTGGCGGATCGTCGCGGGCGTCGCGATGGGCTGGGCCGTGGGCCGCGCGGGCGCCTGGTACGTGTTCGAGCGCGAGGCTGACGCTCCTATCGAAGAACTGGAGAACGAAGAGGACAGCGGCGTCGACCAGCCGACCTATTCGACCAGCGAAGGGCTGATCGTGCTCGGCACGCTCCTGCTTGCCTATGGGCTTGCGGAGATGGTCGAAGGCTATGGCTTCATCGCCGTCTTTGTCGGGGCGGTCACGGCCCGGCAGCGCGAGAACCGCAGCCGCTATCACAAGCTGAGCCACCACTTCATCGACCAGATCGAGCAGATCGTGCTGGTCGCGGTGCTGTTCGGGTTCGGCGCCATGCTGGCAAGCGGGGTGCTGGACGCGCTGACCTGGCCGGCCGCGCTGGTGGGGCTTGCACTGATCTTCGTCATCCGCCCGGTTGCGGGGCTGATGGCGGAAGCGAATTGCAACCTGCCGCTGGTCGGCAAGCTCACCGTCGCCTTCCTCGGCGTGCGGGGGATGGGGTCGATCTACTACCTCGCCTACGGGCAGAACCACGCCGATTTCCAAGGGCTGGACCTGCTCTGGGCGCTGGCGAGCTTCATCATCCTCACCTCGATCGTCGTGCACGGCATCCTTGCAGGGCCGCTGATCCGCCATGCGGAGCGTCGCAACGCGCATATCCATGACGGGCAGGAAGACACGATCGATCGCCTCACTCCCGAAAGCAGGAGCTTGAGGGTGCAGCCCGATCCCAAGCTCTAGCGCGGCAGGCAAGCAAAAGGGCGGCCGGATCACTCCGACCGCCCTCGAATGCTTTTCGCCGAATGATTACTTCTTGGCGGCAGGCTTCTTCGCAGGAGCCTTCTTGGCAGCGGGCTTCTTGGCCGCGGCCTTCTTGGCGGGAGCCTTCTTCTCGCCTTCGTCCTTCTTGGCGGCTGCCTTCTTCGCCGGAGCCTTCTTGGCCGGCTTCTCGTCGGCCTTCTTGTCTTCGGCCTTCTTGGCAGGAGCCTTCTTCTTGGCGGGGGCCTTCTTCTTGGCAGGCTTGGCCGCTTCGGCGGTTTCTTCCGCTTCGATGGCAGCTTCCAGTTCCTCGCGCGTCACTTCGCGGTCGGTGATTTCGGACTTGTCGAACAGGAAGTCGACGACCTTGTCTTCGTAGAGCGGGGCGCGCAGCTGGGCGGCGGCCATCGGCTCCGACTGGACGTACTGGATGAAGCGTTCACGGTCTTCGGCGCGGTACTGCTGGGCAGCCTGCTGGATGAGCATGCTCATTTCCTGCGAGGTGACCTGCACGTTGTTGGCCTGGCCGATTTCCGACAGCAGCAGGCCGAGGCGCACGCGGCGTTCGGCGATCGAGCGGTAGTCGTCCTTCTCGGCTTCTATTTCCTTCAGCATGGCTTCCGGATCGTCCGAACGGGCGGCTTCCTGCTGGAGCTGGGTCCAGATCTGATCGAACTCGGCATCCACCATGCCCTGCGGGACGGCGAAGTCGTGACCGGCAGCCAGCTGGTCGAGCAGCGAGCGCTTCATCTGGGTGCGGGTAAGGCCGGCAGTTTCCTGCTCGAGCTGGCCGCGCATCAGTTCCTTGAGCTTGTCGAGACCGTCGAGGCCGAAGTTCTTGGCGAAGGCATCGTCGATTTCGGTCTCGCCCTCGACCTTGACCGCCTGCACGGTCACGTCGAATTCGGCTTCCTTGCCGGCAAGGTGCGCGGCCTGGTAATCTTCGGGGAAGGTGACCGTGATGGTCTTCTTGTCGCCCGTCTTCACGCCGGTCAGCTGGTCTTCGAAGCCGGGGATGAACATGCCCGAGCCGAGCACCAGCGGGGTGTTCTCGGCCTTGCCGCCTTCGAATTCGACGCCGTCGACGCGGCCCACGAAGTCGATGATCAGCTGGTCGCCATCGGCGGCCTTCTTCGACTTGGCGGCATCCTTGTAGCTCTTGTTGTTGGCGGCGAGCATCTTGATCGCGTCCATGACCTGATCGTCACTGACGGGGACCGTCAGGCGTTCGATGGCAAGACCGTCGACCGAGGGAGCCTCGATCTGGGGGAGCACTTCAAGCTCGACCGTGACCTTGGCATCCTTGCCGTCGGCATAGTCGGCGCCGAGTTCGACCTTGGGCTGCATCGCGGGACGTAGTTCGTTGTCGGTCATGACCTTGTCGACCGATTCGCGGATCATGTCGTTCACGGCCTGCGCGTGCAGCTGTTCGCCATGCATCTTGCGGACGAGATTCGCCGGGACCTTGCCGGGGCGGAAGCCGGGCATCTTCACCTGCGGGGCGATCTTCTTGATCTCGCTATCGATCCGGCCGTCGATTTCCTTGGCCGAAATGGTGATCGAATAGGCGCGCTTCAGGCCGTCATTGGCGGTTTCTTTGATCTGCATGGGATGAAAACTCGTGACTTTCCAAGTGTCTAAATATGGCGCGAAGGCTAAATACGTCCGCGACGGACTGGTGCGGGCGAAGGGACTCGAACCCCCACATCTTTCGATACTGGTACCTAAAACCAGCGCGTCTACCAGTTCCGCCACGCCCGCTAACCCGAACGAAGCTGCACGTAGGCGACGGGCGCCACGCGTATAGGCGCGTGCCTCTAGTCGGGTCGGGCGAAAAGGGCAAGCGCGGCAGCACGACGGGAACGTCCTGTCCCCGCGAGACGTTTTCAAACTGCTGCCGACCGAGCAAAGGACACCCCATGGCCACACAGCCCGACCCCGACCGGATCGACCCCTCCGCACCGCCGGAGATGCCGCCCCCGCAGCAGCCGAACGAAAGCCCGATGGAAGAGCCGCCCGGCATCGAGCCGCTCCAGCCGGACTATGACGAGCCCTCGCCCTCCCCGCTGGAGACGCCGCCCCCGCCGGATTGACCTTGCGGGCAGGCTCAAGCGCGACTAGTGGCGCGACCCATGAGCGACGACACCAAAGCAGACCTTCCGCCCGACCACCTTTCGGTCAACCCCAAGAGCGAGCATTTCGACGTCGAAGTGCTGAAGCGCGGCGTGGGAATCCGCTTCAAGGGCCGCGAGCGAACCGACATCGAGGAATATTCGATTTCCGAAGGCTGGGTGCGCGTCCAGGCCGGCAAAACCGTCGACCGCAAGGGCAATCCGCTGACGCTGAAGCTGAGCGGCCCGGTCGAAGCCTGGTACGAAGACCTTGGCGACAATCCGCCGGTCAACAAGGCCGACTGATCACTCCGCGTAACCGGCGAAAGCCGACAGGAACTCGCGCGAGGTCTTACTCGGTGCGGGAGCTTGCGCAATCTGCACCGACGCCGCCGGACGCGGGCTGCGCGCCCTGTCGGAATAGATGAACCCGGCCGTCGGCCAGCGCGTAGTCCCGAGGTCGCCGATCGGCGCATACCACACCTGCACCTCGCTCCAGTCGTTTGCAGCGGAGACGTCCTGTGCCAGCACGTCCTTCTCGACCTGCCCGCGGCGGCCGTTCACTGGCGACCAGTTCGCATGGTCGAGCAGGATGCGGCGCGAATCGATCACGCGGCTCACGGTCGCGACATGGCCGAGTTCCATCGAGCGGTGCGGCCTGAAGGCCAGGACTGCGCCGGGCCGCGGCGCACTGCCGGTCGCATAGCGACCCTGCGCCTGGTCCCACCAGGTATGGGCATCGCCATAAAGCTCGATCCCCGAAACCTCGCGCGCATAGGGCGCGCACTGGATGTAGGCGGTCAGTTCCTCGGACCCGTCGCTGGCATGGGCGGGTGCGTCCGACATGGCGGTCGCAGCGAAAAGACAGGCGGCGGTGGATGCGGCTAGCTTTCTCATGCCTCCGGCATAATTGGACATGGTTAAGACAGGCCTAAGCCGCGCGCACTTGCCAATTCGCCCGCAAGAGGCCACTTGCCGCGACAGAATGAGCGCCTCCAAACCTACCGTCATCATCATCGGCCGGCCCAACGTGGGCAAGTCCACCCTGTTCAACAGGCTGGTCGGCAAGAAACTCGCCCTGGTCGACGACCAGCCCGGCGTCACGCGCGACCGTCGGATGGGCGATGCCGTGATCGCAGGGCTCGAGTTCACCGTGGTCGACACCGCAGGCTGGGAAGACGAGGACGCCGAAACGCTGCCGGGCCGGATGCGCAAGCAGACCGAGGTCAGCCTGGAAGGCGCCGATGCCGCGCTGTTCGTCATCGATGCACGTGCGGGCATCACCCCGCTGGACGAGGAAATCGCCCGCTGGCTGCGCGAGCAGGAAGTGCCGGTCGTGCTCGTCGCCAACAAGGCCGAAGGCAAGGCGGCAGAAGCAGGCATCTACGAAAGCTATTCGCTGGGTCTTGGAGAACCGCTTGGTATCTCGGCCGAACACGGCGAAGGCGTGGCCGACCTGTTCGGCGGCTTGTGGCCGCTGATCGGCGCCAAGGCCGAAGAAGCCGAAACGGCTGCCGAGTTCGAGTCCGAGGACGATGAAGAGGCCCTGTCCGGTCCGCTCAAGCTGGCGATCGTCGGGCGTCCCAATGCCGGCAAGTCCACGCTGATCAACCAGCTGCTGGGCGAAGACCGCCTGCTGACCGGTCCAGAGGCCGGGATCACCCGCGATTCCATCGCCGTGGACTGGGAATGGTTCGATCCCAAGGCCAACGAGACGCGCCAGATCCGCCTGATCGACACCGCCGGTATGCGCAAGCGCGCCCGTGTGGTCGACAAGCTCGAGAAACTGTCGGTCGCAGACGCGCGCCGCGCGATCGATTTCGCCGAGGTCGTGGTGCTATTGCTCGATGCGACCAAGGGGCTCGAACACCAGGACCTCAAGATCGCCAGCCAGGTGCTCGAAGAAGGCCGTGCACTGATGGTCGCGATCAACAAGTGGGATATCGCGGAAAACGCGAGCTCGCTGTTCAACGGCATCCGCGAGGCGCTGAACGAAGGGCTGGCACAGGTCCGCGGCGTGCCGCTGTTCGCGGTGTCCGCCAAGACCGGCAAGGGCCTCGACACCATGCTGTCCGCGGCCTTCGAACTGCGCGAGGCGTGGAGCCGCCGCGTACCGACTGCCGCGCTCAATCGCTGGTTCGACGACGCGCTGGAAGCAAACCCGCCGCCCGCGCCCAAGGGCAAGCGCATCAAGCTGCGTTACATTACCCAGGCCAGCACCCGCCCGCCGCGCTTCGTCGTGTTCGGCACCCGGCTGGACATGCTGCCGAAGAGCTACGAGCGCTATCTCGTCAACGGCATCCGCCAGAAGCTGGGCTTCGATGCGGTGCCGGTCCGCGTCGTGCTGAAGTCGCCCAAGAACCCGTACAAGAAGGACTGATCGCGATGCCGGTCGACCTGCTCCTCAGCCTGCCGGGGATCGACATAATCGAGCGCACCAGTTCCAGCGTCCGCGTCCAGAACGTGGTGCAGCTTTCGCTGGCACCTGCGTTCCTCCTCGCCGGTATCGGCGCGGTCATGAACGTCATGACCAACAGGCTGATCTGGGTCGCCAACAAGATCGAGCGCATCCTTGCCGCGGACGAGGCGGGCGAGGCAGGCGACCTGGTAAAGGAACTGCCCGCGCTGGAACGGCGCCGCGTGCTGGCCCAGCGCGCGGTGATGCTGAGCACCGCATCGGCTTTCACCATCAGCATCGTCATCATGCTGCTGTTCGTAAGCGCCTTCATCCGCACCCCGCTGGGCACGCTCGTCGCGCTTTCGTGGCTGGTCACGATGGCGCTGCTGATGGCGGGCCTTGCCGCCTTCCTCATGGAAACGCGCACTGCCGCAAGGCGCAATCACGAACGCATGGTCGAGCGCATCGGCGGCGACTGACCGTATTTCCGCCTCCGGTCGGGGACAGGCCGACGCTACGGAAAGGCGACTATACCTGCGTTATCTGCCGTTAATCGGTGCCGCCCCACCCTCCCTATCGAGCAAGGGAGATTTGCCATGGAGAGAATCAGCCTCTCGATCGTGCCTCACGGGGAAGACCACGCGCTGGAATTCGACGCGCTTGACATTGCCGCCGCGCTCATGATTGCCGACATCAATGCCGCCGAGGGACCGGCCGAATTGCGCGAAGGCACGCGGCACATCGCCACCCTACGCCGCCACGGATCGAGCGGCGCGGCCTTCTGGGAGGTGTCGTGAGCGGGCCGGCCTAGCCGGCGTTTTCCTGCGCGTCGCCGGCGGGCTTGGAGTTGAGCTGGACGTAATTCTGCAGGCCCATGCGTTCGATCATGTCGAACTGGGTCTCGAGGAAGTCGACATGCTCTTCCTCGCTTTCGAGGATGCGCTCGAAAATCTCGCGGCTGACATAGTCGCGCACGCTTTCGCAGTGTTCGATCGCGTCGCGCAGCAGCGGAATCGCCTCGTTTTCCATCGCGAGGTCGGCGCGCAGGATTTCCTCGACCGTCTCGCCGACCTTGAGCTTGTGGATGGCCTGGAAGTTGGGGAGCCCGTTCAGGAACAGGATCCGTTCGGCAAGGATGTCGGCGTGCTTCATCTCGTCGATGGATTCGTGCCGCTCGTACTCGGCCAGCTTGCTGACGCCCCAGTCGGCCAGCACGCGGTAGTGCAGCCAGTACTGGTTGATCGCCGTCAATTCGTTGGTCAGCGCCTTGTTGAGGTATTCGATGGTTTTCGGATCGCCCTTCATGGCCCTGTCCCTTTGTCTGGATTGAGGGCCGGACTATGCGTCCACCGACGCCTGCGGGCAAGGCAGGAAACGCAGAAAAATGGCGGAAATCCGCCAGTTGCGAGCGATTTTCAGTAGCGGTTTACTAGCGGCCGCAGGCCGGTTCGAACGCCATTTCGCGCTCTTCGAAGATGATCGCATCGGCTTCGTCGAGGCAGGCGCCGCAATTGGGCCGCTTGCCGAGCGCGGCATAGCAGGCCTCCGCATCGCCCGAAACGCGGCGCGCCGTGGCACGCAAGTCGGTTTCGCGGATGGCATTGCAGATGCAGGTGTACACGGTCTCGAAGTCCTTGCGATTGATTCGCAAGAGCAGATGTATTGCGAATTAGTCGCAATAGCAAGCCTTCACCGTTTCAACGCGAACATCCGTCCATACGTCAGGCAGCGCCACACCCATTCGAGCGGTCCGTAGCGATAGCGTTCCAGCCATGGCTTGGACCACGCCAGCATCAGCACCCAGGCCGCCAGTACGAAGCCATAAAGCTCGATTCGCCCGAAGCGCGCGAACAGGTCGAGACCCCAGTTGCCGAACACGAACAGCATCACCATCGAGGTGCCAAGGTAGTTGGTGAAGGCTGCACGACCCGCGGCGGAGACCCGGTCTGCGAGCCACCCGCCCGCCTTCGGCGCGTGGAGCGCGAGCAGCACGGCAAGGCCCAGCACCATGAACAGGCGCGGGATATGCGACCAGCCGACGAACGCGGCGAGCGTGCCATAATAGGTGAGCCCTGCGTTCTTCGTCGCAATCGCGATCCCCAGGTGGAGGGCAGCGCCTATTAAGAGGCCCGCCCAAGCCCAGCCACGCAGCTTGCGGCTGTCCCAGCGCCCGTCGAACAGGCCCTTCCGGTAGAGCACCATGCCGAACAGCATCAGCGGCAGCGTCTCGAATGCGAAGAAGAACAGCGACATTGCCGGCCCCGAGGCGTGCTCGGTGATATTGTGTTCGACATAGTCGAAATAGGTGCCATCCTGCCGGATTACGGTTTCGGCTCGCCCGTCGGCCAGGTCCTCCTCTGCTGCGACCTGCAGTTCCTGCTGCATCGGGGCGAAGACGGCATTGCCCTGATGGTCACCATCGGCGGCAACCTGCATGAAGATCGTCATCATGCCGTAGAGCAGTGCGCCCGCGATATAGGCGAGAATGCCGAACACCAGCTTCTTGCGCACGCTCATGCCGATGAAGACGGCCACGGCGATCAGCCCGCTGATCGCGTAGAGGAACAGGATGTCCCCGCGCCAGATGAAGTAGAAATGGATCAGCCCGAACAGGCCGAGCCACAGCAGGCGTTTGACCTGCAGCCAGACCGTGCCGCCCTTGGCCCAGACGCGCTCCATGAAGAGGTACAGCCCGGCACCGAAAAGCAGGCTGAACAGCCCCCGCATCTTGCCGTCGACCAGGACGAACTGGGCGACCCACAGCCAACCGTCGGCTGGCCCCGGCTCGGTCGCGAAGCCGTCGGGGAACATGTAGGCAGTGAACGGCTGGCCCATCGCGAAGATATTCGCAGCAAGGATGCCCATGACGGCGAGGCCGCGGATGAAGTCGAGGCTGGCAATCCGCCCGCCGGTTTCGGCAATCGGCTGCGGCCGGTCGGGTGTTGTTGCTTCGCTGGCCATGATCCCCCCTTGTCCGAAGCGGGGTTACGCCGCTGCCCGGCGAGGCGACAGCCCCGCCAGCCGACCTGCGCACAGCTTTCGACGAACGCCGCTCAGCGGGTGACGAGGCAATCCTGCCCACCACGCTTGAGCGAAGCGCAGGCGGACGCGGCCTCGGATCGGCTGGAATAGCCCGCCGCATAAAGCACGGTCAGCTTGCCCGAAGCCTTCTCGAGCTTGTCACGCCCGGCCAGTTCGGGTCGAGCCGCAAGCTGGCGCCACATGCGGTCGGCATTTCCGGCCACGGCGAACGAGCCGAGCTGGACCTTCCATTCGCCGGCAGGCTTCGTGGCAGGTGCTTTCGGCGCAGCGGGCTTGGGCGAAGCGGGCGCAGGCGTGGCCAGCGCCGCCACCGTCACCGGGGCCTTGTGGACCTGGACTGGCTTCGGCGCAGGTGCGGGAGCAGGCGCAAGTGCAGCGGGCTCTTCCATGGCGCCCAGCGCGAGGTCGACTGCGGCGAGGTCGCGGGCGCGGCGCGATTCGGCGTCCGCCCTGATCGAGACGGCCAGGGCCTGAGCCTGCTGGCGTTGCTCCAGCGGTATATATTCGTCCATCTGGGCCAGCGCGCTCGCCGCCTGCGGCAGGCCCGTGCTGTTGGCCAGTGTCAGCAGGGCATAGGCGCGCGGCCAGTCCTTGTCGGCAAGGTCGCCGTTGAAATGCGCGATGCCGAGGAGATATTGCGCACGCGGATCGCCCCGCCCTGCCGCACCCGCGACATAGGGCATGGCCTTTTCGCGCTCTCCCTTCTGGAACAATAGCAGGCCGTACTGGTCGGCGGCGCGCAGGTGCCCCTGTGCCGCAGCCTGCGCATAGAGCGTCTCGGCCTGCGCATCGTCCGCCGGTACGCCGCGTCCCAGCCGGTAGGCCTGCGCGAGATTGAACTGCGCATCGGCATCGCCTGCGCGCGCCGGTTCGCGCCATTCGCGCACCGCGACATCGTAATTGCCCGCGCTCCACGCATCGACACCGGCCTTCACGTCGGCCAGCGCCGCACCCGCAGGTAGGAGCACCGCGAGGGCTGCGACAGCTGCGCAAATGCCTGACTTGTGGAGCTTCATCTGCACGTCCCCATCCTTTTCCCTGTGCCGGTGGATACCCGCCGAGGCGGTCTGATAGCAACGCCCGGCTTAACAAAGCCTCGACATTGCGGCCTCGCCCCCTCGCAAATGAATGTCCGGCAAAATTAACCCTAAATTAGGGGTAGTCTGCGATTTCCTTCTGTCGAGAGGGCCGCACCTTCGCGGCTCGACGTGGCTACAGGCGCAATCAGGGGGACCAACCTTGCGTGTATTGGCATTGGCATCGCAGAAGGGCGGATCGGGCAAGACCACCCTATCCGGACATCTAGCCGTTCAGGCACAGCGAGCGGGCGCAGGCCCGGTCGTGCTGATCGACATCGACCCGCAAGGCTCGCTTGCCGACTGGTGGAACGAGCGCGAGGCGGAACTTCCCGCCTTCGCCCAGACCACGGTCGCCC
The DNA here is from genome assembly GCF_009827315.1 of Qipengyuania gaetbuli. Taxonomy (NCBI): domain Bacteria; kingdom Pseudomonadati; phylum Pseudomonadota; class Alphaproteobacteria; order Sphingomonadales; family Erythrobacteraceae; genus Qipengyuania; species Qipengyuania gaetbuli. The sequence goes on from NZ_WTYF01000004.1 coordinate 1,250,146, forward strand.
GGCTCGCCAACGACCTGGCGGTCCTGCGCCAGCAGGGCTTCAAGCTGGCCGTCATCGACACGCCGCCGGCGATCACCATGGCCATCCAGTCGGTGATTTCGGTTGCCGAGCTGATCGTCGTGCCGACCCGTCCCAGCCCGCACGATCTGCGCGCCGTCGGTGCCACCGTCGACCTGTGCGAACGCGCCGGCAAGCCGCTGATCTTCGTGGTCAACGCAGCTACGCCCAAGGCCAAGATCACTTCGGAAGCCGCCGTCGCGCTGTCGCAGCACGGCACGGTCGCCCCGATCACCCTGCACCACCGCACCGACTTCGCTGCCTCGATGATCGACGGCCGCACGGTGATGGAAGTGGATCCGGAAAGCCGTTCGGCTGCCGAGGTCACCGCGCTGTGGAAGTATATCGCGGACCGCCTCGAGAAGAATTTCCGCCGCACCGTGTTTGCCGCGCCGAACTCGCAGTCGGCCGTGCCCGGTGCCTATCGTCCCGCCGGTGGCTTCGGCCGTCGGGTCGCCCAGTAAGAGCAAAAGAGGAAAGGCGGGGCTAGCCGGATGTCTGACGCCAATTTCGCATCGCTCTCTTCGACCCTGCTGGCACGGAAGGGTGGCGCCAAGCCTGCCATGCGTCCGCAGTCGACGATTGCCGGGCCAGTGGACGGAGCCGCAGCGGCGGCCAATCTCGAGGACCTGGGCTGGAACGATATGGGTGACGACGCGCCTGTTGCCGAAAGCAAGAGCGCACAGGTCGTCTCGATCGCACCGCTGGCCGCCAATGAAAGCGGCGGTCCGAACCAGGTACGCGCTTCGCTGGACCGCATTGCGAGCCAGCTCGAAAAGAAGCCGGAAGACAAACAGCCCGTCCAGCGCGCTTCCGCGCTGCGCCAGGGCAAGCGCGCAGCCTTCACGCTGCGCCTCGACCAGAAACGGCACCTCATGCTGCGCCTGGCCTGCACCGTTCGCGGTGCCAGCGCCCAGCAGTTGGTGACCGACGCACTCGACGGCCTCTTGGCCGAAATGCCGGAAATCGCCGCGCTCGCTGCCCAGGTGCAGCGGGACGGTCAGTGAGCACAACCAAGGACGTGGGATCGCCTTTAGGGGGTAAGCAATGACGCAGACCAGGAAACAAATCTTCGTCCGGCTGGCCGTTACCACGGCCCTGGCAACCACAGGCCTTGCAGGCTGCAGCGGCAAGGTCGCACCGACCGCGTCGCATTCGGCCGCCAAGGCCGAACTCGCGCTGCAGAAGGGCAAGGCCAGCAAGGCCGTCCAGCACGCCGAGGCGGCGGTTCTCGCCAGCCCGCGCGATGCAGGAGCCCGCACGCTGCTGGGCAATGCGTATCTCGAATCCGGTCGCTTCCAGTCCGCCGCGCAGAGCTTTGCCGATGCGGTCGCGCTGGGTGATAATGGTCCGCGCACCGTCGTCAGCCTCGCCCTCGCCCAGATCGGCGCGGGCGATCAGGCCGGCGCCATCGAAACGCTCGAACGCTGGGAAGCCGCCATCGATCCGGCCGACTTCGGCCTCGCCATCGCGCTTGCCGGCCAGCCGGAACGCGGCGTCCATGTGCTGAGCAATGCCATTCGCGGTGGTGAAAACACCACCAAGACCCGCCAGAACCTCGCCTATGCCTATGCGCTTTCGGGCCAGTGGCGCGCTTCGCGCCTGATGGTCGCCGAGGACGTGCCCGCCGACCAGGTTGGCGACCGCATGGCCGAATGGGGTGCGCTTGCCAGCCCGCAGATGTCGCGCGTTCGCGTCGCCCACCTGATGGGTGTCGGTATCGAAGCCGACCAGGGCCAGCCGGCCATGCTCGCGCTATCGAACAATCCGAGCGTCGAAATGCTCGCCGCAGAAACCGCCACCGACGAAGTCGTCGTCGAGGACGAGGCTCCGGCCTTTGCCTTCGCCGGCGAACTGCCGCCGGTCGACGATGCCCCGGTCGCGCTCGACAGCGCGGACGCCGGCCTTGCCGATGCCGGGCTTTCGGTCGCACAGCCGCGCAAGCAGTTCGTCGCCGCCGAAGTCGCGCAGGCGGTCCCGGCTCCGGCCCCGGCCAAGTCGCGTGTCGCCGATGCCGCTCCGGCCCGTGCAACCGCGCCTGTCGCCGCACCGAGCCTTTCGCTCGCCAAGGGCAATTACAACATCCAGCTGGGCTCGTATTTCTCGATGTCCGATGCACAGGAAGGCTGGCGCAAGTTCCAGAGCATGTACCCCCAGCTGAGCGACGCGCAGAAGGTCATCACCAAGGCCCGCGTGAACGGCAAGATCTACTACCGCGTGGCTGCTGCCGGCTTCGCCAAGGATTCTGCCCGCGGCCTGTGTTCCACGGTCAAGGGCAAGGGCGGCGGTTGCATCGCCTACGCCTCCGGAAATCCGCTTCCCGGTCATCTCGGGGATGCGGCAATAAGGGTCGCAACGCGCTAAGACGCGTAGCCATAATCCAAGACTGAAAGCCCCTGCCGGAGCGATCCGGGAGGGGCTTTTTCTTGGTCAGCCGCCGATTGCGACGCCGCCTTTCCACAAGGCTGTGACGCGGCCCTGGGTCGGCTGTCCGTCGAAGGGTGTGTTGCCTGCGGTCGCGGCCATCTTCGCGCTTTGGATGACCCACGGGCGGTCGGGATCCACGATCGCGATATCCGCCTCCAGCCCGGCTTCGAGGCGGCCTGCCTCGACATCCAGCAACTGCGCAGGCTTGCCTGCGACCAGTTCGAACGCGCGGCCGAGGTCGATCACGTCGTCCAGGACCAGCGACAGCACCATCGCGAGCAGCGTTTCCGCTCCTGCCATGCCCGGTTCGGCATCGGCAAAGGGCAGGCGCTTGTCCTCAGGCCCGCGCGGGTCGTGGCCGCTCGAAATCACGTCGATCGTGCCGTCAGCGATGGCTTCGCGCACCGCCTGCCGGTCCGCCTCGCTGCGCAGCGGGGGCGACAGGCGGGCAAAGGTGCGGAAATCGACAGTCGCGAGGTCCGACAGCATGAAGTGCGCAGGCGTGACCCCGGCAGTGACCGCCTGCCCTTGTGCCTTCGCGCGCCGGACGAGGTCGAGGCCTGCGGCGGTCGTCACCTGGCGGAAATGCAGGCGCGCACCGGCCATTTCGGCGAGGGCAAGGTCGCGCGCGATGGCGATCGCTTCGGCTTCGGCAGGGGCGCTCGGCAGGCCGCGGCGGGTGGCGTATTCGCCTGCCGTTGCGACCGCGCTGCCGACAAGGGCTGCGTCCTCGGCATGGGTGACCACCGTCATGTCGAGCATGGCGGCATACTGCAGCAGGCGCAGCATCGCGCCAGAATCCGCAATCCAGCTGCGCCCCGTCGCCACGCCGCGGGCACCGGCCTCGCGCATCAAGGCGATCTCGGCGATTTCACGGCCTTCCAGCCCGCGCGTGGCGGCGGCCAGCGGGTGGACCCAGAGGTCGGGCTTGCCGCTCTTGGCGATGTAGGAAACGCGGCTCGGCAAATCGAGCGCGGGCGATTGGTCCGGCATTAGCGCAGCGCGCGTGATCCCGCCGAAATGGAAGGCGGGCTTGTCGATGGCAAAAACGCCGAGGTCGACGAGGCCCGGGGTCACGAGGCCGCCCCGTGCATCGACAATCTCGTCGCCATTATCGGGCGTGACATCGCCAAGAGCGGCGATCCGGCCGTCGGCCATGCGCAGCGCACCTTCGCGCACCCCTGCGGGTGTAACCAGCCGGCCGCCGGCAATCGTGATCGGGCGGGTCTGCTTCATGCCGCTTCTCCCCAGCCCTCGACCCCTCGCGAACGGCGGGTCAGCACGTCGAGACAGGCCATGCGGATGGCCACGCCCATTTCCACCTGCCGCGTGATGATCGAGCGATCGATCATGTCGGCCACGTCGCTGTCGATCTCCACACCGCGGTTCATCGGGCCGGGATGCATCACGAGCGCGTCCTTGCCGGCTTTTTCGAGCCGCGCTGCGGTGAGGCCGTAGCGGTGGTGGTATTCGCGCGCAGAGGGAATGAACTGGCCGCTCATCCGTTCGGTCTGGAGCCGCAGCATCATGACCACGTCCGCCCCGTCGAGCGCGGCGTCGAAATCGTGGAACACCTCGGCCCCCATCGCCTCGATACCCGAGGGCATCAGCGCCGGCGGGGCACAGAGCCGCACCGTCGCGCCCAGCGCCTGCAGGCACAGGAGGTTCGACCGGGCCACGCGGCTGTGCAGGATATCGCCGCAAATGGTGATGGTGAGGCCGGTGAAATCGTCCGCCGCGGCGCCGCGTTCGCGCAGCGAATGGCGCAGCGCCAGCGCATCGAGGAGAGCCTGAGTCGGGTGTTCGTGCTGGCCGTCGCCCGCATTGAGGACGGGGCAGTCGACCTTGTCCGCAATCAGCCCGGTCGCCCCGCTCGACCCGTGGCGGATCACGATCGCATCGGCGCGCATGGCATTGAGCGTGATCGCCGTGTCGATCAACGTCTCGCCCTTCTTCACGCTGGAGGTGGCCGCGTGCATGTTGACCACGTCCGCGCCCAGCCGCTTGCCGGCGATCTCGAAGCTCAGCAGCGTGCGCGTGCTGTTTTCGAAGAAGGCATTGATGATCGTCAGCCCGGCCAGCGTATCGGTGTGCTTATTGCGCTGGCGGTTGAGAGCGACCCATTGTTCCGCCTCGTCGAGGAGAAAGAGGATCTCGTGCCGCTCCAGCTGGCCGATGCCCAGCAGGTCGCGATGCGGAAAGGCCCGCGCACCCGCAGGATAACGGGCGGCGTGGGGCGGTGTTTGCGAAGCTGTCATTAAAGCCACGCCCTTAGTCGAGTGCTATCGCACCCTCAAGCACATTCGGGTGGCATATCCCGCACCGCTTGCCTAAACCGGCCCAGACACAAGTTTCAGGGGTGAGTTTCCGATGCGATTTGCAGGCAAGGTCTGGCGGCTGCTGGTTGGGATCAAGGATGGCCTGGTCCTCCTGTTCATGCTGCTGTTCTTCGGATTGCTCTTCGCCATCCTGACCACCCGCCCCAGCCCGGCCGAAGTGCGCGAAGGCGCGCTGGTGCTCGAACTCGACGGCGTCATCGTCGAAGAGGCGAGCCGGATCGATCCGCTGCAGGCCCTGCTGGCCGGCGAGGCACCGACCGGCGAATTCCAGGCCCGCGACGTCGTGCGCGCGCTTGATGCGGCGGCTGGCGACGAGCGGATCGATGCCGTCGTGCTCGATCTCGACCGCTTCATGGGCGCAGGCCAGGTCCACCTGCAGGACATCGGCGAAGCGATGGACCGCGTGCGTGCGGCGGAAAAGCCGGTGCTGACCTATGCCACCGCTTATGCCGACGATTCCGTCTTCCTCGCCGCCCATGCGAGCGAAGTGTGGCTCAACCCGCTGGGCGGCGCGATCGTTGCCGGACCGGGCGGAAACCGCCTCTATTTCAAGGGCCTGCTGGACAAGCTGCAGGTCAACGCCCGCGTCTATAAGGTCGGCACCTACAAGAGCGCGGTCGAACCCTATACCGAAACCGGCATGTCCGAACCCGCGCGTGAAAACGCCCGCGCCCTGTACGGCGCACTGTGGGAGGAATGGCAGGCCAATGTGAAGAAGGCCCGCCCGGCAGCGGACCTCGACCTCGTCACCAAGACGCCTGCCGAATGGGTCGAGGCGGCCCAGGGCGACCTGTCGAAGGCCGCGCTCGATGCAGGGCTCGTCGACAAGCTCGGCAGCCGTGACCAGTTCAATGCGCGCCTTGTCGAACTGGTCGGCAAGGACAAGTGGAGCAAGCTGCCAAACGCCTTCCCCTCGACCGATTACGACGCCTGGCTCGCCGACAACCCGCTGAAGACGGAAGGCAAGCCGATCGGCGTGGTCACCATCGCGGGCGAGATCGTGGACGGCAAGGCCGGCCCCGGCACCGCCGGCGGCACGCGCATCGCCGACCTGCTCGACGAAGCGCTGGAACGCGACTTCGCCGGCCTCGTGGTTCGCGTGGATTCGCCCGGCGGATCGGTGCTGGCGAGCGAGGAAATCCGCGAGGCGATCATGCGCCACAAGGCGCGCGGCATCCCCGTTGCCGTCTCCATGGCCAATGTCGCGGCGAGCGGCGGCTACTGGGTTTCGACGCCCGCCGACCGCATTTTCGCCGAGCCCGACACCATCACCGGTTCCATCGGCATTTTCGCCGTCTTGCCGACTTTCGAAGGAACGGCGCGGAGCATAGGCGTGAACAGCGACGGGGTGCAGACAGGTCCGCTGTCCGGCCAGCCCGACCTGGTGGGCGGACTGACGCCGGAAGTGGATCGCATCCTCCAGGCCTCGATCGAGGACGGTTACCGCGACTTCCTGACTCGCGTGTCCGAAGCGCGCGGCATGACCATCGAGGAAGCCGACCGCGTCGGACAGGGCCGCGTCTGGGACGGCGGCACTGCCCGCCAGCTCAAGCTGGTAGACGAATACGGCGGCATGGAAGAAGCGCTCGCCTGGGTCGCCGCGCAGGCCGAACTCGGCGATGGCAAGTGGCACGCCGCCTATCTCGGCAACCCGCCGAGCGCGCGCGACACGCTGCTGCGCCAGATCCTCGACAGCGAGGGCGATGCCGAAGGCCGCGATGTCTTCGCTCTCTTCGCCCGGCAGGAAGCCCGCACGCTGTCCTCCATCGCCAGCGAGGCGAGCCGCCTGCTGTCGGTCCAGGGCGCGCAGGCCTATTGCCTCGCCTGCCCGCAGGCAGAGGCGGTGAAGGCATCGCCGTCGGCCCCCAAGGGCTGGCTCGCGCGGCTGGTTTCGCTCTTCGCCGACTGACCGGCCATCGCGCTTGCAAAGGCGCGATTCGCCGCGTAAAGGCGCGCCCCTGTCCCGTGTCGGACCGGCTTTCCGGCGATACGCAGGGCGGGCGCGTAGCTCAGTGGTAGAGCACACCCTTCACACGGGTGGGGTCGCAAGTTCAATCCTTGCCGCGCCCACCATTTTCCCGACCTGATACGCACCAGCACCGGTCCTGACCGGTCGCCTTCGTGCGCCCGCGTCGGGCGCGCGCTTGCTTTTCGCCGCGTCCGGCTTACCATCTTCGCAAGGGATCGCAGGACCTTGAGGCGGAACACCGCCCGCTTACGCGGAGGGGGACATGGGGGCGATCTCGACCAAGCTGGCGCGCATACCGGCAACTGTATGGCTGATCCTGACACTCTTCACGATCATACTGTTCTACGCCGGCATCAGGACCGGCGGGTTCAACATGCCGCTGGAGAGGATACCGTGGAGCATCCTCGTCCCCTCCACCGCCGCGATCTGCTTTGCGCATTCGCTGCTGATGCTCGGCTGGCACAGGGCCTTCACCCTGTTCGCCATGGCGGTGTCGATATCCTTCGTGTTCGAATATGTCGGTGAAAGCACCGGCCTGATCTTCGGGCCCTATTTCTATACCGATGTGCTGGGCGACAAGGCCTTCGGACGCATCCCGTATCTGATCCCGCTGGCGTGGTACATGATGTTCTACCCCAGCTACGTGATCACCAATTTGCTGGCGGAAGGCGGGCCGATCTCGCGCCGCGACGGCTTCGTGCCGGTCGTCTGGCTGTCGATCCTGAGCGCGCTGGTAATGACCGCGTGGGACCTCACCATGGACCCGGTGATGAGCTTCAACATCTGCGCCGACATTACCAAGGTCTGTGTCGACAAGCTCGACGAAGCCAATGTGGGTCATCCCGCCTGGATATGGGTAAAACCGGGCCCGCATTTCGGCGTGCCGCTGGAAAATTTCCGCGGGTGGCTGATCGCCAGCTTCACCGTCTTCTTCACCTATCGCATGGTGGAACGCCGGCTGCCCTTGCGCACCTTCGCCGGGATGGACGCGCGCATCATGATCGTGATCCCGGTCGGCGTCTATTCGGCGATGGCGCTGGTTGATACCTGGCTCGGCTATCCCGAAATTGAGGACGTGCACCTTATCTCGCCCTTCGTGATGGGCATCCCCGCCTTCTTTGCCGCCTTCCACCTCTTCGCCAACCGGACCGACCTGCCCCTGCTTCCGGGCAAGGCGCCGCCTGACGACGGCTGGCACGAAAGCAGCAGGGAGACAGGGGCATGAGCAAGACACGCGTAGCCATCCTGGGCGGCGGCCTGTCCGGCGTGGTCACTGCCTTCTACCTCAGCGCGCCCGAACAGCGCGGGAAGTACGACATCACCATCTACCAGCTCGGGTGGAGGCTGGGCGGCAAGTGCGCCACGGGCCGCAACCAGGACCATGGCGACCGTGTCCAGGAACACGGGCTGCACGTTTTCATGGGCGCTTACCAGAACGCTTTCCGCATGGTGCAGGAAGCCTATGCCGAAGCGCGCAACCGGCCCTTCGAGAAATGGGAGGATGTCTTCACGCGGCAGGACTGGCTGACGCTGATGGACAAGGAAAACTCCTACGCCTCGCCATGGGTGATGAAAGTGCCGGTGATGCCCGGCACGCCGGGTATCGACCGCGCGCCGGACCTGTGGGGCCGCATGGCGCAGGTGCTCGAATGGATCGAGAGCGAGCTGCTCGGCACGCATGGCAAGGCTTTCTCCAGCCATCCGGACCTGTCGGCACTGTCGTGGTGGCGGCGCATCCTGACCCGGCTGCTGCAGGGTGTGGAGCATCTCGTCGCGCAGGCCGCCAGCGTGCTGGTTCGCGACGCGCTCGAACTGGTGCAGCTTCTGGTGGAAGACCCGCGCAAGCACGGCTCTCACCATCACGGCCTGCTCGCAGAACTGCTCGCTGGGCTGCGCAGCTGGATCCAGCGCCGCGCGCGGCCGCTGCTCGAAAAGGACGATGAGCTGCGCCATTTCTGGGTCTGCGCGGACCTCGGCCTGTCCAGCCTCATCGGTTCGCTACGCGACGGGCTGCTGTTCGACCCCGAAGCCAACCTCGAACGGGTGAACAAGCTCGATTACCGCGAATGGCTGCGCTCGCACGGGGCGGACGAAATATCGCTCCAGTCGGCGCTGATCCGCAGCCTCTACGACCTCATCTTCGCCTATCCGCAGGGCGACTGGACCGGTCCGGGCGAGGTCGAGGCTGGCACCATGGTGGTCTCGCTGATGAACACGGCGACATACCAGGGCTCGATCATCTGGAAGTTCAACAGCGCGACGGGCGATGCCATCGTCCAGCCGATCTACGAAGTGCTGAAACAGCGCGGGGTGAAGGTGGAGTTCTTCCACCGCGTCGACCGGCTGGTCCCCTCCGCCGACGGCAGCGAGATCGCCGCGGTCGAGATCGGGCGACAGGTCGAACTGGCAGGGGAAACCTACCATCCGCTGCGCACGATCGAATTCGCCAACCGCCCTGCCATACATGTCTGGCCGGACCGGCCGCTCTACCGCCAGATCAAGGATGGCGAGAAGCTGGAAGCATCGGGCGCCGATCTCGAATCGCACTGGACCGACTGGCAGGACCCCCTGCCCCCGCTGGTCCTTAAGAGCGGCGACGATTACGATGCGCTGGTCCTGGCTATCCCGCCGGCGGCTCACGCGACCATCTGCCGCGATCTCATCAGCCAGAAATCGGAATGGCGGCGGTTCAACACCACGATCCGCAGCACTGCCACGCAAAGCCTCCAGACCTGGATGGACAAGACCGAGAAAGGGCTCGGCTGGGACAAGCCCTCGCTGGTCGGGGCCTACGACAAGGTCAATCTCAACACCTGGTGCGACATCAGCGAGGTGCTGGCGACCGAAAGCTGGCCCAAGGAAACAGGCGTCTGCTCGGAACAGATCATGTGCGGTCCACTCCCCTGCAAGGATACCTTGCCGCCAAGCAGCGACCACGAATACCCCGCGCGCCAGCAAGCCATCGTCGACCAGCTCGCCGATGTTTTCCTCAATGGCGACGGGTCCTATTTCTGGCACCGGGAATTCGGTCCGGGAGGTCCGGAGAAGGGTACGATCTTGAGCCGCTACAGCCGGGCGAACATCGATCCGAGCGAACGTTATACGCTGACCGTTCGCGGATCGACGCGGCACCGCATGACGGCCAGCGGTTCAACCTATTCTAACCTCTATCTGACCGGGGACTGGATCCAGAACGGGCAGAATCTGGGCTCGTTCGAGGCGACGACCATTTCCGGCATGCTCGCCAGCCATGCGATTTCGAAGTTCCCGACCGATATCAGGGGCGTGGACGCAGAAGCGCTGACCCGTGCCGAATACCCGAAAAAGCCCGCAGACGGGCCTGGGCTGTTCGTGAAGCACCACGGCATGTCCACCTTCCCGGGGACGATCACGCTGAACAATACGACGATGTGGGCCTTCCTGCTCGATGCGGATTACGACCTCATGGCAGGCTATTGCCGCAGGATGTTCGACGAACCGAGCGGGGGTGCGGTGAGGGTGCGTCCGATGGGTTCCACGATGATGATGTCCATCGTCGACATCCACACCGGCCGCTTCGTGGACGAACCGCAGATGGGCTGGTCGCCCGAACGCGAACTCACTTTCTGGATCCCGGCCGTCCGCGTGGAGAAGCGCGGCGGCAAGGAAGTGGCCACGCATTTCGACATGGTCATGCCCTATCTCGTGCTCGACAATCCGGTCGCCATCGCCTCGGGCCGCGAGATTTTCGGCTATGCCAAGCAGAAGGGCTGGATCACCCTGCCCGGCGACGAGGGTAACAAGGACGGCGCGCTATCGGTCGACCTCTTCGCCACGAAGGCATTCGGCAAGGACGCACAGCAGGCGCGCCACCGGCTGCTTACCTTGTCCAGCCCCAGGGAAGAGGACAGCAGCATCCTCGGCAAAGTCGGCAGCTTCGGGGAGGCGGCCAAGGCCCTGTTCCATCATCTGGGAACGCGCAAGGGCGGCTGGCACAACAGCCTCGGCCTCGACCTGGAAATCATCGGCGACGCACTTCACCGGCGGGTCCCGCAGCTTTTCCTCAAGCAGTTCCGCGACGTCCACGACGGAAACCGTGCCTGCTACCAGGCCATCACCGAAGCGATGGGAGAGGTGACGAAATTCGACGCTTTCCCGAAGCTCGTCACTTTCGACATGGCGCTCGATCACCTGGACAGCTCACCCGTCGCGTCGGATTTCGGCATCGCGCCCCGCCAGAAGGTGCGCGGCGTGCGCATTGCCTACGACATGACGATCCTGCCCGGCAGAGTGCTTTGGGAAGGCTAGGACGCGAGCGTGGAAATCGGTCCGGTATGCGGTTAGGGTGCAGTAGGCCTGCCAAGGCAGGCCGGTGGCGGAACGGGGGTTAGGCTTGCACGACCTGTTCATTTCGTACGGACGCGCTGACGAGCCTTTGGCCCGGCAATTCGCCGTGACGCTGGAACAGGAAGGCTTTGCCGTCTGGTGGGACGAGACCCTGCGGTCCGGCGACACCTATGACGAGGTTATCGAGGCGGCACTGCGACAGGCCCCCGCAGTGGTCGTCCTGTGGTCGGCAACCTCCGTGCAATCGCGCTGGGTCCGCTCGGAAGCCACGATCGGCGATCGCAACGGGGCGCTGGTGCCGGCCATGATCGCGCCTTGCGAACGCCCGATCATGTTCGAACTGACCCAGACCGCCGATCTTACCGGGTGGAACGGGGACCGCGAGGATCCGCGCTGGCGCAGTTTCGTGGGCGATGTCCGGCTGGTCGTCGACCGGCGCAGGCAGCAGGTTGGTGCCGCCGCTTCCTCCGCTCCGACGCTGGCCGTCCCTCCACCAGTTGCTCCCGCCCCGCCGCCCCAGGCGCGCGAAGGCTCGCTTCCTTCGCTCGCGGTGCTGCCGTTCAAGAACCGCTCCGGCATCGAGGACGACGAGGTCTTCGCCATCGGCTTGGTGGAAGACATCATCGACGCCATGTCGCAGGCGGCGGAACTGCGGGTCCTGTCCAGCAGCGCCATTGCACGGTTCCGGCAAGGCGAGATCGCCGATATCGAGGCGATGGCCCGCGGCCTGGGGGTGCGCTACATCCTCGAAGGCAATGTGCGCCGCCGCATGTCGATCCTGCGTGTGACCGCGCAGCTGCTCGATGCGAAAAGCGGCACGATCCTGTGGACCCAGAAGTTCGAGCGACCGCTAGACGAACTGGCCGAGCTCGAAGAGGAACTCGTTACCGAGGTCGCCGCGCACCTCAATTCTCAGGTCAACCGGCTGGAGATGGAACGCGCGCTGAGGAAACCCGACAATCTCACGGCCTGGGAAATGGTGACGCGGGCCATGGCAAATTACCGGCAGATCACCGCAGAAACGCTGATGCTGGCCTTGCAGGATGCACAGAAGGCGGTGGAGATCGCGCCCACCTACGGGCTTGCCCATGCCATGCTCGCCGATGCCAATGCGACGATCTACATGCACGCGGTACCCGATGACCCCGATACTGTGGCGAAGATCAATGCGGAGATCGGGCAGGCGCTGGCACTGGATGCGGAGAACCCGCTTGTGCTGGCGCATGTCGCCGAAGCCTACAACTATATCGGCCAGCCACGCGATGCGCTGATTTACGCCAAGCGCGCGCTCGAACGCAGCCCCAATTTCGGGCTCGCCCATTACAACGCCGGCATCGCCCATGCGCTGCTCGGCAACAGCCGGGAGGCGCTCGAGCAGTTCGAACTCGAGATCGCCGGCGCACCGGGGGCCCACACGCAATTCGCGACCTATGTCTGGCGGGGCAGCGTCCACCTTCGCGACGGGAACCATGGGCAGGCCCGTGAGGAATACAGTCACGCCCTGCAGCTCAATCACACCAGCGCGGCCGCCTATCTCGGCCTGTTCCTCGTCGACATGCTGGAAGGAAATGTGGAAGACGGCCGGGCGAACCTGGCCCGCATGCGCCAGCACGATCCGCATGTGACGCCCGAAACGCTGGAACTTAGGCTGCGCCGCTGGTTCGGCATGATCGAGCATTGCGACCGGCTTTGCGCCTGGGGGCACGAACATTGGGAGGAAGAGGGCGTGACGGAATAGATGGCCGAAATTCTCGATCTCAAGCCGCGGCTGACCCTGCGTTTCGGTGTCACCGGCCATCGCCCGCCCCGCCTGCCGAAGGACCGGTACGATGCGGTCCGCCACAATTGCGAAGAGATTTTCGAACATAGCCGCGAGGCGATGGCGAGGATTTTCGCCAAGCACCGGGCCGTCTTTGCCGACGAAGAACCGCTGATCCGCCTTGTTTCCGCCATGGCCACGGGTGCCGACACGGTCGCAGCCGAAGCCGCGATAAAGCAGGGCCTTACCCTGTCGGCCTGTCTTCCCTTCGCGGCCGAGGATTATTCCCACGACTTTGCCGCCGAAGAGTGGGTACGCGCCAAGGCGCTGATCGATGCCGCGGATTCGACGGTCGAACTGGTCGATCACCGCCCGAACGACACCGCGGCCTACGAATCCATCGGCCGCCTCATCATTGCCCAGTCCGATATCCTGATCGCTGTCTGGGACGGGGATGCATCGCGCGGGCGCGGCGGTACGACTGAGGTCGTCGCACAGGCGGTGGCGAGCCATATGCCAGTGATCCATGTCTGGCCGGACGAGATCCATCCGCCGCAACTGCTGTGGAGCGGGTTGCACGATGAAATCCCCGACCGCCCGTCCATCGACGGTGTCGAACGGGTGGAGTTCAACAAGGCGCTACCCCATTTGCTCGAGGCGCTTTGCGCGCCGCCCGAAGGGTTCGAGGCAGCGCCCCTGTCGGTGTTCTACCAGCCGACGCCTTCGCGGCGGCAGTTCAGTTTCGCCTGGCCGCTGCTGCTGCTGGCCTGCGGCACGAGGAGCCTTGCGAAAACGCGCCTCTCGATCCCGACGATCGAGGACATGCGAGCCTATTTCACGCCCATGGTGGAGCCGTTCAAGGACTTCGGACTGTTCGGCGAACGCCTCAATAACGAGGTGTCCGACCGCTTCGCCCGTGCCGACATGGCCGCCAGCTATTTCGCGCTGCGGTTCCGCAGCAGCTTCGTGACCAATTTCGCGCTTGCCGCCATTGCAGTGCTGCTCGCCCTGTCGGGCCTGTTCTGGCCGGAAGGCAAGGCCGTGCTGATCGCGGCCGAACTGCTCGTGATCCTGCTCATCATCTTCAACACGCGGAGTGCGCGCAAATCGGACTTCCACAAGATGTGGATCGACCGGCGACACCTTGCCGAGCGATTGCGTTTGCTGGCTGTTTCGTCGACCCTCGGCCGGCTCGAACTGCGCGATGTGGAGGACGGTACGACCCATCCCGGCTGGGTGACCTGGTACGCCCGCGCCACCGCCCGCGAGCTGGAATTGCCGCCGGGCCAGCTCGACCGGGCCTATCTCGAAAAGGTGCGCGAGATGGCGCTGGAGCTGATCCGCGACCAGATCGGCTATCACGAAAACAACGCCCACATGATGGAGCATACCAATCACCGGCTCCACCGGTTCGGTGACGGGCTGTTCGCTGGGACGATCCTGTTCTGCGCGGTGTTCCTGTCGACGATCGTGCTGCCCGGCAAGACCGGCTATCTCTTCGGCATCAGCCTTACAGCGGTGACGACCTTCGCCACGGCCTTCTTCCCCGTGCTGGCGGCGGCCCTCTACGGCATCCGCATGCAGGGCGACTTCGCCGCGACGGCAGAGCGCTCGGCGGCCATCGCCAAGCGGCTGCGCAAATTGCAGGCATCGATGATGCGCGACGATCTCGGCTACAACCGGCTGGTCGACCGGCTGCGGCGGCTGAGCGACATCATGCTGTCGGACGTCCACCAGTGGCAGCAGCAATATGAGACGCGGCCGATCAGCCTGCCCGGCTAGCCCAAAGAGAAAGGCCGCCCCGGTCGGAGCGGCCTTTCGATGTCGTCAAAACGCGGTGAGCGTCAGGCCGCTTTCGCGCGGCTCTTTTTTGCAGTTTTGGCGGGCTTGGCCGGAACTTCGGGTGCCTGCGGCTGCGCTGCCTTCTTCTCGGTCAGCTTCTTCGCCAAATAGCCTCCGGCACCCAGCGCGATCATTGCGGGCAGGCTCATCCTGCGCAGCGCAGTCGCTGCAATGACGCCAAGCGCAGCGCCGCCGGCACCGCCGATGCCCACACTGGTCTGTTTAGCAATTTTGTCGCCCACATAGGCGCCGATTACCTTGCCGATCATGTGTAAATCTCCTTTGCCCCATCAACGGTCAGGAGCAGCGCGTGTTCCTGAAACCTACTTGCCGACGCCCCTGGCGAGGAGCGCATTGGCCGCACTCGCGATTTCGGCGGCGTCGGGGTCCCCGTCGCGCGCCCAGATGGCGTAGCGCAGCCCGAGAAACACGTTCATGCCCATCAAGGCCCAGGCTTCAACCTCGCCGAGACCGGAACGCATGGCACCTGCTGCCCTGCCCTGAGACAGGCGGTCAGCAATACGCTCGGCGATCGTCTCGTAGTGATTGCGGTAGCTTGCCGGATCGACGAATTCCGCCTCGTCGATGATGCGGTAGATCTCCTTGTGTTCGGCTGCGAAGCGCAGAAACCCCTCGAGCGCCGCGCGCTCCACCGCGAGCGGGGCCGTCTCTGTGCCGATCGCATCGCGCGCGGCAGTCTTCACCGCCTCGCTCATGTCGACGACCAGCGCCCGGAAGATCGCGTCCTTGCTGTCGAAATATGTGTAGAATGAGCCGAGAGCCACGCCGGCGCGGCGCGTGATCGAGCTGATCGAGGCCTCGTGGAAACCCCGCTCGCCGAATTCCTTCGCCGCCGCATCGAGCAGCTTGCGCTGGGTGCGTCGCCCCCGGTCGGTGCGCGGTATCTTGGGCTTTTCCGCCGTTTCGATGCTCATCCCATGGCCTCCCCGGGCACGTGGCTAGACCCTTGCCACCAAAGGATGCAAGATAAAACTTGAAAGGTGGTTCAGTTTTCAATATCCACCCCTCAGAGAGATATCGAGGGAGGGAATTTCGATGCGTTTCCATACGTCGCGCCTTGCGGGTGCATTGCTTGTCGGTACTGCCGCGATCGCCTTCGCAGCGCCCGCTGCCGCTCAGTCGCAGCAGGACACCGTCGCCTCGCAGGATGCGGAAGACGAAGTCATCGTCGTGACCGCCCGCCGCCGCGAGGAACGCCTGATCGACGTACCGGTCGCGGTTTCCGCCTTCTCGGGCGAAGCGCTTGAGGAACGCGGCGCGCTCGACATCACCGACATTGCGCAGTCGGTTCCCAACGTGACGCTCGAAGCGAGCCGCGCCACCAACTCGACGCTGTCCGCCTTCATCCGCGGCATCGGCCAGCAGGACCCCGTCTCGGGCTTCGAGCAGGGCGTCGGCATCTATCTCGACGACATCTACCTCAACCGCCCGCAGGCTGCCGTCCTCGACATCTACGACGTCGAGCGGATCGAAGTGCTGCGCGGTCCGCAGGGCACGCTCTATGGCCGCAACACGATTGGCGGCGCGGTCAAGTATGTGACCAAGCGCCTGCCGCTCGAACCCTCGTTCAAGGCGCGTGCCACCTATGGCACCTACGACCAGGCCGAAGGCGTGTTGACCGCCTCGCTCCCGATGGGTGATCTCGTGCGTGTCGGCGGTTCGGTCGCGCGCCTGTCGCGCGGCGGTTTCGGCGAAAACCTGACCACCGGCCTCGAAAACTACAACAAGGACATCTGGGCCGGTCGCCTCAGCCTGGAAGTGGGCGGTTATGACGAGCCCGGCTTCATCCGTGTCCAGGGCGATTACACCAAGGACAAGTCGAACCCCCGCGGCGGCCACCGCCTGATCCCGGGCCTCGCCTCGGGCGCACCTGTGCTCGACAACGTGTTCGACACGCGCGGCGCGCTCAACGATCCGGAACAGGAAGTCGAAAGCTACGGCGTCTCCATGCACGCCGAACTCGAGCTGTCCGACGCGCTGATGTTCCGCTCGATCTCGGCATTCCGCAAGGACGACAGCTACACGCCGATCGATTTCGACGCGCTTCCTGCCGTCGATCTCGACGTGCCGGGCGCCTATCTCAACGAGCAGCTGAGCCAAGAATTCCAGCTGCTTTATGACAATGGCGGCGCACTGACCGGCCTGCTCGGCTTCTACTATCTCGATGCGAAGGCCGACACGCTGTTCGACGTTCGCATCTTCACCACCTTCCCGGGCCTGACCGCTTACACGCAGGCGGAAGTCGACACCGAAACCTATGCAGTCTTCGGCGACTTCACCTTCGATCTCAGCGAGCAGCTGAGCATCTCGGTCGGCGGCCGCTACACCTGGGACGAACGCAGCGCCTATATCCTGCGCCAGAACTACCTTGGCGGCGGCTCGCCGATCTTCGGTGGTGCGGGCGTGCCCTTCGGCGCTCCTTCGACCGATTTCGACGGAAGTCGCGAATTCAAGAAGTTCACCCCCCGCGCATCGATCAGCTTCATGCCGACGCCGGATCACAATATCTACGCCAGCTATTCGAAGGGCTTCAAGGGCGGCGGCTTCGACCCGCGCGGCGTGGGTGCGAACGCGCCTGCGGCCACTGCCGGCGCACCGACCGATGAAGAAGTCGCAGCCTTCCTCAGCTTCGCCCCGGAACAGGTCGACAGCTACGAAGTCGGCTACAAGGGCGACCTCGGCATGCTGAGCATTGCCGCCGCCGCCTTCTATGCTGATTACACCGACGTCCAGATCCCGGGTTCGGTCGCTTGCACCGTGGCCGGCCTGCCGTCCTTCTGCGGCGTCGTCTCGAACGCGGGCAAGGCCACCTTCAAGGGCCTCGAACTGGAAGCGACCGCGCGGTTCGGCGGCGGTTTCAACCTGTCCGGCTCGCTCGGTTACATCGACGCGCAGTATGACGAATACATCACCAATATCGGTAACACGCCGACCGATGTGGCGGATTTCCGCGTCGTCCAGAACACGCCCGAATTCACCGGCAGCCTGACCGCCAGCTACGACACCGACCTTGGCGGCGGCGATCTCTATCTCGGCGCCTCGGTCTCCTATCGCAGCAAGACCACGCAGTTCGAGATCCCGAACCCCTATATCGACCAGGACGGCTATGCGCTCGTCGATGCCAGCATCAAGTGGACCGCCCCGGGCGGCAACTGGAGCCTTGGCCTCTACGGCAAGAACTTGCTCGACAAGGAATATAAGACCAGCGGCTACACCTTCGTGGCGGTGAACCCGACCACCGGTGCGATCGTGAACGGTGCGAACGGCTTCCCTGTCCCGACGCTCGGGCCGGAAGGCACGCTCACGGCGTTCTACGGCAATCCGCGCCAGGTCTTTGCAACTCTCACCTTCGAATACTGATCGAAGGAGGCTCGGAAGGGGCGGTGACCGCGCGATCCGGCCGCCGCCCTTTTTGCTGTCCGGCATCCATCGCCGCTCTCGGCCCGCCCATAGGCTACACGCGATAAGCGAGAACGCCGGGTGGTCCTGCCCCATTCCCACTGGCAATGTGCGGGGAGAGGCGGCATAGCGCGCGCCATGCACGATATTGCCTTCATCCGCAGCCATCCCGCCGAGTTCGATGCCGCCATGACGCGGCGCGGCGGCGAAGCCGTTTCCGAGCGCATCATCGCTCTCGATGCCACGCGCCGCGAGGCGACTACCCGCGTACAGGAAGCGCAGAGCCGCAGGAACGATGCGTCTAAGGCGATCGGCCAGGCCATGGGCCAGGGCGACAAGGACAAAGCCGAAGCGCTGAAGGCCGAAGTGGCCGAAATCAAGGCCTCGATGCCCGAGTGGGAAGGGGCCGAGCGCGCGGCGACTGCCGAGCTGACGGACCTCCTCGCCCGCCTGCCCAACATTCCTGCCGCCGACGTTCCCGAAGGTGCGGACGAGAACGACAATGTCGAAGTTCACCAGTGGGGCGAAAAGCGCAGCTTCGATTTCGAGCCCAAGGAACACGCCGACCTCGGCCCCGCCCTCGGCATGGATTTCGAAACCGGTGCGGCGCTTTCGGGGGCCCGCTTTACCTTCCTGCGCGGCGAGATGGCGCGCCTTCACCGTGGGCTCGCGCAGTTCATGCTGGACAAGCAGACGCGCGAGAACGGCTACACCGAATGCAACCCGCCGGTGCTGGTCAATGACGATGCCATGTACGGCACCGACAAGCTGCCAAAGTTCGCCGATGACAGCTTCAGGACCACCGATGGGCGCTGGCTCATCCCAACTTCGGAAGTCAGCCTGACCGCCTCGGTCGCGGACAAGATCCTGCCCGACCTGTCTCGGCCGATCCGCATGACCGCCCACACGCTGTGCTTCCGCAGCGAAGCCGGCGCGGCAGGGCGCGATACGCGCGGCTTCATACGCCAGCACCAGTTCGAGAAGGTCGAGTTGGTCAGCGTCTGCCGTCCCGAAGACAGCGAGGCCGAGCACGAGCGCATGACGAAGTGCGCAGAGGGCATCCTCGAGGCGCTGAACCTGCCCTATCGCCGCGTGCTGCTGTGCGTGGGCGACATGGGCTTTGGCGCGCGCAAGACCTACGACCTCGAAGTGTGGCTTCCCGGCCAGGGCGCTTGGCGCGAAATCTCGTCCTGCTCGAACACGGGCGAATTCCAGGCGCGCCGCATGAACGCACGCTATCGTCCGGAAGGCGAGAAGAAGACCGTGTTCGTCCACACGCTCAATGGCTCGGGCCTCGCCGTGGGCCGCACGCTGGTCGCGGTGATGGAGAACTACCAGAACGCAGACGGCAGCGTCACCGTGCCCGGGGTGCTTGCCCCCTACATGGGCGGCGTGACCCGGCTGGAGCCTGCCGCGTGAGGATCCTCCTCACCAATGACGACGGCATCCGTGCCCGCGGCCTCGAGGTGCTCGAAGGCATTGCCCGCCAGTTTTCCGACGACATCTGGATCTGCGCGCCCGACGAGGAGCAGTCCGGCATGGGCCATGCGCTGACGCTCACCCGCCCGGTGCGCCTTCGCAAGCATGGTGAGCGGCGCTTTTCGGTCACCGGCACACCGACCGATTCGGTGACGATGGGGCTGCGCAAGGTGATGGACGGCCCGCCCGACCTGATCCTGTCGGGCGTCAATCGCGGTGCCAACCTTGGCGACGACATCACCTATTCGGGCACCGTTTCGGCGGCCATCGAAGGCGCGCTGGCCGGCATCCGCTCGATCGCATTGAGCCAGGTCTATGCCCGCGAAGGCATCGGCGAGGCGGTGCAGTTCGATGCAGCGATCGAATGGGGCGCCCGCGTCGTGAAGCCTCTGCTCGACACCCCGCTGCCCAAGCGCACGCTCATCAACGTGAACTTCCCCGCCCGTCCTGCCGGCGAGGTGCGCGGCATCCGCGTAACCCGGCAGGGCTTCCACGACTATTCGCGCGGCACCGTCGTCGAGGGGCGCGATCCGCGCGGCTTCGACTACTTCTGGTTCGGCCTCGAACCGATCGAGCACACGCTTGACCACGGCACCGACCTTGAAGCCGTCGAGGAAGGCTTCGTCTCGGTCACGCCGCTCCATCTCGACCTGACGCATCACGCCTCGCTCGGTGCGCTGGCCGAGCGCTACGAAGGCTAAGGCATTGACCCGGCGGCCCGTGATGCGCAGGGATGGCGGCCGATGAGCGAGAGGAAACAGCCAACCGCGGGCGGCGGAGACGCAAAGCGCATGCGCGGTCCGCGATTCCAGCCGCTGCGCCGTGCCGTGAGGATCCCCGTCTGGGGCGATCTCGGCATCCGCCTCGGCCTAGCCCTCCTTCTGATAACCGCCGTGATCATGATCCACTGGTGGGATCGCGAAGGGCTGGTCGACAATCTCGATGGCGATGTGAGCTTCCTCGACGTCGTCTATTTCACCATGATTTCGATCACCACCACCGGCTTCGGCGATATCGCGCCCATTTCGGACCGGGCAAGGCTGGTGGAAGCGGTCATCGTGACCCCCGTCCGTTTCGCCGTACTGTTCATCTTCGTGGGCACGGCATACAATTTCATCATCAAGCGCAGCTGGGAGAAATGGCGCATGGCCCGCATCCAGGAGCAATTGTCGAACCACATCGTGGTGCTCGGCTATGGCATCTCCGGCTCCGAAGCAGTTGGCGAACTGATCGAGCGGGGGACCGACCCTTCGTGCATCGTGGTTATCGATCCGAGCGAGGAGCGCCTGGCCGATGCAGAGGCGCTGGGCTGCAATGTCATGGCGGCCGATGCCACCCGCGATACTACGCTCAAGGCCGTGCGGATCAACGAGGCACAGAACGTGCTGGTCTCGGCAGGACGAGACGACACCTCGATCCTGATCGTGCTGACGGTGCGCGCCCTGGCGCCGAACGTGCCGATCAGCGTAGTCGTGCGCGCCGACGACAACGAGCCGCTTGCCCGTCAGGCCGGCGCGAACAACGTCATCAACCCCGTCCGCTTCACCGGCCTGCTGCTCGCCGGCTCGGCCAAGGGCGAACACATCGCCGAATATCTCGCCGACCTCGCCTCAGTCTCCGGCCGCGTCCAACTGGTCGAGCGCGAGATCACCGAAGAGGAATGCGGCTGCGCTATCGGCGAACTGAAGACCGGCGGGCGCGGCCTGCGTGTTTATCGTGACGGCCGTGCCATCGGCTTCTGGGAAGAGGAGTGCCAGAAGCTGCAGAAGGGCGACATCATCGTCGAGATCATCGCCACGCCCAATGGTGAGACGCGGGGAGACGGTCATATCCGCGACGACCGCATCCGCGAAGACGAGGACGCCTGATCAGTCAAGGAGCCAGAAGGTTCCCCCGATCGCCAGATAGGCGGCCAGCCAGTAGGACCAATCGTACAAGGCTTCGCGCAGGGGCTGCTCGCGGCGGACTGCCGTGATGACCAGTGCAGGCCCGATGAAGGTCAGCGCCAGGCCGCCCGCCATCATAAAATGGAGCCACGGCTTCGCCTGCAGCGTTTCGACGCCGACGCGGGCCAGCATGTGGCCGACCATCGCCGCGCTCGCGAGTAGCAGAAAGGCCGCCAGCAGATGCAATGCAGGCTTCGCGCCGAACATCGCCTTGCGGCCATAAAATGCTACGCCCAGCAAGGCGGCAGCCGCCCAGCCTGCGCCCACTGCGATCCAGTTTACCGGTCCCATTCGTCCCTCCTAGCGCCGGATGCCGGCTTGGTGTAGAGGGCCGCGCAATCATGAATACCGCAACCACCTCGATACCCGACCAGAAGAAGGTCGGCATGGTCTCCCTCGGCTGCCCCAAGGCACTCGTGGACAGCGAACGCATCCTCACCCGGCTGCGCGCCGATGGCTATGCCATGAGCCCCGATTATACCGGCGCGGACGTCGTGTTGGTCAACACCTGCGGCTTCCTCGATTCGGCCAAGGAAGAGAGCCTGCAGGCCATCGGCGAGGCGATTGCCGAGAACGGCCGCGTGATCGTGACGGGCTGCATGGGCGAAGAAGCGGACGTGATCCGCGCAGCCCATCCCAGCGTTCTCGCCATTACCGGCGCCCACCAGTACGAACAGGTGGTCGAGGCCGTGCACGAACATGCCCCGCCCAGCCAGGGGCCCTTCGTCGACCTGATCCCCCAGCCCGACGTCAAGCTGACCCCGCGCCACTACAGCTATCTGAAGATTTCGGAGGGATGCAATCACTCCTGCGCCTTCTGCATCATCCCGGACCTGCGCGGGAAGCTCGCCAGCCGGCGGGTCGATGCCGTGCTGCGCGAGGCGGAAAAGCTGGTCGCTGCCGGCACCAAGGAACTGCTGGTCATCAGCCAGGACACCTCGGCTTATGGCGTCGACATGCGGCACGAAGAGCGCGACTGGAAGGGGCATCCCGTCCGCGCGCACATGACCGATCTCGCGCGTGAACTGGGCCAGCTCGATATCGGCGGCGGCACCCCGCCCTGGGTGCGCCTCCATTACGTCTATCCCTATCCGCATGTCGATGCGGTCATCCCGCTCATGGCCGAGGGCCTGCTGACGCCCTATCTCGACATCCCGTTTCAGCACGCCAGCCCGTCCGTCCTGCGCGCCATGAAGCGCCCTGCGAACGAGGCAAAGGTGCTCGAGCGCCTCAAATCCTGGCGCACCATTTGCCCGGACATCGCCATCCGCTCCAGCTTCGTGGTCGGCTTCCCCGGCGAAACGGAAGAGGACTTCCAGTACCTGCTGAACTGGCTGGAAGAGGCCCAGCTCGACCGTGTCGGTGCGTTCCGCTTCGAGCCGGTGGAGGGTGCGCAGGCGAACGCCCTGCCCAACCCGGTGCCCGAAGAGGTCAAGGAAGAACGATATGCCCGCGTCATGGACCTCACCGCGCGCATCAGCGCGGAAAAGCTCGCTGCCAAGGTCGGCAGGACGCTGAGCGTGATCATCGACGAAGTGGGCGAGCCGGACGAGGACGGCGATATTGGTGCCACCGGTCGCAGCCAGGCCGACGCGCCTGAAATCGACGGCGCGGTCTATCTGCGTAATGTTCGATCCGATCTGTCGCAGGGCGATATCGTGCAAGTTTATGTCGAAGATTCCGACGAGCACGATCTTTTCGGCGTAATCGCCTAATCTGCACATGCCCCGAACGGCGCAATGTTAACGTTTCGTCCGGCGAGACGAACGGCTGAATTGCGCCGAAAAACAGCGCGCTTACGGCTCGCAGTAAGGGGCAGGGTAAACCGATCCGGCCGGTTTCGTTAAGCCTAGCCCATTAAGTCGAATTAACCATCGCATCCCGCAGTTTTGCACGGCCACCGGGGGAAAGATCGGGGCGCGTTGAAAGTTTCTTAATCCTATTCGCCTCATAGGGGGCGGAATGGACGAGAAAACCGCCCTCGCTTCCACGCCCGGCGCCGGACAGCGGCTGGCCTTCAGGCCCCGCTCGACCGGTACGCTGAAGCGATTGCAACACCTGCTTTGGGCGGGTGCGGTGGCGTTCGCCATGCTGGCAGTATTCCTGCTCGAACCCGTCACCCAGCTGTCCTGGCTGATCCAGTCCCGCCTCGGCGGTCACCAGCCTTCGGGCGATATCGTCTTCGTCGGAACCTCCTCCAAGGTCGAGGAACCTTCGCAGGTCGGGGAACGCCGCGAACTTACCAAGGCATTGCAGGAACTCGACGCACAGGGTGTCGGCAAGGTCTATGTCGACTTCGTCTTGGCTGAAGGTGCCAGTGAACAGGTCGACGCCGACCTCGCAGAAGCGCTGGCCCAGCTCGGCCCCCGGGTGGTGCTGGTCGACCAGATCGAAGTGACTTCCGATGGCCTTAAGCGGAAGCTGGTCAAATCGAACGATCGCTTCAGCACCGAGCACCCTCGCGTCGCTTCGACGCATTCGGCCAATTACCTCGGCTACATGTGGCAGGACTTCTTCGCTTATGACGAGGACCTGAGCGAAGGTCGCAAGTCGCTGGCTGCCTCTATTGCCGGTGTCGACACTTTCGATGCGAAGACGTTCCAGATCGATTACGGCTTCGATCCGTCGCTGATTTCCACACTGGAACTGGGTGAGGTTGCGAAGACCGGGACCGAACAGGATATCGACCTGTCGGGCAAGACGGTTCTGATCGGACCTGCCGCCGAAGCCGGCGCTTCCAATGTAAAGGTCCCCGGACTCGTCGATGCGCCGCCCAGCTTCGTGTCGATCTACGCGGCCGAAACGCTCAAATCGGGACGGATTGGCTTCGTCGGCGGCCTCACAGTCCTGGCCTTCCTTTGCGCCGCGATGGCGCTGATCATTCTGGCCAATCCAGTTAAGGGCGTACGGCGCGCGCTTTATCTCGGCGTCGTCATCGCGCTGCCGGGGCTGATGGTATTCGGAGCGAAGACCGGCGTCCGGGTCGAGATCACCTATGCCCTCGCGCTCCTGCTCGTTTACGCAGCGCTTCGCTCGAGGGCGCGGTGGAGGCTCCGTGTCGCAAGCATCGACAGCGAGACCGGACTGCCCAAGCTTCGCATCCTGGAACAGATCATCGCCAAGACGCAGCCCCAGTCGGGGCATATCGTCGTCGCAAGGCTCCACGGGTTCGAGCATGTCATCAAGACCCTCGGTTCGACCGAGCGCGCTCGTTACGTCCACCGGCTGGTCGACCGCCTCCGGGCTGCCGACAGCGAACTGACGATATATATCGAGGGCCACTACCTCGCGTGGCAATCCGACGAAGCGGAAACAGAACGCCTCGTGGACCACCTCGAGGGCCTGCGTGCGATCTTCGCAGCGCCCATCCAGGTGGGCGAGGAGAGCGTCGACGTCGGCATTACGTTCGGTCTCGCGGACCTTGGCGCGGTGGGACTGAACGCCGTCCCGGCAGCCGCTGCGGCTGCCGAAGAAACCTCCGAAGCACATCGTCCGATCAAGATCGCCGAAGTCGGTTCGCGCCATGACGAATTGTGGGACATTTCCCTGCGCGCCCGCATCGACGATGCAATGCAGGCAGGGGAGATCTTCTGCGTCTACCAGCCCAAGATCGACACGGTCGCCGGCACCCTTACCGGTGTCGAGGCGCTGGTGCGCTGGCACGATCCCGAACGCGGCTTCATCCCGCCGATGAAATTCATCGCCCAGTGCGAAAAGGCCGGGCGGATGGAGCACCTGACACGCTACGTCCTGCAGACGGCCTGCAATGCGGGCCGGTTGCTCCATTTCCGTGGCACCGCGATTTCCATGTCCGTCAACATTTCGGCGACATTGCTCGGCGACATGCGCATCGTGGGTATCGTGCGGAACACGCTGCAGGCGACGGGCTTCGATGCACGCTACCTGATCCTGGAAATCACCGAGACATCGCGTATCGGCGACCTCGAAACGGCAGCGGCTATCCTGACCGAATTGAAGGCCCTCGGTCTTCGTATTTCCATCGATGATTTCGGTGTCGGCTCCGCTAATTTCGAAACGCTTTTCGAATTGCCTTTCGATGAACTGAAAATCGATCGACTGTTCGTGGATTCTATTAGTCGGAGCGCAAAGGCCAGGGCCATTACTTCTAGTATGGTTGCCATGGGCAATGCCGCGCGAATCACCGTGGTTGCTGAAGGTGCGGAAGACGCAAAAACCCTTCAAATCCTTAACGAAATCGGCTGTCGCTACGTCCAAGGTTATGCCTTGGCCCGTCCACTGTCTCTTACTAACCTGTTGGAATACAAGGTTTCTTCAAAAGAGGTCGCTTCGGGAACATAGTTAAGGCTTTACAAACAAGCTTGGTTAATGGATTGCTTACTGTTGAAACCACAACAGGAGGCAAACCATGTGGAATTTCTGGGAATGGCTGCTCGGCAAGCCGCCGCGCGCCTAATAGGCCACAAGCACGAATTTTAAAGGACCCCGCTTCGGGGTCCTTTTTCGTTTCCGGCTAGCTCTATCTACCGGCCTGGAAACTCTCTGTCTGCCCCGCCGCTGGTCAGGCATGGCCATTCCGATCGATAGCAGTTTCGTCGAATGCAGGGGCATCCGCCGCGACGATGCGCGCACGCTCGGATCGATGACGCCGGTTGACTCGATCTCTTCACGCCATGTCTCCGCACTTTGCCGCGATGCCGCGATGCCGCGGATGGCTGCTTCCTCACGTCTTTCTGGCAGAGCGGTTTCCTCCGCTCGCCGGCCGCCTTAAGCAGGCGGTGATACGAATAGGAATGCACCTGTCTGGCGCGCCGCTGCGCGCGCTGGTAGGCCGCAGTCCGAAATGGGGAGAATTGCCGAACATGGACGCTCCATGCACGAAATAGGGTTCACCGCAGACCGACTGCTCCTGTTCGGAGCCACCGGCGATCTGTCGCAGCGCATGCTCCTTCCCTCGCTCTGTGCGCTGAACTCCGATGGCCTGCTCGATCCGGCCCTGCGCATCGTGTGCACAGCGCGGTCGGACATGAACACGCAGGCGTTCCGCAATTTCGCTCGCGAGGCGCTGGAGAAATTCCTGCCCAAACATCGCCGCGGCGGCATGGCGGATTTCCTCAACCGGCTCAGCTACGTGCCCGTCGATGCGACCACGCCCGAAGGGTATGACGAGCTGGCCAAGGCGGTCGGCAATTATACCGGCCTTGCGATCTTCCTGTCGACGGCCCCAAGCCTGTTCGAGACGACCATCAAGGGCCTCGAAAGGGCCGGCCTGACCGAAGGCAACGTGCGCATCGGCCTCGAAAAGCCGCTCGGCGTCGATCTCGAAAGCAGTTGCGAGATCAACGATGCGGTCGCGGCCGCATTCCCCGAGCACCGCATTTTCCGGATCGACCACTATCTGGGCAAGGAAACGGTACAGAACCTGCTGGCCCTGCGGTTCGCGAACATCCTGCTCGAGCCGGTGTGGAACTCCAACTACATCGAACACGTGCAGATTACCGTGGCCGAGACGGTCGGCCTGGAATCGCGCGTTGCCTATTACGACGACAGCGGCGCGCTGCGCGACATGGTGCAGAACCATATGCTGCAGCTTCTCGCGCTCGTCGCGATGGAGCCGCCGACCAGCTTCGATGCGACGGCCGTGCGTGACGAGAAGGTCAAGGTGCTGCGCGCCTTGCGCGAAGTCAGCAAGGACGAAGTCGTGACCGGCCAGTATCGCGCCGGTGCCGTCGAAGGCAAAAGCGTGCCCGGCTATGACGAGGAACTCGGCAAGGAAAGCGACACCGAAACCTTTGTCGCGGTGAAGGCCCACGTCGACAACTGGCGCTGGCGCGGTGTCCCCTTCTACCTTCGCCACGGCAAGCGACTGCCCGAGCGCGTGACCGAAATCGTCATCCAGTTCCGCTGCATCCCGCATTCGATCTTCGAAAGCCGCGGTGCGACGACACAGCCGAACCGGCTGGTGATCGAGATCCAGCCCAAGGAAAACATCCAGCTCACCATGATGGCAAAGGTCCCGGGCCTGGGCCGCGAAGGCCTGCGCCTGCGGCCGGTCCCGCTCGATATCGCCATGCCCGATGCCTTTTCGGACACGGTGCGCCGGATTGCCTACGAACGCCTGCTGCTCGACCTGATCGAAGGCGACCAGACGCTGTTCGTCCGCCGTGACGAGGTCGAGGCGCAGTGGGAATGGATCGACCAGATCCGCAAGCTGTGGGTCGACCATGAAATGAAGCCCAAGACCTATTCCTCAGGCACCTGGGGGCCGAGCGCGGCAATCGCGCTGGCCGAACGCGACGGGGTTACCTGGCACGATGACTAAGCCGCTCAATGACGTGATCCACAAGGTGACGCAGCGCGTCATCGCCAATTCGAGGGACAGCCGCGCGGCCTATCTCGACCTGACCGATCGTGAAGGCGACCGGCAGGTGAACCGCCATTCGCTGTCCTGTTCGAACCTCGCCCACGCCTTTGCCGGCGCGGAAGAAGACAAGCAGGCCATCAAGGCGGCACGCGGGCCCAACCTCGGCATCGTGACCTCGTACAACGACATGCTCTCGGCCCATCAGCCCTATTATCGCTACCCGGAACGGATGAAGATCTGGGCGCGCGAGGTTGGTGCAACCTGCCAGGTCGCGGGTGCGACGCCGGCCATGTGCGACGGTGTGACGCAAGGCCAGGCGGGGATGGAACTGTCGCTCTTCAGCCGCGACACCATCGCCCTTTCGACTATCGTCGCGCTGAGCCACGCCATGTACGACGGCGTGGCCCTGCTCGGCATCTGCGACAAGATCGTCCCGGGCCTCCTCATGGGTGCCCTGCGGTTCGGCCATGTCCCGGCGATCTTCATCCCGTCTGGCCCGATGGGTACCGGCATTTCCAACAAGGAAAAGCAGCGCGTCCGCCAGCTTTACGCAGAAGGCAAGGTCGGCCGCGACGAACTGCTCGAGAGCGAGAGCGCGAGCTACCATTCGCCGGGCACCTGCACCTTCTACGGCACGGCCAACTCCAACCAGATGATGATGGAGATGATGGGCCTGCACGTCCCCGGCGCGGCCTTCGTCCCGCCGGGCGCCAAGCTGCGCCAGGAACTGTCGCGCGCTGCGACCCACCGCCTGGCCGCCATCGGGAAGTGCGGAAACGACTTCCGCCCCCTCGCCCGCGTGGTCGACGAGAAGGCGATCATCAACGCGGCCATCGGCCTGCTGGCGACCGGCGGATCGACCAACCATGCGATCCACATTCCCGCCATGGCGCGGGCAGCCGGCATCCGCTTCGATTGGAGCGATCTTGCCGAGCTGTCGACAGCCGTTCCGCTGGTGGCGCGGGTCTATCCGAACGGTTCGGGCGATGTGAACCACTTCCACGATGCCGGCGGCATGGGCTACGTGATCGGCACGCTGCTCGACGAAGGCCTCGCCCACGGCGACATCCTCACGGTCTGGAGCGGCGGCTTCGAAGCCTATTCGCGCGAACCGGGAATGGACGGCGATGCGCTGACCTGGCGCGATCCGGGGCCCTCGGGCGATACCGAGATGCTGCGTCCCGCCTCCGATCCATTCCAGCCCGATGGCGGCATGCGGCTTGTCGAAGGCAACCTTGGCCGCGCCTGTTTCAAATCCTCGGCAGTCGAGCGTGAGCGCTGGACCATCGAGGCGCCCTGCCGCGTGTTCGAGGACCAGCATTCGGTCAACGAGGCGTTCTCGAAGGGCGAACTGGACCGCGATGTCGTGGTCGTGGTCCGTTTCCAGGGGCCGCGGGCGAACGGCATGCCCGAGCTGCACAAGCTCACGCCCGCCCTCGGCGTGTTGCAAGACCGGGGCTACCGCGTCGCGCTCGTCACCGACGGCCGCATGAGCGGGGCGAGCGGCAAGGTGCCGGCAGCCATCCACTGCACCCCCGAAGCGCTGGGCGCCGGGCCGCTCTCGCTCCTGCGTGATGGCGACGTCGTCAAAGTCTGTGCCGAAACCGGCACGCTGTCGACGACGGCCGACCTCGCCGCCCGCGAGCCAGCCGCCGAACCGCAGCCCGAAATCGGCATGGGCCGCGAATTCTATGCCATGTTCAGAGCCAATGCCGACGGCGCCGAACAGGGTGCCTCGTCAATGCTAGCCATGGCAGGATTGTAAGTGATGGACCTCGTCAGCGTCGATATCGGCGGCACCCATGCCCGCTTCGCCATCGCCACGATCGCGGATGACGGCTCGATCAGCCTGAGCGAGCCGGAGACCCTGCACACCGAAGACCACGCCAGTTTCCAGACCGCATGGGAAGATTACCGCGACCGCATGGGCGGCACATTGCCTCCGCGCGTGTCGATGGCGATTGCCGGTCCGGTCGGCGGCGAAGTTATCCGCTTCACCAACAACCCGTGGATCATCCGGCCCGCCCTCGTGAAAGAAAAGCTGGGGGTCGAAGACTACACGATCGTCAACGATTTCGAGGCGGTCGCCCATGCAGTTGCGCGGGCGAGCGAGGACCAGTTCATCCATATGACCGGCCCCGAAGGTCCGCTTCCGCCCACCGGTCGCCTGACCGTTCTCGGGCCCGGGACAGGCCTGGGCGTAGCGCATCTCTACCGCGAACCCGACGGCACTTACCGCGTGTCCGCCACCGAAGGCGGTCACATCGATTTCGCCCCGCTCGACAGTATCGAGGACGCGATCCTTGCCCGACTGCGCAAACGGCACACCCGCGTTTCGGTCGAACGCGTGGTGGCGGGGCCCGCTATTTCCGATATCTACCAGACGCTCGCCGCGATGGAGCACAAGGCCGTGCCCGAGATCGACGATATCGAGATCTGGACCAAGGGCATGAGCGGCGAGGACAGCCTTGCCGCAGCCGCGGTGGACCGCTTCTGCCTGTCGCTCGGCAGCGTCGCCGGGGACATGGCACTGGCGCACGGGGCCAAGGGCGTCGTGATCGCCGGAGGCCTCGGCTACCGACTGCGCGAAACCCTGCTCAAGTCCGGCTTTGCGGAACGCTTCCGCGCCAAAGGCCGCTTCGAGAGCATGATGGCCGGCATTCCGGTCAAGCTCATCGTCCACCCGCAGCCCGGCCTGTTCGGCGCGGCTGCCGCATTCGCATGCGAACACGCAAAGGCCGCCCAGTGACCCATATCGCCGATATCATGCAGACCGCCCCGGTGATCCCGGTCATCGTGGTCGACGAAGTCGAACACGCAGCGCCGCTGGCCCGCGCCCTGGTGGCAGGCGGACTGCGCGTCCTCGAGGTCACTCTGCGCACACCCGCCGCACTCGATGCCATCCGCGAAATGCGCAAGGTCGAAGGCGCAATCGTGGGCGCAGGCACTGTCACCAACCGGCAGGAGCTGGACGCGGCCTTCGAGGCAGGCAGCGAATTCATTGTCTCGCCGGGCCTCACCGACACGCTCGGCGAGGCGGCAATCGAGGCAGGCATTCCCTTCCTGCCCGGCATCGCCAATGCAGGCGACATCATGCGCGGGCTCGATCTCGGACTTACCCACTTCAAGTTCTTCCCCGCCATGGCGGCCGGCGGCCTGCCGGCGCTGAAGGCGCTTGCGGCGCCCTTCGGCCAGTGCCGGTTCTGCCCCACCGGCGGCATCACGCTGGAAAACGCGCCCGAATGGCTCGCATTCGACCCCGTGCTGTGCGTCGGCGGAAGCTGGGTCGCACCGCGCGGACCGGTCGATGAAGCGGCTGTCGAGGCCGTGGCGCGCGAAGCAGCCGCACTGGGCGGGTAAGAAGGGCGCTGCGGGGCGTTCCGATACGGGACTGCCCCCGTCCAGCCTTGGAAATCCGGTCCTTGGCCGCCTATACTTGCGGCCATGACAGCGATTCTGAAATGGGTTGGCGGCACGACATTCGTGATCGCACTGGGCATTGCCGCCCTTGCCTATGGCGTCTCGTCGCAGGCAGAGCCCGAAGCCATCGCAGTCCCCGCAGCCGCCTCGATTGAGCCGGAAGGCGCGATCCTCGCCAAGCTCGAGGCCGATGCGCGCCGCCCCTTCACCATCCGCCGCGTCCTGCCCATCGAAGGGCCGATCAAATACGGCGAATGGCATTGGGACGACGAAGCCGTACCGGAAGGCCCGCTGCTCATCACGGTGGACCTGCAGGCGCGCACCATCTCGATCTTCCGCGACGGCTATGAAATCGGTGCCGCCGCCGTCATGCTCGGCACGGACGAACATCCCACGCCCACCGGCACTTTCCCGATCCTGACCAAGGAACGGCACAACGTGTCCGAGAAATACGGCAATGCACCCATGCCCTGGACGCTGCGCCTGACCTGGGACGGCATTGCCATCCATGGCGGCTCGGAAGTGGAGAATGGCTATGCCAGCCACGGCTGCGTGGCCATTCCCGATCCTCTGGCGGCCAAGCTGTTCGAAATTGCTCAGAAGGGCGACAAGGTCATTATCACCGACGGCAAGCGCATCGGCGTGGGCGACCCTATCATCTAGCCCGTGCGGCGCGGCACCTCGCGCCGGAATACCCAGAGCCGCTCGCCGTCCTGATCGCGCACAAAGGCCTCGATACCCGCGACGTTCGACTTGCGCCCTGCCCTCAGCGCTTCGACCAGCTTCGCGGCCGAGCCCATGTCGATCTGCGCCCCGAAACCGCGGAAGATGGACCTGATCACGCCGCCTGCGACAAGCGCTCCGCCGATGCCGGTCTGCAGGGCGCGATAGGTCGTCTCCTCCGCCCCGGCATCCACGCATTCGGAATATTCGCGGCCGACCATCCAGTCGATCGTGGCCACCGCTTCTCCCAGCAGGCGGGCGGATTTTGCCACCCCGTCGAAATCGATCCAGTCCGCTTCGGACAGGGCCTTGCGAATGCGGATGCGGTCGAAAGCCTCGTTCTCGTTCGACGGATCGTCCACCGCATCCCAGCCTGCCGCCTCGACGATGTCACGCAGTTCCTTCCGGCGCCAGCCAAGGAGCGGGCGGATCAGGCGCAGTGGCGCCCCGGGAACCGTGCCGAGCGCGCGGATGGAGGAGAGGCCGGAAACCCCGCTGCCGCGGTTGGCGCGCATGATGAAGGTTTCGACCTGGTCGTCCATCTGGTGCGCCGTGGCGAGCCCGTCGAGCCCGCGCTCCTCGCACCATTTGCCAAGCGCGGCATAGCGCGCTGCACGGGCCCGGTCCTGCAGGTTCCCCCCGTCAACGTTCACCGGAATGATGCGATGCGGGACGCCGAGTTCGCGGCAAAGCGCGGCGACGTGTCCTGCCTCTGCCGCGCTTTCCGGCCGTAGCCGGTGATCGACCGTCGCCGCTTCTACGCGGCCGGCCAGCGCCGCATGGGCGAGCAGCAGCAGCGCGAGGCTGTCCCCGCCGCCTGACACGGCGAGGCCGATCCGGCTTTCCGGCTGGTCGATGAAGGGCCACAGGGGCTCGAGATCGGCGCGAAACCTGTCAACGAGCCCCTGTGGCAGCTGCATGTCAGCTACAGGTCACCTTGCCGAGATTGCGCTCGTACTGGCCCTGCAGGCGTCCGGCAGCGAGTGCCGGATAGGCTTCGCCGAATTCGGCGAGCGCGATGCAGGCCCGCTTGGTGTCCTTGAGCGCGATCATGGTCTCGGCGAGGTAGAGCAGGCTGTCGCCGGCGCGGGCACCGCCCTTGTCCGACTGGTAGTTCTTGAGGAACCACGGTGCCGCTTCATTGGGCTTCTTGTCGTCCAAATATGCGCGGCCCAGCAGGTTGCGCCCGTAGGTGGTGCGCCAATGGCTGGGGTAGCGTTCGACGAAAAGCGTCAGCTGCTGCTGCGCTTCGGGGAAGAAGCCCGCTTCCCACAGGCGGAAGCCGTAGGAGTATTCGTCATCCGCCGGATCGTCGGTCTGCGGCTTGGCGATGGCCTGGACCGCAGCGACACGCTCGGGGCTCGGCTGCGAAGCGGCGGGCTGCTGGGCCGCAGGCTGTGCGGCGGGGCGCTGCGTTGCAGACGGCTGCGTGGCCGGCTGGGCAGCAGCCACCTGCGCAGGAGCCGAGGTCGCAGTGCCACCGGCTTCGAGCACCTCGATGCGTTCTTCGAGCAGGCGCATGGCGTTGCTGCCGACTTCGTATTGCGCGGTCAGGCGCTGCAGCTGTGCCTCGAGCGCGTCGAGACGGGTTAGGATATCGGTCACTGCGGTGGTCGAGGTGGTGCTGGCCGTGCTCGGCTGGGCGGCAGGCTGGCCGGTAATCTGCGGCTCGAAATAGCGACCGTCCCCGCCCGGAAAGACCTTGCGCTGGAGCGCGCGGACTTCCGCTTCGAGCTTGCGGATGCGTGCCTCGCCGTCGTCCTGTGCGGCGACCGGCATCGCCGTTGCCGCCATGGCCAGTGCGATCCCACCGAGACCGAATCCGCGTGCAATGCGCGTGATCTTCACGCCCGTTCTCCTCATGTCGAAAATCAAAGTGAATCTAGCCCTAGCCCCGCGAAACTGTCGAGGGGATGAAGGCGGTTTTCCGCCGCGATCAGGTTGCCGGAGTGGCCGCGGCGGCTGGCGTGGCGGATGCGGTCGGCGCGGGGGCCGGGGCAGCGGGACGTGCAAGCAGCGCCTCTGCGCTAACCGGCATGTCGCTGACCACCGTGTCCTCTTCGGACAGTTTTGGGACGGGACGTCCGCCGATCGTGATGGCGAAGGCATAGGGGCGCCCGGTGCGGATCTGCGGCCCTTCCGCATCTGCCGGAACCGTGAAGGTGTCACCCTTGTCCATCAGGCCTTCGAACAGGCGTTCGCCCTGCGCGTCGTAAAAACGCACCCAGGTGCCGTCCATCTCGCTGGTGAATACCACCGGCCCGCCGGTAGGCGTGGCCGCCGGAGAAGGGGTCGCCTGCTGCGCGCCTTCGTTGGCCGCAACTTGCTCGGCCGGGTCCTGCAGCGGTGCGGGGCCGAGGCCGGGTGCGAAATAGCTGCGGTAGAAGGCATAGATGCCGCCCATCAGCAGGATTGCGGCAAAAACGGTGAACCACGCGAGGCCGCGACCGGGGACGCGGGCCGGATCGCCCGGTTCGAACTTGGCCGGTGCATTGCGATGATCGCCGCCGTCCTGCGCCAGTTCCTCGCGCACCTGGTCGAGGATGTCGCGCTCGTCGAGGTCCATCGTGCGCGCATAGGTCCGGCTGAAACCGATCGCATAGGTGCGCGAAGGCAGGGCCGCGAAATTGCCCGCCTCGATGGCCTGGAGATGCCTTTGGGGGATGCGCGTTTCTGCGGCGACCTGCTCAAGCCCGAGGCCCTTTGCCTCGCGCGCCTGACGCAGCCGCTCGCCAGCGCTGAGCGCACGCGTGCCTTCCTGTTCGACGATGGCGTCTTCTTCTTCCATGCGATTCCCGAATGTTAGTACCCGGCGGGTTTTTCCCGCTCCCGTGCGCGGTAGAATGGGAGTGACCCCCTACCTGTCAAGCACAGATAGTATCACAGACCGGACGCAGGGACGAGGCGCACCGCGCAAGCGACGAAATCAGTCGAGTTCGATGTCGTTCGCCTCGGCCCATTCCGTCAGCGCCGCGCGCATGTCTGCCGGCGGATTGAGCAGCAGGCGCTGCATGTGCTTGGTGAGGTCGGGCAAGTAGACCTTGCGCACCAGTTCCTTGATCGGGCCCACCGCTGCCGGAGTAATCGAGAAGCGGGTATAACCAAGGCCCATCAGCGCGAGCGCTTCGAGCCTGCGCCCGCCCATCTCGCCGCAAATGCCGAGACGGACCTTGCTGCCGACCATCGCCTTCGACACGCGGTCGAGGAAGCGCAGGATCGAAGGGCTCAGCCAGTCGTAGCGTTCGGCGAGCTTGGGATTGGCGCGG
Organism: Qipengyuania gaetbuli; assembly: GCF_009827315.1. Classification (NCBI taxonomy): domain Bacteria; kingdom Pseudomonadati; phylum Pseudomonadota; class Alphaproteobacteria; order Sphingomonadales; family Erythrobacteraceae; genus Qipengyuania; species Qipengyuania gaetbuli. The sequence goes on from NZ_WTYF01000004.1 coordinate 1,285,462, forward strand.
TCGGCGGCAAACAGGAACTGCGTGAGGTCGTTCGTGCCGACCGACACGAAGGATACCTTGGGCAGCAGCAGATCCAGCACCTCGGCCAGCGAGGGCACTTCGAGCATGCAGCCGTATTCGATGCTGTCGGGCATCTGCCTGCGCCGTTCACGCAGGAATTCGGCCTGGTCTTCGAAAATTTCCTTCGCTGCATCGAATTCCCACGGCTCGGACACCATGGGGAACATGACCGAAAGCTGGCGGCCCGCCGCCGCTTCGAGCAGGGCGCGCGCCTGGACCTTGAGCAGGCCTTCGCGCTCGAGCGAGAGGCGCAGCGCACGCCAGCCCATCGCCGGGTTCTCGTCCCGCTCGGCCGTGTTGTTGTCGAGATAGGGCACGGCCTTATCACCGCCGATATCGACCGTCCGGAAAATGACCTTCTTTCCATCCGCTGCGTCGAGCACGTCGCGGTAGAGCCGCATCTGCCGCTCGCGCTGCGGCAGGGTCGACGAGACGAGGAACTGGAACTCGGTGCGGAAGAGGCCGATCCCGTCAGCGCCGGTGAGCTGCAGCGCGCTGACATCGTCGCGCAGGCCGGCGTTGATCATCACCGTGATGCGCGTGCCATCGCGCGTGAAGGGTTCGACATCGCGCAGTTCGGCATAGGCCGCCTGCTTCTCGCGCGTCTTGGCGAAGCGCGCATCGAAAGCATCCCACATGGGCTGCGAGGGGCGCAGGGTGACCGTGCCCTTGTCCGCATCGACGAGGATTTCGTCGCCCTCGGAGACTTTCGAATTGATCCCGTGCACGCGGCCGAGGACCGGAATACCCATGGCCCGCGCCACGATCACGACATGCGCGGTGAGGGAACCTTCCTCCAGTACCACGCCCTTGAGGCGGCGGCGGTCGTATTCAAGCAGCTCGGCCGGACCGAGATTGCGCGCGATCAGGATGGTGTCGCGCCTCAGCCCCTGCGAGGCCGCCGTGCCGAGCTGCCCCGACACGATACGCAGCAGGCGGTTCGACAGGTCTTCGAGGTCGTGCATGCGATCGGCCAGCAGCGGATCGTCGATCTCGCGCATCCGCATGCGGGTGCGCTGCTGGACCCGCTCGATCGCCGCCTCTGCAGTAAGACCGCTGTCGATCGCTTCGTTGATCCGGCGGCTCCAGCCTTCGTCATAGGCGAACATCTTGTAGGTCTCGAGGACCTCGACGTGTTCGCCGCCCTTCCCGAATTCCGGCTCCTTGGCCATGGCGTCGATCTGGTCGCGCATCTTGTCGAAGGCGCGGTAGACGCGCTGGCGTTCCGCCTCGACGTCTTCTGCGACGACCTGGTCGATCTCGATGCGCGGCTGATGGAAGACGGCAGCGCCTGCTGCCAGTCCCTTCACCAAGGTCAGCCCTTCTAGGATTTCGGTTTCGGTCGAAGCCTCGCCAAGGTCGAACGCGTTCTCGCCGTCGACCAGTTCCTTGTGGGCGATGAGTTCGGACAGGATCATCGCCGTTGTCTGGAGCGCCTCGATCTCCACGTCCTCGTAGCGGCGCGGCTCCACGTGCTGGACGCAGAGCACGCCCACCGCCCGTTCGCGGTAGACGATGGGGACCCCGGCGAAGGAATGGTATTTCTCCTCCCCCGTTTCCGGGCGGTAGAGGAAGTCCGGGTGGGCCCGCGCCTCGGCGAGGTTAAGCGTCTCGATGTTCTTGGCAATCGTGCCGGTCAGCCCTTCGCCCACCGCCATGCGGGTAACGTGAACCGCTTCGGGATTGAGGCCGCGGGTGGCGTAAAGCTCCAGCGCCCCTTCGCGCAGGAGGTAGATGGAGCACACCTCGCTGGTCAGCGCATCGGCGATGATATCGACCACGCGGTCGAGCTTGTGCTGGGCATGAGTGCGCCCTGCCATGACTTCGTGCAGGCGCGTGAGAATCTGGCGAGCGGATGCAACGGCGGACATGGCTCGCTGCTATATCAAAAAGGGGCGCCGCGAAAGCGGGACGCGGGGTCTTTGCCCCCGCCCCGCTCGCGATATCATGCGCTTAATGCGCGGCGAGTTCTTCCTTGATCCTGAGCTTCTGCTTCTTGATCTGCTGGATCATCGCGATGTCGGGCGCAGGTCGGGACTGTTCGTCGTGCAGGCGAGCTTCGAGCCCGGCATGCTTGGCCTTCAGTGCGTCGACATGTGATGAGTGCATCGGATGGTCTCCTTCGTAGGTTGCGACCCCTCAAAGGCGACTCGTGCCGTTGCGGAACGAGCCGCAGGCCAATTATCAAATCACATTCTTGCGAATTTACAAAGCGCCCGCTTCGGGCCATGCGACGAAGCGAGATTCGGGGAAGACGACGGTGAACGAACAGGAGCTGCGCAAGAGGCTGGAATTGCTCCGGAGCGAGCATCGCGACCTCGATGTCGCGATCGTGGCGCTGTCCGAAGCGGGCGAGAAAGGCGGCTTCGTCGACCAGCTGCAGATCGCGCGCCTCAAGAAACGCAAGCTGCAGCTGAAGGACCGTATCTCGCTGATCGAGGACAATCTGATCCCCGACATCATCGCGTAAGGCCCCGCGTCTCACCTCGGGACAGGCGCGCGCTGCGCGCTGGCAGGCGGGCATCGATGACTGTAACGCGGCATTGGAAGAGAACGATGGATCGCACCGTAACCGAAAAGGTCGTCGAGGACCTCTACGCGGAAGCCCTGCTGCTGGCCGACGAGACGCGTGCGGCCTTCGACCTGCGCGACGGCACCGAAGACGGTCCCGAAAATTCCAACGAAACGCGCATCGCCATGTCGATCGAGGGGCTTCGCACCACCACGCGGGTGATGCACGTGCTCGCGTGGCTGCTCAACCAGCGCGCGTACCTGGCCGGCGAGATTTCCGCTCGCCAGTTGCAGAAGGCCGGCACGCTCGGCACCGAACGTCCGTCCGACCCGCGCAATATGGCGGTCCTGCCGATCGCAATGCGCGCCCTCATTCGCGATACCGAACGCCTTTATGGCCGTGTGGCGCGCCTCGACGCGGAACAGCGCAGCGTGCGTGCCGCGAACGACGATCCGGTCGGCGACCTGCGCGGACGCATCGCGCAGGCTTTCAACGCCGGCTGATCAGGCAGCGGACAGCGCGCGGGCGTAACGCGCCAGCCGCGCCTTCCTGACCTCCTCGTCCATATCCGGAGCGAAACAGGCCGCATTGCCGCGCATGGCATCGGCGGCTGCAGGCAGGTCGGGATGAAGCCCCGCGCCAACGGCCGCGCACATGGCCGCGCCAAGCGCGGTCGTTTCGACGAAGTCAGGCCGTTCGACCTCGAGGTCGAGAATATTCGCCAGGTCCTGCGCCATCCAGTCGTTCGCGCTCATCCCGCCGTCGATCTTCAGCCGGGTCCATGCCGCGCCGTCGGCGGCGAAGGCCTGCGCGAGATCGTGGGTCTGGTGGGCCATTGCCTCCAGCGCCGCACGCGCGATCTGCGCGCGTCCGCTGGCAAAGCTGAGGCCTGAAATGACCCCGCGGGCATCGGGCTTCCAGTGCGGCGCGCCAAGTCCGGCAAGCGCAGGCACGATGACCACCTCGCCGCTGTCCTCGATCGAGCGGGCGAGATCCTCGGTCTCTGCCGCGCTGCCGATCAGGCCGAGCTGGTCGCGCAGGTACTGGATCAGGCTGCCGGCCACGAAACACGCGCCTTCCAGCGCATAGGTGCGCTTGCCTTTGCCCTGGCACAGCACGGTCCCCAGCAGGCGATGCTCCGAACGCGGAACCTTCGCCCCCTTGTTGGTGAGCACAAAGGCGCCCGTGCCGTAAGTCGCCTTGGTCTCCCCGAAGGACAGGCAGCCCTGCCCGATGGTGGCGGACTGCTGGTCGCCGACGAGGCCGCAGATCGGGATCGTCCGCCCCAGCCATTCCGCGCCCGCTTCCGCCAGCGGGCCGTGGGTGTCGACCACGCGCGGGAGCGCTGCACGCGGCACACCGAACAGCTCGCACAGTTCCTCGTCGAAATCGGCCCCTTCGAGCGGCAACAGGAGCGTGCGGCTGGCATTGCTCGCATCCGAGATGTGCACCCCGCCGGTCAGCCGGAAAACGAGCCAGCTCTCGATAGTCCCGAAAGCGAGCGAGCCGTCTGCTGCGGCAGCCTTTACGCCCGCGTCATTGTCGAGCAGCCAGCGCATCTTGGTGCCGGAAAAATAGGGGTCGAGCAGCAGGCCGGTCTTTTCCTGCACCAGCGGTTCGTGCCCTGCTTCCTTCAGCGCGGCGCAGAAATCGGCCGTCCGGCGATCCTGCCAGACGATGGCGCGCGCAAGCGGCACGCCCGTACCGCGATCCCACGCCACCACCGTCTCGCGCTGGTTGGTGATACCGATCGCCGCAATGTCTTCGGCACCCTCTTCTCCTACCGCCTCGCGCATGCAGGACAGCGTCTTCTGCCAGATTTCTTCCGCATCGTGTTCGACCCAGCCGGGCCGGGGATAATGCTGCGTCAATTCGGCCTGCGCGACCGAGGCGAGCTTGCCGTCGCGGCCGAAGACCATGGCGCGTGTCGATGTCGTCCCGGCATCTAGGACCAGAATGCACTCGGCCATGAAATCTCCCTTCTCGCTGGCGGGTGGTGACATGAACCGCGACACCGCCCATATGCAACCCCATGGCAGGTCCTCCTCCCAAACCATGGCCCACGGGCGAAGCGCAGCAGCTGGAACCGCTGGTGCGGCGCGTGCTCGCACCCAACCCGTCGCCCTACACCTATACCGGCACGCAGACCTACGTGGTCGGGATCGGCGGCGGCTGCGCGGTCATCGATCCGGGGCCGGACGATCCGGCGCACTTGCTCGCGCTCGATGCGGCGATCGGGGACGAACACGTCTGCGCGATCATGTGCACGCACACACACCGCGACCATTCGCCCGGCGCTCGGCCTCTGGCCAAGCGCACCGGCGCGCCCATCGTCGGCTGTGCGCCGCTGGTGCTGGACGACAGCGGACCGCGCGCCGATGCATCCTTCGACCGGGATTACGAGCCCGACCGCGTCCTTGCCGATGGCGAGGCGATGACCGGCCCCGGCTGGACGCTGCGCGCGGTAGCAACGCCCGGCCATGTCTCGAACCACCTGTGTTTTGCCCTCGAAGAAAGCGGCGCGCTGTTCACCGGCGACCACGTCATGGGCTGGTCGACCAGCGTGGTCGTGCCGCCCGATGGCGACATGGCCGATTACATGGCGAGCCTCGAAAAGCTCTACGTGCGCGAGGATCGGGTCTATTATCCCGCCCATGGCGAGGCGATCGACAAGCCGCGCCAGCTGGTACGCGGCATGATCGGTCACCGAAGGCAGCGCGAGAACCAGATCCTGCGGCACCTGCGCGACGGGCCGCACGCGGCGGGTGATTTCGTGCCCAAGATGTATCGCGGCCTCGATGAAAGGCTGCACGGCGCGGCGCGCATGTCGGTGACAGCACACCTCCTCGATCTGGAACGACGGGGGCTGGTGCAACGTTCGGGGGACATATGGCAGACGATCTGAAGCACGCAAAACCGGGCACGGTTTCCACGCCGGACCGCTACGGCGACAAGTCGCTGGCGCGGGTGCAGGCAGGTCCGTGGTTCATCGTTATCCTGCTCATCGCCGCCTGCGCATGGCTCGGCTGGCGGGCGTTCTTCTACCACGAAGAAGGCGATCCGGTGGGCAGCGCCATGCTTGCGTTCGAAAAGCAGAATTCGCTCACCGTTTTCTCGTCGCGCTTCGAAGTCGTCGCCGAAAGCGTCGACAAGCGCGGCGTGCTGGGCGTCGACCTGCTCGAGAGCCGGCAAGCGGCCGTCATCCCAGCCACGGTGGAATACCGGCTCGACCTGTCGAACATGGACCGCGACCGGTTCGAATGGAATGCGGCGAGCGAGACGCTGACGGTGATCCTGCCCGCGCTGAAGATCTCGCGCCCCAATCTCGACGAGGCGGCGCAGACGACCTTCACCGAAGGCACCTATGTCAGCCGCGATGCCAGCAGCGACCTGGCGCGCAACAATTCGCAGCAGGCCGAACGCAAGGCCGCCGCCTTCGCCAAGAACCCGCAGGTGCTGGCCATGGCACGCAGCGCCGCCAAGGAAGCGGTGCGCCAGAATCTCGCGATCCCGCTACAGGTTGCCGGCTGGGAGGATATCGAGGTGGTCGTCCGCTTCGACGGGGAAAGTCCGCCCGCCTGATTGACGCCTCCTCCCCCGGCCGATACCCCTAAGACCATAAAAGATAAGGGGTCGCGGAAACTTTGGGGGGAGTAACCGACCATGGCCAGTCTTGCTGCCGGTGATCAGGCGCAGAATTCCACGCGGGGTAATACCCGCTTCTTCACCATCATGGCGCTCGTCATGTCCTTCGTCATCGTGGCGGGCTTTTCGCTGAATCTGGCGATGGGGCGTTCGAGCTTCGACGTGCCGCTGCCCTACCACGTGCACGGCGTCATCTTCATGTTCTGGATCGGTCTCTACGTCGCCCAGCACCTGAGCGCGTCCTCGGGCAATTGGGCCTTCCACCGCAAGCTGGGCAAGATCGCCTATGCGCTCATCCCGCTGATGGTGCTGGCCGGCAGCACGATTATGATCGTGGTCGCCCGGCGCAACGGCGGCCCTTTCTTCTTCCATGTGAGCGAATTCCTCTGGAGCAACATGATGCTCCTGTGGACCTTCGGCTTCCTCGCGTTCTGGGCGCTGCGCCGGCAACGTTATACCGGATGGCACCGCCGCCTTATGCTGTGCGCAATGGCGATCCTGACCGGCCCGGGCCTTGGCCGTCTGCTGCCCCTGCCGCTGATGATCCCCAATGCCTGGCTGATCACGACGCTGGCGACGATGGTCTTCCCGGTCATTGGCATGATCGCCGACAAGCGCAGCGCCGGCCGTGTGCATCCCGCCTACTGGTGGGGCCTCGGCATCTATGTCGGTGTGTTCCTCGTCTCCTTGGCAATCGCTTACAGCAGCTTCGGGATCGGCGTGACCGAAAGCGTGATTGCGGAAACGCCGGGCGCCGACCGGCCGATGGAAGCGTTCCTGCCGCCCGGCTTCTCGATGTAGGCGAGGAACCCCCTCGCCTCTGCGCCCGTTCTGTCTATAAGCGCCACAAACGCATCAGACGGGACAGAGAATGACTGCCGAAACCAGCCTGCCGACCGGGGAAGACCTGCTTGCGGAGATCAACCGCCTCCGCAAGGAGAAGAACGCGATCATCCTCGCTCATTACTACCAGACCGCCGATATCCAGGATATCGCGGACTTCGTGGGCGACAGCCTGGAACTGTCGCGCAAGGCAGCGGAAACCGATGCCGACGTGATCGTGTTCTGCGGCGTGAAGTTCATGGCCGATACCGCCAAGATCCTGAGCCCGGAAAAGATCGTCGTCCTGCCGGACATGGATGCAGGCTGCAGCCTCGAAGACAGCTGCCCGCCGGAAAAGTTCAAGGCTTTCCGCGAAGCGCATCCCGATCACATCGCGCTGACCTACATCAACTGCTCGACCGAGGTGAAGGCGCTCAGCGACATCATCGTGACCAGCTCTTCGGCCGAAACGATCATCAGCCAGATCCCGGAAGACCAGAAGATCATCTTCGGCCCGGACCGTCACCTCGGCGGTTACATGAGCCGCAAGTTCGGCCGCGATATGCTGCTGTGGCCGGGCGTGTGCATCGTGCACGAGGCCTTCAGCGAGACCGAGCTGCTCAAATTGAAGGCGCAGTATCCCGATGCGCCGGTGGCCGCGCACCCCGAGTGCCCGCCGACCATCATCGACCATGCCGACTATGTCGGTTCGACCAGCGGCATCCTGCAGTTCGCCAAGACCTTCGAAGGCGACACGCTGATCGTGGCGACCGAACCGCACATCATCCACCAGATGGAAAAGGCACTGCCCGAAAAGACATTCATCGGCGCGCCGGGTGCGGACGGGAACTGCAGCTGCAACATCTGCCCCTACATGGCCCTCAACACCATGGAGAAGATGTACGCCTGCCTGCGCGATCTCGAACCGCGTATCGAGATCGAGGAAGGCCTGCGCCTGAAAGCCAAGCAGAGCCTCGACAGGATGCTCGAAATGGCCAGCGGCACGATCGGCAAGGGCGACCTCGGCAAGGTCTGAGGCACCTACTCTGCGCCCACGCGTTGGGCGCTACATGACGGCAGATATCCGCTTCTTCTGGGCGCGCCTCAACGCCAATTACTGGTTCTACCCCGCGCTCTTCTCGATCGCGGCGGCGTTGCTGGCCTTTTCCATGGTCTGGCTGGACAGGAACGGCTTTGCCGAATTCCTGAACGAGGTCGACTGGATCGTGCCCGCACGCCCCAAGGGCGCGGCGGACATGCTGACCGTGATGGCAGGCAGCATGATCGGGGTCGCCTCCACGGTCTTTTCCATCACCATTGCGGCGGTCGCCTATGCCAGCGGCAATTACGGCCCGCGCCTGCTGACCAATTTCATGGAGGACCGGGGCAACCAGCTGAGCCTTGCGACCTTCATCGGAAGCTTCGTCTATGCGCTGATCGTCTTGCGCGCCGTGCGGGCGGAGGACGAGACGCCCGCAGCCCTGTCCGATGCGGCAGCCACCGCGCTGCCCGGCTTCACCCCCCAACTTTCGCTGCTGGTCGCCTATGCCCTGATGGCGCTGTGCGTCGCCGTGCTCGTGTTCTTCCTCAACCACATCCCGTCGAGCATCCGCATCAACAAGGTCCTGCAGGGGATCGGCGAGCGCCTTCTCGCCAAGATCCGCGACACCTATCCGGTCGAGGACGAGTTCGCCGATGCGGTCGAGCCCAAGGGCGGTGAACCGATTACGGCGACCGGCACGGGCTATGTCCAGATGATCGACTTCGGCGGGCTGGTGGAAATCGCCCGCGGCTGCGGCTGCACCTTCTCGCTGGTCGTGCGGACCGGCGACTTCGTCCACCGCGACATGCCGCTGATGCTGATCGAAGGCTGCAAGCCGGAGAATATCGAGGACCGCGTGCGCGACTGCTACACGCTTGGCGCGACAAGGACACCCGAACAGGACCCGCAATTCCTCATCGACGAACTGGTGGAGATCGGCCTTCGCGCCCTGTCGCCCGGCATCAACGATCCTTTCACCGCCATCAATGCCCTGCACTGGCTGGGCGCGGCGACGGCTGAGATCGGGCGCCGCGACCTGCGGAAGGACGTGTGCGGCAGCGACGAGGAGGATTGCCCCGTCATTCCCGCGCCCGACGGCTTCGACCATTATGTGAAGCGCGGCTTCGGTGCGATCCGCAGCGCGGTGGCCACCTCTCCGATTGCAGCGGAGGTCATGCTCGACACGCTCGCCAATGCGGCGATTCCCTTGAGGCACGAGGACCGGCAGGCCGTGCTGAAGTCGGAAGGTGAACTGCTCGCGCAGCAAGTGAGCGTCAGCCTCGTCGGCCCGGACCTTGCAAGGTTCGAGGCGCGCTACGCCGAGTTCAACCGGAACTTCTGGTAGCGATCAGCGCGGCCGCGGGGCCCTCGCCCCGCCGGTGGTACTGCGCGCAAGGACCAGTGCCGCGCCGACCAGCGCCATGCCCAGCACATCCAGCGGAGCCAGCAGTTCGCCGAAAGCCGCCCAGCCCACGCTCGCCCCGACCGCAGGCTGGAGCAGCAACGCCATGCCGATGATGAGCGGCGGGAAGTGGCGCAGCGAGTAGACGAGCAGCCCCTGCCCCACCACCTGGCTGGTCAGGGCGAGGACGAAGACAGGCGTCCAACCTGCCGCGCCCGGCCAGACGGGCTCGCCATGCGCCAGTGCCATGAGCAATAGCAGGGGCGAGGCGGCTAGGCTGACAAGCAGCAGCACGCTCCACGGGCCGAGTGCGCTGCGCGCCCTCTGGGCGGGCAGGAGGTAGAAGGCATAGAACAGGCCGGCAGCGAGGCAGAATAGGTCGCCGACCAGATTCGCTTTCGAAATTTCGAGGCTGCGGCCGAGCAGGATCGCCGCACCCAGCAAGGCCGCCGCAACCCCTGCATATTCGCGGCCCGATGGCGCACGGCGCAGGGCCACCAGCCCCCAGATCATCAGGATCACGCTGCCCGAATTGCCGAAAAGCACTGCATTTCCCAGCCGCGTGCGCTCGATCCCGATATGCCAGCTGGCAAGGTCGAGCGCGAAGAAGCAGCCCGCTGCGACGACCAGCAGCGCCAGCCGCTTGTCGATCGGGCCGGGCGCCCTTTGCCGCCAAGCCAAGAGCGCTATCAGCGGGATCGGCAGGAACAGGCGCCAGAACGCCGAGGCGACCGGGCCGGTATCGGCAAGGCGCACCAGCCAGGGGCCAAGGGCGAGCGCGACATTGCCCGCAATCAGCGCGGCAAAGTGCCATGCACCGGGCTGAAAGCCATTCTTGTCGGCGATGGTGCTTGTGTCCCCCATTTCGGCTCCCTAGCTCCCCTTGCACATACAAGTCAGCAAAAAGGGACTTTGCCGCGATGCATGAAAAGCTGTTCGACCCGCTCAAACTCGGCGCCATCGAAGCGAAAAACCGGATCCTCATGGCTCCGCTCACGCGCGGCAGGTCGACCCAGCCCGGCTCGATCCCGAACGAGATGATGGCGACCTATTACCGCCAGCGCGCCAGTGCGGGCCTGATCATTTCGGAGGCCACCGGCATCAGCGTGGAAGGCCTCGGCTGGCCCGCAGCGCCCGGCATCTGGAGCGACGAGCAGGTCGAAGGCTGGAAGCTGGTGACCGATGCCGTTCACGAAGAAGGCGGCGCCATCGTCCTCCAGCTGTGGCACATGGGCCGTCTGGTCCACCCCGACTTCCTCGGCGGCAACCCGCCTGTTTCGGCCAGCGCCACCTGCGCGCCTGGCCATGCCCACACCTTCGAAGGCCGCAAGGATTACGAACCGGCCCGTGCGCTCGGCAAGGACGAGATTGCGCGCGTGGTGGACGACTATCGCCATGCCGCCGAAAACGCGAAGCGCGCCGGGTTCGACGGTGTCCAGCTGCACGGCGCGAATGGCTATCTCGTCGACCAGTTCCTGCGCGACAGCAGCAATCTGCGCGACGACGAATACGGCGGCAGCCCGGAAAACCGCACCCGCTTCCTGCGCGAAGTGCTGACCGCGCTGATCGACGTCTGGGGCGCAGACCGCGTCAGCGTACGCCTGTCGCCCAATGGCGAGACGCAGGGCTGCGACGACAGCGATCCGCCGGCGACCTTCGGCGCGGCCGCCAGGGTGGTCGAGGAACTCGGCCTCGGCTTCCTCGAACTGCGCGAGCCGGGTCCGGATGGCACCTTCGGCGCTACCGACGTGCCCAAGCAGAGCCCGCTGATCCGCCAGATCTATTCCGGCCCGCTGGTGCTCAACAGCGACTACACGCCCGAACAGGCGGTTGCCGATATCGAGGCAGGGCGCTGCGATGCGGTCAGCTGGGGCAGGGATTTCATCTCCAATCCCGATCTGCCTGAACGTTTTCGGCTGGGTGCAGAGCTGCAACCCAATGTAAACGTTCCGCAAAGCTGGTACCTTCCGGGGCCGGAAGGGTACATCGATTACCCCATGCTAACCAAAAGCGAGGAAACTGTCGGCGGGTGATTCGCCCATCCCGGCGCGGATCGTCCCTCAGGAGGGTCGATAAATGCGCTCGTGGATCGTGGTCCCGGCAGACAAGGACAAGGCACTGGGGCAGGTAGCAGGCTCAGGCGCGGACGCGGTCGTCATCGACCTCGCCCGCGCCGCCAGCGAGGACACCAAGCAACATACCCGGCTGGCCGCGCGTGACTGGCTGGTCTCGCACCGCTCGCAAGTGGTGGCGGCGCGCAGTTTCGCGCGCTGGGTACGTATCGGCCCCGTGTCGAGCCCGCACTGGCGCGCCGATCTCGAGGCTGCGATGGAAGGCGCGCCCGACGGCGTGGTCCTGGCCGAATGCATCGGCACCGACGAAGTCCAGCAGTTCGCCGCGGCCCTGTATGAATGCGAAAGCCGCGCAGGCGTGCGCAGCGGCGCGACCAAGATCATCCCGGAACTCGGCGCCAATCCCGCTGCGGCCCTGCACCTCCAACCCTTTGCCGAGGAAATCCATGCCCGCATCGTCGGGCTTGGCTGGGATGCCGCAGCGCTCGCCCGTTCGGTCGGCGCGCGGCGGATGCGCGGTCCGGGAGGGCTATGGACCGATGCACTGGCCTATGTCCGCGGGCAGGTCCTGCTGGCCGCCCATGCGCAAGGGCTGATGGCGATCGAGGCGGGCTTTCGCGACACGCGCGATGCCGAGGGGGCGAAACGCGCAGCGCTCGCCGCGCGCGGGGACGGGTTCAGCGGCATGATCGCCGTCCATCCTTCGCAAGTGGAAGCGATCAATGCCGCATTCGCACCCACGTCCGAGGAAATCGCCGAAGCGCGTGAAATCGTCGGCCTGTTCGCGCTCAATCCGGGTGCGGAAGCGCTACCGTCGCGGGGCCGCTATGTCCGGCAAGGCGACCTCGCACGCGCGCGAAAGCTGCTCGGCGAGGATTAGGCTTCCGGCTCCGCCTCTTCAGCGGGTTCGGGTTGTGCGTCCTCTTCGGGCGCTGCATCGGCATCGGCCTCGTCACCCTCTTCGCCGGTCGCATCCTCGCTATCGCCGGAAGAGCCCTCGCTGGGTGCCTGCCGCAGCGGAGGGGCCTGCGAGGTCACGGTATCGAGCGGAAGCATGGAATCGTCGATCGTGCCGCCGAGCACTTCGCCCTCAGCGCGCTGCGCATCGCCTGCCGCACCCTGATCGCCGGCCTGCTCCTGGCAGGCGGCAAGGGTCAGCGCCCCGAGTGCGATAATCATCAGTCGCTTCATGGCAGCGCGCATTCCTTTCCTTCGAGCGCGGCGAGGAAATCGCCTGCCCGCCGCTTCAATGCCTCATCGAAGGCATCAGGCGCAATATCGAGGCCGAGCCGCGCCATGCTGGTGACGCCGAACTCGTCGATCCCGCAGGGCACGATGCCGGTGAAGTGGGTGAGATCGGGGGCGAGGTTCACGGAGAAGCCGTGCATCGTGACCCAGCGGCGAACCCGCACACCGATCGCGCCGATCTTGGCCTCGCGTCCGTCGATATCGCGCGTCCAGATGCCGATCCGCCCGTCGCTGCGCCAGCATTCGACGCCGAGGTCGCCGAGCGTGGCGATCACCCAGCCTTCCACCGAGTGGACGAAGCAGCGCACGTCGCGCCCGCGCGACTTGAGGTCGAGCATCAGGTAGCCGACGCGCTGGCCCGGGCCGTGATAGGTGTAGCGTCCGCCGCGTCCCGCCTCGACCACTTCGAAGCGCGGGTCGAGCAGTTCGGCCCCGTCGGCGCTGGTCCCGGCGGTATAGACCGGCGGGTGCTCGAGCAGCCACACCAGTTCCTGCGCCTCGCCTTCGGAGACGGCCTTGTTGCGCGCCTCCATCTCCGCGAGCGCATCGCGATAGGGTACCTGCCCCTTCTCGGCACGCCATTCGACGGTTTCGGTGAGCATTTCGGACATGGGGAATTGCGTGGCGACGCAAGTCGCGCTTATCAAGAGCGAAAGAGAGGGGTTCGGCGATGAAATTCGATTTCGACAAGGGCTGGAACGAGGCACTGACGCTCATCAAGGGCAATTTCAGCCTGCTGGCGACGATCGCGGGCGTGCTGATCTTCCTGCCATCGGCCTTCGCCGCGATCATCTTCCCGAGCGCGAGCATCGAATCCTCGCTCGAAGGCTCGACCCAGCCGACCATGGAGCAGTTGCAGGGCGCGCTGGTGACGATGTTCAGCGAATACTGGTGGCTGTTCCTCGGCGTGTTCCTGCTCACCAGCCTCGCGCAGCTGGCCATGCTGGCACTGCTGCGCCGCCGTTCTTCCCCGACCGTCGGCGAGGCGCTGGCATCGGGGGCATCGCTGCTGCCGACCTTCATCGGCGCATACCTGCTGCAGGTCCTCGCCTATCTTGCGCCGATCTTCGTGCTGATCAGCCTGCCCGCCGCAGTCGGCCTCAAACCTGTTGCGCTGCTAGGCGCGCTCTTCGCCATTCCGCTGGTCGTCTATATCAGCATCAAGCTGTCTCTCTCCACGCCCATCATCGGCATCGAGGGAGAGCGCAACCCGGTGGCCGCGCTCAAGCGGTCCTGGGCCATGACCAAGGGCAATTCGCTGCGCCTGCTGGCCTTCTTCGTCCTGCTGGTGGTCGCGGCCGCCGTGCTGGTGCTGCTCCTAGGCTGGATCGTCGGCCTGGTCTTCGCGCTCGGCGGGGAGGAAGCCTCCAGCTTCGGCGCGGCGCTTTCGGCAGGGCTCATCGATGCCCTCGGCGCGGTCTTCGTGGTGAGCATCCTTGCCGCGATCCACGCGCAGCTTTCGCGCCTGTCCGCAGCAGATAAGGGTGAAGAGGCCTAGCCCTTCGGTTCCTTCCAACCCCAGAAGAGCTGGCAGGGCAACACGTTCAGCAGTTCGAAGCCGTTTTCGATACGCTCGAAATGGGGCGCCATGAAATCGCGCGCCTTGGCCGAGAACTGGTAGACGAGGAATGCGCCGCCCGGGCGGATGACGCGGTAGGTCGCCGCCGCGATGGCGGGACCGATGCCTGCGGGCAGCGTCGAGAAGGGCAGGCCGGACAGCACGTAATCGGCATGGTCGTGGCCATGCGCCTTCACGATCTCCTCTACGTCCGCGGCAGAACCGTGGACGGCAGAAAACCGGCTGTCGCGGAAATGCCTGCGCAGATAGTCGATGTAGAGCGGGTTGGTGTCGATCACGATCAGCGAGCCGTCACGCGGCAGGCGGTCGAGCACGGCCTGGCAGAAGGTGCCAACGCCAGGCCCGTATTCCACGAACAGCTTGCATTCGTCCCACTTCACGGGCGCCAGCATTTTCTCGATGGTGAAGCGCGAGGAGGGGATGATCGAGCCGACCATCTTGGGATGTTGGACAAAGCCGCGGAAGAACACGCCCCACTGGCCGAAAAAGCGCGCGGCCTTTTCCTTGAAATTGCGCCGCGGGATCGCCGGGGCATTGTCGTAACCGGTCAAGACTGACCCCTCTTTCGACGATAAGACAGATACTTCGTCTGGCAGTGCGCCTGCGCCATTGCAAGGGCGCGTGGAGCAGCGTAGCCGCTTATCCCATGGCCGAAGCCGATCCGTCCGACGCCGTGACGTCACCGCTCCCGGTGCGCCAGCCGTCGATTTCGCGCGGGCGCATGACGCTGCTGTTCGCGGTCATGCTGACCACGGCGGCAGGCAATACGGCCATGCAGTCGGTCATGCCGTCCATCGGCACCGCGCTGCAGATCAACGACGTGTGGATCAGCCTCGCCTACAGCTGGTCGGCGCTGCTCTGGGTGTTCTGCGCGCCACTGTGGGCCGAAAGGTCCGACCGCCGGGGCCGCAAGGCGATGATGGCGCTGGGACTGGTCGGCTTCATCGCCAGCTTTGCACTGTGCGGCCTGATGCTCTGGCTCGGCCTGTCGGGATATATCGGCGCGTTCTGGGCGCTGATCCTGTTTGCTGCGGCGCGCAGCCTTTACGGCGGGTTCGGCAGCGCGGCGCCGCCTGCCGTACAGGCCTATGTCGCCAGCCGCACCCCGCGTTCGGAACGCACGCAGGCCCTGTCGCTGATCGCGTCGAGCTTTGGCCTGGGCACGGTCATCGGTCCTGCCCTTGCACCGCTGATGGTGCTGCCCTTCATCGGGCTGACCGGCCCGTTCCTGATCTTCTCGCTGATGGGCGTGGCCACGCTGATCGCTCTGCGCTGGAAGCTTCCCAATGACGAGCCGCAGTTCCCCGCGCGCGGCAAGACCTACGATCCGTCCTATTCGGGCAGCCCCACGGCCGACTTCTCCGGCAATTCCGACGATGAGGACGAGGACGAGGAAGAAGTCGAACCACACAAGCTGCGCTGGTTCGAACCGCGGCTGCGCCCCTGGGTCGTGGTCGGCCTGTTGGGCGGGCACGCACAGGCCATGGTGCTCGGCATTGCGGGCTTCCTCGTGCTCGACCGGCTCGGGCTGCGCGCCACGCCCGCGGAAGGCACCGGCCCGGTCGGCCTCGTGCTGATGGCGGGTGCGATCGCCACATTGCTGGCGCAGTGGGGGCTCATCCCGCGGCTGAACCTGGGTCCGAGAGCAGCGACACTTTCGGGCATTGCGATTGCCGGCTTCGGCGTCGCCATGCTCGGCGTTGCAGGCAACATCCACTCGATCGCGCTGGCCTTTGCCGTCGCCTCGTTGGGCTTCGGGCTGTTCCGTCCCGGCTCGACCTCCGGCACCTCGCTGGCAGTCACCCGCGCCGAGCAAGGTCAGGCGTCCGGCGTCACGGCCTCGGTCGCAGGAGCGAGCTACATCTACGCACCCGCGCTGGGCGTGTGGCTATACGGCCATTCGGACTGGCTGGGCTTCGGCCTGATCGTGGCCATCTGCGCCATCGTCTTCGTCTATGGCTGGCTCACCCTGCAGATGGACAGCAGGCTGACGCAGGACCGCCGCTAGAGGATTTCGAGGACCGTGTCCTGCGGGCGGCAGAGGCGCACGCCCTTGTCGGTTTCCACCAGCGGACGTTCGATCAGGATGGGGTCTGCCACCATAGCTTCGAGCACGGAGTCGGCATCGGCATCGGGCAGGCCGCGTTCCTCGGCATCGGTACCGCGCAGGCGCAGACCCTGGTTCGGGGTGATCCCTGCGTCGCGGTAAAGCTGCGCGAGCTTTTCCCTGGTCGGCGGATCCTTGAGATACTCGACCACTTCGACATCGACCCTCGACAGGTTCTCGAGAATGGCCAGCGTCTTGCGCGAAGTACCGCATTTCGGGTTGTGCCAGATGGTCGCTTTCATGGTGTCTCCTTCTCTTTGGAGCGCGCTCTAATCGACTGAACCTATCAGTCAAACGCAGTGTTGCGATTTTTTCACCGGCGATTGCGCAATTGAAGGTTGCTAATGCGAATGGCTCGCAATAGCAGGGGCTCACGTTTTGAGAATCAATCGCAAGAACAGAAAGAAGTCCATGAAAGCCTCCACGCTCGCCCTGCTCGCAGCCGGAACCGCCCTCGCCACCCCCGCATTCGCGGCCGAGGAAGTGCAGCCCGACCGCGACTACCTGCCCGCCGACATCGTGGTCAGCGGCGACCGGGACGAAGGCTATGCCAACGAGGACGGATCGAGTGCGACCAAGACGCCGACCCCGCTGATCGACGTGCCGCAGGCCGTCAGCTTCATCACCGAGGACCAGCTGGAAGACCAGGCGATCCGCCAGCTCAACGACGCGCTCCGCTATGTCCCGGGCATCAGCATGGAAAGCGGCGAAGGCCACCGCGACGAAGTCTTCATCCGCGGCCAGGAATCGACCGCCGACTTCTACATCGACGGCCTGCGTGACGATGCGCAGTACTACCGACCGCTTTACAATATCGAGCGCGTCGAAGTGCTCAAGGGCGCCAATGCCCTGATCTTCGGACGCGGTGCAGGGGGCGGCGCGATCAACCGCGTGGCAAAGCGCGCGGAGCTGGGCGAAAGCTTCATTTCCGGCGAAGCATCGGTCGACACTTTCAGCGCCTTCGACGTCACTGCCGATGTCAACCAGTCGCTGTCCAATGGCGTGGCCCTGCGCCTCAATGCCGCTTACGAGGAATTCGACAACGACCGCGATTTCTACGAAGGCCGCTTCATCGGTTTCTCGCCCACGCTGACCGCAGCGCTCGGCCCCGACACCACGCTTGTCGCCAGCTACACCTATGACGACGACAGCCGCGTCACCGACCGCGGCCTCCCGGCACTCGGCACCGGCCCGCTGCAGGGCTACGACAGCACCTTCTTCGGCGACAGCGACTTCAACCGCGCCGAAGCGCAGGTCCACATCGGCCGCGTGCGTCTGGAGCATGATTTCAACGGTGGACTCACTGCCAATGCCACGGTCCAGTTCGCCGATTACGACAAGGTCTATGCCAATATCGTGCCTTCGAGCACCGATGGCAGCACCGTCTTCCTGAGCGGTTATGAAGACGCCCAGCAGCGCACCAACTGGATCGGCCAGGCCAACCTGGTCTGGGAAGCCGAAATGGGTTCGGACATCGCATCGACCCTCCTGTTCGGCGTCGAAGCGAGCAAGCAGGATTCGGCCAACCAGCGCAGCACGGTCGGCTTCACCCGTGCGCCCGGCGTCGACGGCCTGGCGCCGAACCAGACCCCGCTCGCCGACGTGCTCTTCATCCCGCCCTTCCAGCTGAACCCGGTATCGCGTTCGCGCCAGAGCGACCTCGAAACGCTGTCGGTATACGTGCAGGAACAGCTCGAGATCGGCGACCATATCGAACTAGTCGGCGGCCTGCGCTGGGATCGCTTCGACCTCAAGACCGAGGACCTCTTGGGCGGACCCGCTGCCGACCGCGTAGACGAGAAGTTCAGCCCGCGCATCGGCCTGATCGTCAAGCCGACCCCGGACCTGTCGCTCTACGCCTCCTATTCGGAAAGCTTCCTCCCGCAGGCGGGCGACCAGTTCTTCATCCTCTCTGAGGGCGATGCGCAGTTCGATCCGGAAAAGTTCACCAATTACGAAATCGGCGCCAAGTGGGCCCCGCTCGACAAGGTGCTGGTCAACGCCGCGATCTTCCGCCTCGAGCGCACCAATATCCAGGCCCCTTCGCCGACCGATCCGACCCTGACCGTCCTCGCCGGTGAAAGCCGCGCCGAAGGGTTCGAGATCAGCGCGGTCGGTGAAATCGCCGATTTCTGGAAGGCGAATCTCGGCTACACCTACCTCGACGGCGAACTGCTCAACGAAAGCGCGTTCGGCGATGCCGGCCAGCGCCTGCAGCAGCTACCCAAGCACTCGATCAGCGCTTGGAACCGCTTCGACGTGAATGAACAGCTGGGGTTCGGCCTTGGCGTCATCCACCAGTCGGAACAGTATGCCAGCTTCTCGAATACGGTCGTCCTGCCGAGCTACTGGCGCGTCGATGCGGCCGCCTATTACACAGTCAGCGACCGCCTGAGCTTCCAGCTCAATGTCGAGAACCTGTTCGACGAGGATTACTACCCCTCGGCCCATGGCAACAACAACATCCAGCCGGGCGATCCGCTGAGCGCACGTATCGGCGTCCGCTTCGAGATTTGATCCCGGGGCAGCGCTTGTCAGGAAAACGGCGGCGGCGGCGGGGAGACCTGCCGCCGTTTTTTCATGATTGCATCAATTGCGCGGCTTTGCGGGCGCCTGTCCGGACAGTGCCGGGACCTCGCGGGCCGCATCCTCGCTGCTGATGCCGGGGGCCGGGGCTGCGCTGATGCGCTCCTGCCGCCTTGCGACACGGCCTGCCCGCTGGATGGCGCGGACGAGGCGCGGATAGACGCCGCAGCGGCACAGGTTTGGAACCGCGGCCTTGATATCCTCTTCCGAGGCGGCGGGATTGCGGTTGATCAGTGCTGCGGCAGCCATGACGATGCCCGGCGTACAAAAGCCGCACTGGATCGCCTGCTCCGCCACCAGCACCTGCTGGACGGGGTGG
Source organism: Qipengyuania gaetbuli (assembly GCF_009827315.1). Taxonomy (NCBI): domain Bacteria; kingdom Pseudomonadati; phylum Pseudomonadota; class Alphaproteobacteria; order Sphingomonadales; family Erythrobacteraceae; genus Qipengyuania; species Qipengyuania gaetbuli. Next base: position 1,304,856 of record NZ_WTYF01000004.1, read on the forward strand.
GAACGGTCCCCACTCAGCCCCTCTATGGTCGTGACGAACCGGCCTTCCGCTTCGCCGATGGTGACGAGGCACGAACGCAGCGCTTCGCCGTCGATGTGGACCATGCATGCACCGCAATCGCCGGTCCCGCAGCCGTATTTCGACCCCGTAAGGTTGGCGGCATCGCGCAGCGCCCACAGCAGGGGCGTATCGTCGTCCATCAGGAATTCGACCGGTCGGTCGTTTACGGTCATGCGGGACATGGGTGGATGCGGCTCAGTTCGCGTAGCTTTCTAGGTAGCCGCACTTGTTGCAGCGGAATTTGGAAATCGCCAGCACGCTTTTGCGGTTAGCTTTCAATCCCCACCAGCGTGTGTCGGGCTTGCCCGGATGCCAGCCCGCCACGTGGTTTTCGCCGTAACCGCGATCGACGCCGAAGCCTTCCTCCATCCGCCCGTCGCATTTCGGGCAGGATTTCGCAGCCGCCATCAGCTCATCCAGCTGTCGTCGATCTTGGAGACGCGTCGCTTCCATGCCTCGAAGTCGAACACGCCCGCGCCGCCCTGGCTCGCCATGACGGCAAGGTCGCGCTGGTGGACGTCGACCACTTCCTGCGAGATCACATTGGCCTCGCCCTGCGACAGGGTGGCGACCTGGATTTCGCAGGCGCGCTGCAGCGCCCACATCTTCACGAACATGCCGGGGATGGTCTTGTCCATCACCACCGGCCCGTGATTGCGGAGCATCAGGATGGAGTGATCGCCGAGATTCTCGACCAGACGGTCTCCCTCTTCGGCACGCACGGTCACGCCTTCGAAATCATGGTAGCCGATCTGGCCCTGGAAATTGCAGGCGTAGAAATTGGTCGGAACCAGCCCGTTCTTGTGGCTGCACACCGCCATCGTCGCCGTGGTGTGCACATGGCAGATGGCCGTCGCCTTTTCGCCCAGGTGCTTGTGGAAGTGGGCGTGCTGGGTGAAGCCCGCCTTGTTCACCATGTACTGCGAGTGGCCGACATTGTTGCCCTCGACGTCGATCTTCACCAGGTTCGAGGCCGTCACTTCGTCATAAAGCAGCCCGAAGGGGTTGATGAGGAAAGTGTCCTTTTCGCCCGGCACGGCAACCGAAATGTGGTTGTAGATACTCTCGCCCCAGCCGAGGTGGTCGAAGATGCGATAGCAAGCCGCGAGATCCTGACGGACCTTCCATTCGGCTTCGGTGCATTCGAACTTGGGCTTCATCTGGGTTGCCATGGGGACTCTCCTCCGGGTTTCTATTTGCAACCTCTATCGCACGCCCGCGCGTGCAGGGGCAAGCATTCTGGCGCAATTGGGCGCTTCCCATGCGGGCTCTGCCCCGCTAGCGCTGCCAGCCGATGAGCGAGACGGCAAAACTGACGCGGGGCAGCATTGTCGGCCATCTCGTGGGGCAGACCGCGCCCATGATCATCGGCGTGGCCGCGATCATGTCGGTCGGCCTGATCGACGCCTATTTCATCGGCCAGCTGGGCTCGCAGGAACTGGCGGCGGTCAGCTTCATCTTCCCGATCACCATCGCGATCTCGAGCCTCGGGGTCGGCGTGATGGTCGGCATCAACTCGGTCATTGCCCGTGCCCTGGGCGAAGGCGATGTCGAACGGGCGGAAAGACGCGCCAATTTCGGTGCGGTCTTCGCGCTCGGCACGGGGGTCGTGCTGGGACTGGTGCTCTATGCCTTGCTGGACCCGCTGTTCCGCCTGATGCAGGCAAGCGATGCGCTGCTGCCGCTGATCCGCGCCTATATGCAGCCCTATGCGTTGGGCCTGCCGGTCCTGCTGCTGCAAATGGGCCTCAACGGCGTGCTGCGCGGCCAGGGCGAGGCGCGCAAGACCAGCTACGTGTCCATTACCTTTGCAGTGGCAAACTGGATCCTCGACCCGATCCTGATCACCGGCGCGTTCGGATTTGCGGGCTTCGGCATCGCGGGCGCGGCCTATGCCTCCATCATCGGCTTCGGAATCGCGATCCTGATGGCGCTCTACCTCATCAGCGAGGCGCAGCTGCCCATCCATCCCTCCTCGATCCGCACCTGCAACATCAAGGATTCGAGCCGCGCGATCCTGAGCGTGGCGGGGCCGGCGGCCTTCTCCAACGCCATCAACCCGATCGGCCTGTCCGTCCTCACCGCCCTGCTGGCCTCGCAAGGAGAGGCCGCGGTTGCAGGCTTCGGAGCAGCGGGTCGTCTGCAGAGCTTCGCCACTGTGCCGCTGCTTGCCCTGTCGGGTTCGATCGGCGCCATCGTCGGGCAGAACTGGGGCGCGCGCCTGCCCGACAGGTCGCGCGCAGCGATGAAGTGGGCGGCAGGCTTCTGCCTCGTCTACGGCCTTGCGACCGCCATCCTCCTGTACCTGACGGGCGGCTGGTTCGCGCAGTTCTTTACCGAGGATCCCGAGGTCGTGGCTGAGTTCGAGAACTACCTGGCCATCTCGGTCTGGGGTTATGCGGGTTTCGGCCTGCTCATTACCGCGAACGGAGCGCTTAACGCCGTCGATAGGGCCGGCCTTGCACTGACGCAGAGCGCCGCGCGCGTGTTCCTCGTCATGCTGCCCTTCGGCTGGCTGCTCCGCCCGGCATGGGGCGCAGGCGCCATTTACGGTGCGGAACTGGTCGCAAACCTTCTGGGCGGCGGGCTTGCCGCCTTCATCGCGTGGCGGGTGCTGCGCGCAGGGCCGGACCGCGACGGCGGCGAGGCTTCCAGCCAAACCAAACGTTAACCATCTTCGTCCATAGCGATCCCCAGATACAGGGGATCCGCGAAAATCATGGACGAGTTGCTGGCCGATTTCATCGCCGAAACGCGCGAAATGCTGGAGCAGAGCGGCACCGAGCTGGTCGCCTGGGAAGCCGATCCGTCCGACAAGGCACGCATCGACACGATTTTCCGCTTCGTACACACGGTCAAGGGCAACTGCGGCTTTTTCGATTTCCCGCAGCTGGAACGGCTCAGTCACGCGGCCGAGGACGCGCTGGCCGAATGCCGCGCCGGTCGCCGCGAACCCGACAGCGCGCTGGTTTCCGCAGTGCTCGCCATCATCGACCGCATCGGCGCCATGACCGATGCCATCGAAGCGGGCGAAGAACTGGACGGCAAGGATGACGACGCGCTGATCGCGGCGCTCGATGCAAGCGGCCCGACCGAAATCCAGAGTGAGGTCACGGTCCAGCCCGAAGCGGTGGACGAGGCGGGCGAAGACGCACCGGCCAAGGGCCAGCGGCAGTCCATGCAGCGGTCCATCCGCCTGCCCGTCGACCTGCTCGACGAGGTGATGAAGGGCGTCTCCGACATGGTGCTCGCCCGCAACGACCTAGCGCGCCGCCTGCGCGAAGCGGGCGAACAGCCGACCATCGACGGCCCGTTCGAGCGCCTGTCCGCAATCCTTGCCGATGTGCGCACTTCGATAACCCGGATGCGGATGCAGCGCCTCGAGCACCTTTTCTCCTCGCTGCCGCGCCTCGTCCGTGACCTGTCGAACGAACTCGGCAAGCAGGTCATGGTCGATTTCGAAGGCGGAGAAGTGGAGCTCGACCGCGAGATGATCGAGATGGTCCGCGACCCGCTGACCCACATCATCCGCAATGCCATCGACCACGGGATCGAGAAGCCTGTCGACCGGCTCAAGAAGGGCAAGCGCGAGATCGGCCTGATGCGCTTCGCCGCGCGCCAGTCGGGCAACCAGATCAGCCTTCTGGTGACCGACGACGGCAATGGCATAGACGTCGACCGCCTGTCGGAAAAGGCTGTTGCAGCGGGCATCTACAGCCACTCCGAAATCAAGCAGATGTCGCAGGCGCAGAAACTCCAGCTCATCTTCGAGCCGGGCCTTTCCACCGCGGCCGAGGTCAGCTCGATCTCCGGCCGGGGCGTCGGCATGGATGTCGTGCGCTCCAACCTCGAACGCGTCGGCGGCGCCATCGCCGTGTCGAGCAAGCCGGGCGAAGGAACCAGCTTCCATCTCCAGCTTCCGCTGACCCTGTCGATCATTGCCGCGCTCACGGTCAGCAGCGACGGCCAGCACTACGCCCTGCCGCGCAGCTATATCGAGGAGATCGTCTTCGGCAGCTCCAGCAGCGTCGAATTCGCCGAGGCAGGCGAGCGCCGCCTCGTGACCTTCCGCGGCCGCCGAGTGCCCTGCATCTCGCTTGCCGATGTGCTCGGCACCGAAAGCAACGAGCGCTGCGACTGGGAAAGCAAGACGCTGGTGCTGATCCGCCTTGCCAGCGACGATGTTTTCGCGCTCGCAGTCGACCGCGTCCACGACCACGAGGACGTCGTGGTCAAGCCGATCGCCCCGGCGATCATGGCGACCAGGCTATATGCCGGCACGACCCTGCTCGACGACGGCAGCCCGATGATGCTGATCGACCTGCCGAGCATCGCCCAGATGCGCGGCCTTGTCGGCGAACTGCGCTCCAAGCCCGCGATCATCGCAGAAACGCAGGACAAGGAAGAAAAGGCCGCGACGCCGGTCATGCTTTTCGCCGGGCTCGACGGCCGCAAGCGCGCCGTGAGGCTCGAACTGGTTCGCCGCATCGACACGGTCTACGCCGACGCTTTCGACATCGAAGGCGACCGCGCACAGGCCGTCATCGAAGGCCGTATTTTCCCGCTCGCCGGTATCGAACACGGTGCCCTGCCCGCCGACCGCTGCCGCTTGCTGCGCCTTTCGGACGGGGAAAGCGAAGTGGTTTATGCCGTCTCCGAGGTGCTCGACGCAGCCGAGATGACGGAAGAGATCGTGCCGTCCGCCAACGATCGCTCGATCGAAGGCGTCACGCTGATCGGCGGAAAGCCGGTCCCGCTGATCGACGGACACACGCTGTTCCAGCGCCACGGCGTTCCCCAGCGCAGCGACAGCCCGCTGGTCTGCCGCCTGCCGCAGAACAGCGAATGGGCGCGCACCATCCTCGAACCGCTGGTGGTGGCCGCCGGCTATCGCATTGCCGGCGACGCAGAAGAAGAGGCCGATCTCGCCATCGCGCTCGCCGGGGATACCGCCGACGAGACGCCGGGTGCCCGCGAAACGGTGCGCCTGCGCCCCGATCCCGAAGATACCGGCGACGGCTCCATCTATCGCTACGACCGCGACGGCCTGATGGCCGTGCTCAAGCGGGTCCGCACCGGGAGGGCGGCATGAACGAACTGCTTCTGATGTGCACCATCGCCGGTCGCAGCGCAGCGATCCCTGCTTTGCGTGTCCAGTCGGTCCTCGAGATCGATACCGTTACTCCGATCCCCGGCACCCCTGACTATGTGTGCGGCATCACGCCGCTGCGCAGCCAGGCGCTGACCGTGATCGACTGTTCGCTGGCGCTGGGTTTCGACCAGCCCAGCAACTCGCCCGAACGCCGCGCGGCGGTGATCGAGCACGACGGCCATACCTACGCCTTGCTCGTCGATGCCGCCGAAGACGTGGCGCAGGCAACCAGCGATCCCGTCGCCATTCCCGGTGGCCTGGGTGAAGGCTGGCAGCGTGCGGCCATCGGCATGGTCGAGACCGAAAGCGGTCCGGTGGTGCTGGTCGATGTAGAAACGATCATTGCGGGTCCACCCGCGCTGGCAGCTTAAGCGATTGGTTACCGCCATTGGTTATGATGCGCACTGAAACTCAAGGAAATCCCACATG